>JAVBNJ010000076.1:0-10702 GCA_031551625.1 Bacteroidales bacterium | reverse complement strand
GGGCAGTATAAATTACTTCGCTATCGCTTGCAATGACGATAGCTTCATTGACCTGTAAAAAGAAGCCAAGCGCCGTCTTGCGAGGCACGACAATCTTTAATTATTCAGCCATTAAGTCAGCTAAGACTATAGCCGTAGCGGCTTCTACAATCACAGGCACACGTAAGGCAAAACATGCATCATGACGTCCGGAAACTGCAAGTTCGGTTATTTTACCTGTTTCGATGTTGGCCGTTATTTGGTTCTTGGCAATACTGGCTGTAGGTTGCACTGCTACGCGGAAAAATAGTTCGTTGCCGTTTGTAATTCCTCCCGTAATGCCACCGGCATTGTTAGTAATAGTCTTTCCATCGGGCGAAACAATTACATCGTTGTGTTCGGAACCACGCATTTCAGCCGCATCAAAGCCGCTACCGAATTCAATGCCTTTGATGCCCGGAATCGAAAATACCAAATGGCTAATCAGCGATTCTATAGAATTAAAAAACGGTTCGCCCAATCCAACGGGAATATTGTTTGCCGTGCAACTAATAATACCTCCGACCGAATCGTTTTCTGCTATTGCAGCAGCGACCGCCTGTTCTATCTCCAGGCTACCGCCAACCTCGTTAAGACTTGCCGTAATTTCGATGGGAGTAATTATTTTTTTAGCAATCACGCCTGCCGCTACCAACGCCACCGTCAAGCGGCCCGACAGGTGCCCTCCGCCACGTAAGTCGTTAAAATCAGTCCATTTTTTCGATGCGGCAAAATCGGCATGGCCGGGGCGTGGAATTGCACGGAATTGTTCGTAATCGGACGAGTGCGTATCATTGTTGGCAAATAAAACAGTAACAGGTGCACCGGTCGAGTAACCATTGTAAACACCGCTTACTAATTGCGGCACATCGGTTTCGCGGCGTGCAGTAGTACCCAGTGCACCGGGTTGCCGGCGTTGCAAATCGCCTGCAAAATCATCGACCGTCAATGCAATGCCTGCGGGACAACCATCGACTACCATGCCGACCAACGGCCCGTGCGATTCGCCAAAAATAGTTATCCGGAAATGTTGTCCAAACGTATTCATATCAATTCAAGGTTAAAGATTCGAGATCCATTAAGAAATCGGGATACGATTTGTTTATGCAATCAGTATCGTCAATCTGGATTTTCCCTTCTGTGAAAAGACCTGCGCAAGCGGCGGCCATGGCTATGCGGTGGTCGTGGAACGACGATACGGCAGCGCCGTGTAATGCTTTTCCACCTTGCACAATTAGTGTATTATCCGTTAGTTCTATTGATACGCCAAGCTTTTTAAAAGTTTCCTGTAGCGCCAATGCACGATTGCTTTCTTTATTAACTAAACGTTTAGTTCCTGTAATTTCCGAACGCCCATTACAGAAAGCTGCCAACAGCACCAATGGCGGAAACAGGTCGGGGCAATCGGTTGCATCAAAGCGGAAAGGTTGTCGTTCGCCGGAACAAACATGAAGCGCATCATCTATCCATCCTGCTTCCGCACCAATCATTTGCACCACTTGCAGCATTGCTTTGTCCGGTTGCAAGCTATCGCGATGCAATCCGTGCAGCACGAAATTTCCATTGATAGCAGCAGTGGCCAACCAATAGGCAGCACTGCTCCAGTCGCCTTCTACCGTATAGGTTTGCGGCGCATAGCATTGTCCGCCTTTTATGTGGAATAATTGGTAATTTTGATTTTCTATTATTATGCCGAATGTACGCAATAACTCAATGGTCATGTCCACATACGCACGGCTTACTAAATTCTGAACACGGATTTCCGAATCGCCATCGGCCATTGGTAGCGCCATGAGCAAGCCGGAGAGGGTTTGCGAAGTGGCGCCTCCGTCTATTGTAGCATGGGTGGATTTTAAAGGCCCCTTAAATTGAGAATTGAGAATTGAGAATTGAGAATTGGAGGTAACACCAAAAGTATTGAGCACCGCAAGCACATCATTCATCGAGCGATTTAGTAAAGTGCCTCTTCCGGTTAATTCAACAGGCGAATCGTGCAATGCGGCAATAGGGGTAAACAAACGGGCGCATAATGCCGACTCTCCGCAATCTAAGGGGTGGGCAGGCGCACGAAAATTGCCGGAAATATACCATTCATCATCTTGTTTGAGTACCTCGGCACCCATTAACAGGGCAATATGCAATGCAGCTTGTGCATCGGCACAAAGCGACGGATTGCGTATAATACTTGTTCCGTTGGCCAGCATGGCTGCTGCCACCGCACGCTGCGTAAGGCTTTTTGACGATGGCACATGTATCTCACCTCGTATTTTCGAATGAAAATTCATCGCTGTCCGTTCATTATTTTTACCTGCCTGTCGATAGATTCGCGATGAATCAGCTCAAACAGTTCTTCGATAAACTCGGAAGAAAAACCGCTCTGCTTACCTTTCTCTAAAACGTTTTTCAGCATTTCGTTACGGCGCTGCGTTTGCAGAATGGTTATGCCGCTTGCTTTCTTCTGTTCACCGATAGCATCGACTACACGCATGCGTTGCGTTAACAGGTCGAGTAATTGTTCGTCGAGAAAATCTATCTGCGTGCGTAAGCGTTTCAATGTGTCGGAAAATATGCTATCGGACGATGTAACAGCCCGTTTAACAATATTGTTTAACAAGACCACCAACTCCTGTGGTGTTACCTGCTGTTCGGCATCGCTCAGGGCACGAGCCGGGCAGCAATGCGATTCTATCATCCATCCGTTGTAGTCGAGGTCGGCAGCACGTTGCAAAATTTCTTGCAGATACTCCCGTTTACCGGCAATATGACTGGGGTCGCACAATAACGGTATTTCGGGCAACCGGCGTTTCAACTCAATCGGAATTTGCCACAACGGCTGATTGCGGTATGTTGTTTTCTGGTAACCCGAAAATCCGCGATGTATCGCTCCTATGCTCCGCAAACCGGCTTTCTGCATCCGTTCAATGGCGCCTATCCACAATGCAAGGTCGGGTACCATTGGGTTTTTTAAAAGGACTTCTGTGTTTGTTCCATGCAGTGCATCGGCTATTTCCTGTACAGCAAACGGGTTGGTAACAGTGCGTGCGCCAATCCACACTATGCCAATACCGGCGTTCAGTACGGCTTCCACATGTTTGGCATTGGCCACTTCGGTAGCTACGGGGAGTTGATATTCTTTTTTTACCTGCACCAACCATTGCAGTCCTTTCTCCCCAACACCTTCAAAGCTTCCGGGTTGTGTGCGCGGCTTCCACACGCCTGCCCGGAAAATATGAGCCAACCCTGTAGCAGCCAATTGCCGTGCGGTTTCCATGAGTTGCTCTTCGGTTTCGACGCTACATGGCCCCGCAATAACTAACGATTTAGTAATGGGATTGAGTATACTCATGCAAATTTAAGTTTCATTACGGGATCTATAGCTTCCAAGCCTAAGCCACATTGTTCCGATGCAGCCCGGCAGCCTCCCCTGCATCGCCCCCACCACTTGCAATCAACACAATCACCGGGAATAATTTTATTCCACGATTCGGCATATGGCGAGTACAAAATTGCCCGGATATTTTTTTCAAATATATTCCCTGCTATTACCGGTGAATGATTGCACAAACGAATATTACCATTGATATCTAATGTTATCGGCTTGCGTAGCACGTCGTCTGAACAATTACCAAAACCAATGGACGGATAATCGGCAGGATTCAATAAGCAAGTGGGGGTACACACGTTGGACGTAATTGTCAAATGCAATTCCTGCGCTTTTCTTTCGGCTATATGAAATGCATTGCGTAATTGTTCGTGCGTTGCCGAAATATTTTCCGGCTTTGCCAGTCCACAGCCACCGATATTGTAGCGGTTCAGCATAATCCGGCGCAATCCCATGCTTGCCATCAAATCTAATGTTTCGCCAAGTTGTCCGACATTATAAGCAGTTACCACAGTCACAGGAACCACAAAGCCGCCCAGCTTTTGTACCGTGCGGATAGATTGCATGGATTTTTTCCAACTTCCCGCTATTCCGGTCATCTCATCGTGTATGCGGGCATCGGCTGCATGTAAAGGAAATTCAAAAAGGGTTACACCTATTTTCAACAATGATTTATAATCGGCTGTGCTTCCTTTTTGCCCATTAGATATCATCGTTATCGATTTGCCTTTCATCCGACAAAAAAGAGCCAGTTCCAACATCCGTTCGGCTAAAAAAGGCTCTCCTCCGGTAAATGCGATATTCTCTATATCTGCCTGTTCAAAAATTTCGGATAATGCGGCAAGCGCTTGTTTATACGAATTGAACGACGACAACTGTGCATCCGGCATTTTCCAAATGTTATAGCAATATTTACAGGTAAGATTACATGCAGAGGTTAACTCAAAAGCGATATGCCGTAACGAGAGTTTACTCATTGCTTTAATCAAATTCAACAGGTATCATTATTCGCACGCGAACCGGCTCTCCATCGTGCTGGCCAGGTTTCCATTTAGGCATAGATTCTATTAGACGTATTACCCGAGCCTCTTCTACTTCTTTGACAGATCCCCTGAAAATTCCCCATAAATAATCAGCAGGCCTAATATTTGATATTGTCCCATCTTTTTCTACAATACAACTCATAAGCACCGGTTCTTCAGCCTTCTCTTTTTTTACTTTCGGGAGATTCTGTTTGATATATGCTTGCATTTTTTCTTCTCCTCCCGGAAATGACGGCATTTCTTCAACACCGTCATAAATAGGACCTAACTGAGCTAATTCGACTTCATAAGGATCTGCAGCCACAAGGTAACAAGATATCTCCTCCATCCTTTTTCTAGATTCGGGAGCATAGTCTCCTCCGCTTGCCCAGGAGTGTTCTCTATGTATACCTAAACTAAAAGAGTACTCATGTTCATAATAAACTCGCACCGGCTTTTTTTTACAAGTTCCAGGCTTCCATTTAGGCATCGTTTTCAATATGCGAATAGCTTCTTTATCAAATGTTGGATTAGAAGATCCAAGAATCCGTATATTTGAAAGACTTCCATCTTTCTCTACTATAAAGGATATGTTAATAGAACAACCATAGCCATTAAAATTAGCCGTATTGATAGCGTTTCCAAAATACCCAAATAAATTATCAAATTCCGGCATTTTATTTGCTATTCGATACACTGCAGTATCTGAAACTTTTCCATTGTAATAATCATAAAGTTCACAATAATCATCTTCATCTTGATCGGCTAATTTAACGTCATTACCAATTTTCGATGGAGCTCGTTGCCCACAAGAATAAATAGGCAATACGCCTACCAGAAGCGCCCCGAAATACATTTTGTGTTTTACAAAAAATGTATTTCCTTTTGTGATGTCCGATAAGAAGGAAAATAATTTAAAACCGGCATAAGTTGTTTTTCTTTTCATTTTATTGCGAAATTATATTTTGCTGTCGTTCCTGAAATACGACAATGCTTCTGTCGGGCAACGCTCAACCTGTTCGATGATCCGCCCGGTAGTGGCCCCCATCGGGTCAATCCATGGAATATTGTCGCGTTGAAAAACTTCGGGTAACTCGCTTACACAAATTCCCGAGTGGCAACACAGGTCGGGTTTCCAAACAATAGTTACTTCGCCGTTGGTATATTTTTTAGTCATAATAACAGAATAATTGAGTAACTTAAGATTGCTTCGTGCCTCGCAATGACGCGACTAGTTAATTTTTGCCTTGTCAATCAAATTTTGTGCTTGCTTTTCGGCTTCTTCATTGAGTTGCTGCGCTTTCTTCGCCGCTTCTTCATTCATTTTTTTAGCGGCCGCCTCGGCTGCTTTCACAGCGGCTATTTTTGCAATCGGGTTTGACGTTTTATTGGCTTCGCTAATCAAATTTTTGCCTTGTTTATCGGCTTCGGCAATCAGGTTTTCTCCAGCTTTTTTCGCTTCTTCTTTTAGTTTTGCGGCTTGCTTAATGGCTTCTTCATTGAGTTTTTGGTTGGCTTCGTCTTTCGCCACTTCTATAGCTTGATTCGCCACTTCAGTAGCCATTTCTTTCGCATTCAACGATACTTTGGGGTCTTTAAATGTACCGCCAATGGTCAATGCAGCCGTCAATTTCATGGTTTTACCGGCCACTTTTGTTTCGGGCAAATCCATTTTACCGGTGTAGTTAATTGTCTGGTCAAGCCCTGTAGAGCCGGAGAGGTTTATCTTTCCTGCGCCGGTATTAATATCAAATGGACTAGTATGCACGCGGCCGTCTTTTACTTCAAACGGTAATTTCAAATCTTTCAACGAAAGTTTGGAAAGACTGGTGTTGTTAGCCGCTTTAGCTAACGCATTCAACGCAGGCACGTCTTGAACTACCACTTCTTTCGATTGCAGTAAACCATCGGCCAATAATGTTTGCAAATTGGGCGACATGTGTTCGTCGAGCGACGATTTCAAATCCATTTTAATGGAATAGTTGCCCGTCATAGCCTCGAAGATAGGCGCCATTTTTTGAACCATGTCAAGCGATTTGAAGGTTTCGGAAAACGATGCGTTTTGAATGTCAATGCCCATTTTTACATCCGGTTTTTTAGGATTGGCAGCTGTACTATAATAACCGTTCAGTACGATAGTTCCTGCAAATGCATTGGTCGAAAGATTATTTAAATCTACTTTGCCATCTTTCACAATCACATTACCCGCCGTGTTTTTCAATACAATTTTGTCGTAAATAATTTCCTTGAATTTTGCATTGAGTGTAAAGTCCATATTTTTCGGGACTTCAAAGGCCGTCATTGCAGTGGTATCACCGGCTGTTTCGCCGGTTTCATCGCCCGACATAAAATCGTTTGCATTCAAATAATTTGATTGCACATTGAGCGAACCCTTGAGGGTAGCGTCTTTCAACACGTAGGGAATAAAATTTTCCAACCGTCCGGTAGCCGCTATATCGTTCTTGCCTATTTGTACAGCCAGGGTATTAAGCGCTACATAACGCGGCGTGAAGTTCAACGCAGCATCCTTGATTTCCACATCGGGCATTTCTTTTGAATGGTAAACCATATTCTTGAGTAACAAATCGCCTTCGGCAGCAATGTTTTCGTATTGCTCTTTCTCAATTTGCGAAAGGCGGGCTGCAAATTGTAAGTCGGCTGTCAATTGCCCGTTCAATGTAACGCCTTCGTCCAACGGATATACTTCTTTCATTGCACCTAAGTCTATTTTCCCTTTAGCCGTACCGCTCACCGCTGCGTCGCTCACAGGTGTAGCCACTTTCAACGTAATATCGAACGGATTACCGGCCATGGCAAAATGAAATTTCCGCACATCTACTTCTGTTAAATCGGCGATACCTCCGGGGTTTGTTACCTGCGCATCTATAGCAATGTTGTCAACCGATTTCGGCAGGCTCGGGTATTGGAAGCGGCCATTATTCACCAGCAATTTCACATCGAATGCGGGCAAATCATCGCCCACCATTTTACCTTTGGCAGTTGCAGCTAACTGCACATCGCCGGTTGCCTGCAAACCCGCAAAGTCTTTGGTATAAATAGCCGGAATCAATGATAAGATTTGCTTGAAATCAATTTTCGATGTGTTTAGTTTAATGTCCATGTCGTAGCCGTTGTCAAGCAAGGCTACCCAACCGTCAATGCCCGCCTCAATAGCATTTAGCCGCAAGGTATTCTGGTCAAGCGTAAATTTATTGTTTTTCAAGTCCGCATCAATCTTCATATCCAGCGCTAACGAGGCTTTCGAGAGGTATGGGATATTATCCATCGAAAAGTTGATTGTATCAATGCCTGCTGCGGCATTCAACATGGTGTAGTCGGCGCCCAAGTCGCCTGTTAACGACAAGTTCAAGTTGCGCAATGCGGCTTTTATCTTCCCTTGGTCGTCGCGGTATGTTATATCGGCATTTTCTATAGTAAGTTTTTGCAGGATAATTTTAAGCGCACTTGCCGTCGTATCTTCTGCTACTACTGTGGTAGTGTCGGCGCTTGGTTTCATAATATCCCAATTGGCCTTGCCATCTTCGAGTACAATTGCGTTTACACGTGGACGCGCCAATAACACTTTTGATACTTCGTAGCCCGAATCGCTAAAAATGCTTTTGATATCAACGGTTACCAAAATTTTGTCGGCAGCCACCAATGTATCGCCTTCAAACCGGTCAACACCTACCAACGACAAATTTTGCAAACTTACCGTGGCTTTCGGAAAATTGCGGATAAAACTTAAACTCAGCTTCTCGAAGTCCAACTTGGCATTCAGCATACCATTGGCTTCTTTTTTTACAATTTCTACCAATTTACCTTGAAATGCAAACGGTAAAATGAGCAGTGCTGCGAACAGGACTACTATTACTATTCCGGTTATTTTTAATGTTTTTTTCATAGTAATAAATTTTATTCACAAAAACACTTAAAGTGTTACTTCATCTCTCGAAATGACGTGTTTTGTGTCTTTGTATGGCTATTAAAAATCACCCAGTGTTTCGGGCAGTTGTGCCAATGCTTTTTGTGCTAATTCGGCATTAGGTGCTTTGCCGTGCCATTCGTGTGTGCCTTGCATGAAGTCGACACCGTAGCCCATTTCTGTTTTCATCAGTATCATCACCGGTTTTCCCTTTCCGGTAGCGGCTTTTGCCTGATCGAGTACGCGCAACACATCGGCCATGTCGTTTCCTTTCATCGGCAACGTTTCCCAACCGAAGGCACGCCATTTCTCGTTCAGGTCGCCGGTATCAAGCACTTTGGCGGTAGGCCCGTCAATTTGCTGGCCATTCCAGTCGGTAATAGCAATAAGGTTATCAATCTTGCGGGCAGCAGCGAATATCGCGGCTTCCCAGATTTGTCCTTCATCCGATTCACCGTCACCAATCAGTGCATATACTAAGTGATTGTCTCCATCCATTTTCTTACCAAGCGCTGCACCGCAAGCCACCGAGAGACCTTGCCCCAACGAACCGGAAGCAATGTGCACGCCTTTCACATTCCACTCGGGCGACGGGTGCCCCTGCAGCGGCGAGCCCAATTGACGAAATGAGGCCAACTCTTTTATATCGAAATAGCCGGCACGCGCCAATACGCTATAGTAAACAGGCGTTATGTGACCAATGGACAAGAAAAACATTTCCTGATCCTTGCCGTCCTTGCGCCATTCGGCTGGCTTGTGTTGAAACGTGTGAAAGTAAAGCGCCGTCATCAAATCGGCATTACCCAGCGAACCGCCCGGATGGCCGGATGCGGCACTGGTTACCATTCGGATAATGTCGCGGCGCACTTGTGTAGCCGTCTTCTGCAAAGTAGAAATATCGGAAGTCATACTAAAATTTTGATTTTTAGCAAAGATACAAAATTCTTTGCAGATTTCCGGTTTATGCAATTTATATAGCCGATTAGATATTTTTTGTTTGTAGTCACAATCTTCTTATAATATTCACAAGCTTTAGCATTATTACCTTTCATTTCATATACGTGCACCAACTGGAAATAAGTATATTCTTGATGATCTTCATCCTTTAATGCATTTTCATAGTTTTCAATAACAGGCTTCCAATCTTTTTGTTCTACCAGACACTAATAATTCAACTACTATTAAGGTGTTATTCCTTTTTCTGTTTATCTTACACATCGGGCGTAAGCGCAACTGAAATCCTGCACTCTTGTTTCAGACTGATTATACGGGTTCCACAGGTAAAACGTGCCTATTGCCCTTGTCGGACGATAGCTACCATCGCAGCAGTAGATAGCATCCCAATTTTCAATGCTTCCACTCTCAGAGGTGTGATACCAGCTGTTTTTCAACGCAAGGCTTATATACTCTTGTGCTATAATTCTCCACTGCTTGCGCGTTGGAAAATTCCAACCAGAAGGGCATGTAATTGGAGTTCCCCCAGAATCGCAATACCGATAACCATACAATTCAGCTATTTTTATTTCTATACCAGCACCCGTCCAAGTAGAAGCTCCGTCAGTAGATAAATTTCTGCAATAAGCTGTAGTAGTATACGTATTACTTCCTGTTCCATAGGTACCACCACCAACAGCCGTAAGGCCTGTTGCGCATCCGCATGAATTAGGTGCAGCATCCCTTGTTGTTGTGCCATTTTTAATCACGCCGGTTACATTCGATGTATAGGCGCTGTAGCAAGTAATACCACTTGCCGTTTTGTACGTACGCACCTGTGCTATATAACTTCCGGCAGTGGTAGCTTTAGATGCTTTTGTCCGAGCCGTTCCCGAACTTGCGGTCACTCCTGTGCCGTTCCACTGATATCCTGTGGCCCCGCTCACAGAAGAAGACGTAAACGTAATAGCCGTACCATAACAAGGATTGGTCGCCGTTAATGTTGGCACCGCAGGCGTTGCCACAATCACACCTGTTACATTGGAAGTATACGCGCTGTAACAGGTGATTCCACTGGCTGTGGTATAGGTACGAACCTGCGCTATGTAGTTTCCCGCGGTTGTGGCTTTTGAACTCGTTGTGCGCGCTGTTCCCGAACTGGCGGTTACTCCTGTGCCGTTCCACTGGTACCCTGTCGCTCCTGTCACCGCACTCGAAGTAAACGTTACGGCAGTTCCCTCGCAGGTAGTGGTGGCGCTCAATGTAGGTACCGCAGGAATACTAACCACCGTTACTACCCACGAACCGGTGGATGTAACCCAGGCCGTATTACACGTACCGTCTTTTGCTTGCCGCGTATAGGTGCCCGCTTGCGTAGGTACATAAGTTGTAGCCGTGGCGCCACTAATAACACTTCCATTC
>JAVBNJ010000026.1:0-23597 GCA_031551625.1 Bacteroidales bacterium | reverse complement strand
CAAAGGATGTGCAAGCCGCCTCACCAAGCAGGCAGTTGTATATAAAAACCCGGTGGCTGATTTTTCCGTCACAAATGCCTGTTTGCACACACCGGTAGCTATACAAAACAGCTCATTTATAAACAACGCCGAGAACTTGATTTACCGCTGGCAATTGGGCGACGGCGCCACAGCCAATAACCGCGAGCTACAATATACCTATGCACAAGCGGGGACTTACCTTGTTAAACTAACGGTATTGTCCGATGCAGGACATTGCGCCGACTCTGTTTTCAAAACAGCAGAAACGTATGCGCTACCGCCAATTAATGCAGGTGCCGATGTAACGGGCAACCTGGGCTATCCGGTACAGCTGTTGGCTACTGGAGGCACTTCTTATCGCTGGTCGCCGGCTATCGGATTATCGGCAACCCACATTGCCAACCCGCTAGCCACACCCAAAGAAACAACAGAATATACGGTAGAAGGCACCGATGAGAACGGTTGTGTGAATTACGACAGGGTTACGGTTACCATCAACAACGATTACCAGGTGATTCCAACCACGCTGATAACACCCGACGGCAACGGGCAAAACGACACATGGGTTATAACCAACATCGAAAATTATCCGCAAGCACTGGTAAGCATATTCGACCTGCACGGCAAAGAAATTTTCAGCAGCCGAAACTATCAAAACACATGGGACGGCCGCAACAAACACGGCGATGTGATTCCCGACGGAACCTATTACTACTTCATCGCATTCACCGACAATAATCGCCTATACAAAGGCGCTATTACCGTGCTGCGCAATAAATAAATCCACTATAACTTTCACAATCCCCGTCCAACTTATTATGAGAAAATTTACGCTACTATTCAGTTTCCTACTCGGATTCATCGTTGTTATACAAGCTCAACAAGTACCGGTACTCACACAATCACAGATCAACCCGTTCCTGCTCAATCCTGCATACGCCGGGCAAAGCGACTACGCCAATGTCTATTTACACACACGCAGTTTGTGGACAGCCATGCCCGATGCACCGCAGCAGTATTACCTGACCGCCGACGGTGCTTTGAACAATGCAAAAGTGGGACTGGGATTTACACTGCATGCCAATATAGAGCCTATTATCCGCAACATTGGCGCATTGCTCACCTACCGCTACAAAATCCGCCTTGCCGAACACCATTTCCTGTCGGGAGGCCTATCGGGCGGCTTTCTGCAAAACAGTTTGGACTTCGATAAAGCCATTGTAGAAAACCCATTGGAATTGGCCGATTTCCGCGGTAGCTGGTCAAAGTTCAACTTCGATTTCAACATCGGACTGCTTTACCAATTCAGAGGCTTGGAAATAGGCGCCGTGGTAAAACAATTGATCAATACTCCTTTCTCCTACGAACATACCACCAGCGAAAAATCATTGACCTACCGCCTTGTCCGTCACTACGAATTTTCGGCAGCTTACCATTGGCGTTTCAGCGAACGCTTTGCCCTGAAATCGTTGTTCGTAACCCAATCGACCGAGGGCATGCCGTTCAACTTTATGCTCAATGCGTGTGTTACCTACATGGATAACTATTGGATAGGCGCCGGCTACAAGTTACAATCGGCCTACAGCATTATCGCCGGATTGATTATTTCCGACCGGCTAACAGTAGGCTATAACTGTGACATTGCCGCATCGGACTACCGTTCACAATTCGGCCTTACCCACGAAGTAGTCATCGGCTACCGGTTTGCACGGCAATCAAAACGGGCTACTCCCGGCGAAACTATCAACCACAGCAATATCAGCCGCCTGCAGCAAGTAGCACAACAGCAAAGTGAAGAGTTGGATAGACTCAAACAAGCCAATACCGATTTAAAAAAACAGGTCAACACACAAGAGAATACGAAAGCGGCCTATGATTCCCGGTACGAAGAACAACAAAAATTACTTGAAATATATGCCAACGAAAGGGCTTTCACGGATAGCCTGATCGCCGTTTACAGCACCAGTTTGGATAGTATAACAAACGACTCGCTGCAAACCCGTCACTACTATGTGGTGGTAGGTTCTTACTTTAAATTAGCCGATGCCAAGGTTTTCCAGAAAATACTGGAACGTGAAATCAACATGGAAACAAAGATTACGACATCGGACGATGGCAAATACTATTTTGTATATACCCGAACAATAGACTCAAAAAGCGCGGCCAACAACGAGTTCAGCCGCTTGACCCGAATGAACATACAGAAATATATATCCGGTAATTTGTGGATATACGGGAGTAACCGGTAATACCAGATAAGACTATAATGAAAAAATCCCGTCATATCTATTTGCTGTTATTATTGCCTGTTCTATTATTGAGCGGGGGAGTAACACGTGCGCAAGACATTGAACAAGTTGCAAAAGCCAAATGGTTTTCCGTTACCGGCGGTGTCGGCGCCAGCGGATCGGGCTATTCCAGCTATGGTATGAACAACCGTCGCGACCCTTTTGCCTACACACTTTCGGCCAATCTCAATTTCAATTTCAAAGGGATTATTGATGCTCCTTTTTCGCTATACATGACATCGCAAAACAAAACATTCAACACACCGTCCTACAACTTTGTGGGTATAAGTCCGCGGTATCGCTG
Organism: Bacteroidales bacterium; assembly: GCA_031551625.1. Classification (GTDB taxonomy): domain Bacteria; phylum Bacteroidota; class Bacteroidia; order Bacteroidales; family UBA932; genus JAVBNJ01. Next base: position 20,984 of record JAVBNJ010000026.1, on the reverse strand, counting down.
GATTACGGCGCACATCGGCTCGCGCAACATGAATATGTCGGCCTATACCTACGCAGGTACGACATTCATGGGAGGAGGTATCGAGCTGATGCCCGAAGATTTTATTATAAAAGGAAAAGCCTTTTACGGACGCCTTGTCAAAGCCGTACCTGTAGGCGACACACTATCACCTGTTATAAAGATGCCGGTATATGAACGCTGGGGTGGCGCCGGAATGTTGACTATAGGCACACAAAGCAACAATGTAGGCATTATCCTTTTCAAAGGGAAAGACCGCGAAGAGTCTATTGGAGCCTCCGACAGCACTACAAATGTGAAACCTGAAGAAAATTTGGTAGTTGGAATAAACACCAAACAAAAAATAGGCGAACACCTGCTATTGGCTGCCGAGTATGCTTTCAGCGCCTACACACGCGACACACGGCAGCCCGATGTAGTGTACGATGAATTCACTTACGCTAATAATCTCGGCCGGCTTTTCCGTCCTAAAACATCCAGTTTTTATGCGCAAGCATTCAATATCAAAGCCGAGTACCAAGCTGAATTATTTACTATCGGAGCCGCTTTTCAGCGTATCGACCCCAACTACCAAACCATGGGAGCGCTCTACATGACCAACAATGTAATGGACATTACGGTAAATGCTACCGCCAAGTTATTGCAAAATAAAATCAATGTTTCCGGAAGCTTCGGGTACCAATGCAACAATCTCGATAAAAAGTCCGAAGCCATTGACAAGCGTTTTATCACGAGCCTTAACTTCTCGTATGCCATTACCGAAAACTTAAATACCTCGTTGAATTTTTCCAATTACAATACTTCGACCGAAGCCGTACAAATTTTAGTTAAGGATTCCATTAAATACGCGCAGATCAACACCAACCTTTCACTCAACGCTTCTTATTCCACGTCCGGCGATATACTTAAACATTCTTTCGACCTTTCGTTAATCCTGCAAAATGTCAACACTATCAATAATGAATTTACTCAAATAGAAAGCAACGACAACCAAATGAATGGTATTAATGCCGGTTACCGGTTAGGTTTCGCGGAAACCGATTGGAGCATTGCAGTCAACGCATCGGCCAACCAAAACAGCATGGCTACGGGTGATGATTTCACAGGCAGCACCGGGATTACAGTAGGTAAAGCATTCTTGAAAAAGAAATTACAAACATCGCTAGGTTTCACAAGTATGTGGAGCAACTATGCCGCATCGGCCACCAACGTTAATACCACACGCCTCACAATAAACTACCGGTTTCTGCAAAAACACAGCATTAACTTCAATAGCAATTATTTGCACCGCATAACAAATTCCAATAGCGACGGCCGCAAAAAAGCCGGTGAATTAATCGGCACAATAGCCTACAGCTTTACATTTTAAAATTTAATTACAGTATGAAATATACAAAAAAATACGTCTGCCTAATTCTACTAACAGTAAGCGCATGGCAACTTGCCGCACAGGAACGGCTGGTCACAGGAAACGCTGAATCCATTGACCAACCTGCTATCTGGTTAAAGTGGTACAACGAAAAAGTTTTCTACCCCGAAGGTATTATCATTTACCGCACCACGCAAGCAACCGGACAGCGCGTAAAGCTAACCGAACATCCTGTCAAAAAAGGCGATTACAAAATGACCGAGCAAATGTTGATGGCCGACACATCGCTTAAACGTTATATCGCCATAGCCAACGAAGTAAAACCGAACGATGTGAAAGGGTTTCTTTCGGTTTTTCTCATACTAAAAACATTGGAAAACAATGATTATGCAAAGTATTGCGGCATTATGTACGAAGATGCTACGGTGGTTTCCGGCGAAACATACAGCTACGAAGTGTTTGAATTGAAAAACGGACAGGAACAACTGGTTGAGAAATCGGCGGACTTGAAAGCAATCCCCCACACTGCTCTTGCAGCGCCCGAAGAATTTTCAGCGATAGCCGGTGATAGTGAAGTAGCTATACATTGGAAACCTGAGCCCAAAAGGTATTGGGGAATCAATGTGTACCGCAAAACCGAAAGTGAAGCGGCTTTTACATTAGCCAACAAACGTCCTCTCATGGTGTCCGAAATACCCAAAGAAGACGGGAGCAGAGGTTATCCCGACGTTTTTTTCAACGAAAAAGAATTACAAAACGGGGGAACTTACACCTACCGGATCCAGGGGATTGATTACTTCGCCCGCCCGACAGGCTATTCCAAAGAAATAGCCGTAACCCCGAAAGACAAGACGCCTCCTATAGCTCCTAATGCTGTACGGACCGATGTCGGGTTGCTCGATATAAGCCTCTCTTGGCTTCAAGACAATCAAAGCCCCGATATGAAAGGCTACAATATCTACCGGCAAAAAGGGCGTAAAGGAGAAAATTTGCGCCTTACCAAAAAATTGTTGCCTATCGCTCAACGGAATTATCTCGACACGGTTCCGGAACCGGGCGTATATATCTACCACGTGGTATCGGTTGACTCGTCGGGCAACGAAGGCCGCTCGTTTCCCGCTGTCGGCGAAGTGCTCGACATTTTTCCTCCGGCAAAACCTACCGGACTGCTGGTAGTTGCCGACACCGGACGGTTTATTCTTTCATGGAATCCCAATACCGAAAAAGATTTGATGGGTTACCGGATATATCGGACGGTAGGAGCCAACCGCAACAGTAATTACGTACTGCTGAATGCACGGCCAATTGCGGGCACTCAGTTTATTGACAGCCTGCCGAAGAATGCAAAGAATTTTTTCTTTTATAAAGTTACCGCACTCGATTCGGCTTTCAACATGAGTGAATACTCTGACCCCCGCAATAGCCGGATGCCGGATGTAATAGCGCCACGCGAACCGTTTATTATCGGCGTAGTGCAGGAAGAACAGGCGCTACGTATCAATTGGCTGGGTAATGCCGAAAGCGACATTATGGGATACAATATTTACCGCTATCGACCGGGAGACTCGACACAAACACTAAAACAACTAAATTCTTCGTTAATTCAATCCGGTATTCACCTATTTACAGATCGGTGGGCGGAAAACAACACCGACTACCGGTACTTTCTGACAGCCGTAGATTCCACAGGAAATGTATCACTCCCCTCTGTTCCTTACGATGGACACTTGATCGCCGATGAAACATGCTACCTAAAAGTATCAAAACTAAAAACTTCGTTAAAGAAAAACGGCACCATTACACTCACTTGGAAAGTAGAACACGAGGATAATTACAGCGGTTGTATACTTTATCGGAAAACACCGGAAGCGAATGCATACAAGGCGTTAACTGCGCTTTCGGAAGCTACCAAGTATACGGACAAATTCAATAGCGATGATAGTGTGTTTTATTACCAAATTCGCGCGTACGATGCAAACGGTTGTATGGTAAAATCCGAAGAAATACCGGTACTAAAGAAATAGATGTGTTCAATCCCACCCATTATCTGCTTGAGATTATGCACGTCCGAATATCGTTGCCCCATAAAAGAATATATCTTATATTCGTTCAAATCTACCTGTGCCGCGTATACAAAATTTTGATTTAAACTTTACTTTTTCTTCAACGTAAACAGGAATTCCAATCCTCCGCCTAGTTTATTTTTTGCCACAATAGAACCTTTATGGAAAGCAACAGCATTCTTGACAATGGACAAGCCAAGCCCCGATCCGCCGGTGTCGCGTGTGCGGCCTTCGGTAATACGGTAGAAGCGCTCGAATAAACGGTTCAAATGAGATTTGTCGGAAATGCCTACACCATTATCAGCAAAAGAGAAATAATAAAAATCGTTGTCTTCGTTGTATTTATTCACCGCAATCCGCACGTTGTTGCCGGCATAACGGATAGTGTTGTCGCACAAATTCCGGAAAACAGAATAGAGCAAGTGGCGGTTTCCATTGACCACTACATTGTCGAGCGATTTCCATTCCATCGTAATATCTTTTTGCTGCAACGGCATTTCCAAATCGTTCCGCAATTCCTCAAGCAGCGATGCAATAGCTACAGGTTCTACCGGAAACGCTTGCGGGCATTCTTCCATTTTAGTAATTAAACTCATGTCCTGGATTAGTTCCGAAAGAATGATGGTCTGGTGATGCGCCTTTGTAAGGAACTGGCGCGTTTTTTCCGCATCCGGATTTTGTTCGAGTATGGTTTCCAAGGATCCGCGGATGCTGGTAACCGGCGTGCGCAACTCATGAGCAATGTTGCCGGTCATTTCCTGTTTCAGCAAGCGGGTTTTCTCCTGTTCGGTAATATCATTTATAATTATTTCAAATCCGTTGTCTTCAAAAATATTGGCACGTACGGCAAAATACTTTCCTTGCTTGTTTATTTTAGTTTCAAAATAATTTTCGTCGTCGCGGCGGGTTGCCAAAAAAGCATGTAGCTTTTCAAAAGCCGCATCGGTCAACACGAGCAAAGGTTCGCTATTAGCCTCGTCAATAATAGTATTGAGGTACTGAATGAACAGCCCGTTGTAAAACTCCACCGCCCGCTTGGCTGAAAAGAAGCAAAGGCCTTCTTCGGAACTATATACATGTTGCAATAACTTTTCGCGTTCGAGGAAAATTTCTTTTTGCTGTTGTTTTAACTGACGATAGTTGCCGGCAATTTTTGTGCCTATTTCACCCAATTCATCGTCCGGAAAATCAATAGCAGGCAAAGGTTGTCCGCTTCCGGCAGCCAACGTAAAATCGCGTAGTTGATTGATTGATTTTCCGAATCGTCCGGCCACATAGTTGATTAAAAACAACATCGCCACAAAAAGTAGTAGCATAAAGTAAATAAAAACATTGCCGGCTTTCAGCGAGTCGCGGAGATCTACATCGTATGGCAATGCCACGCGGACATAGTATTTCGGGAATTGTTTAGCATAGTATAAATACTCCTGATGATTGGTAGTTGAAATGCGCACCTCACTTCCACGCCCGCTGGCCTTTGCCTCCAGTACTTCGGGACGTTGTGCATGATTTTCTAACACCGCCGGTTCTTTAATGGCATTATCGTATAACACCGCACCTTGCTTGTCAACAAGAGTGAGACGGACATTCGCCGGAAGCGACGACAATAAGCTGTCGATAGGCCGGTGTTGTTGCAAATATTTATCCACCACATTAGCGTAGGCATCCAGTTTTTCTTCCAGCATAGCGGTTTTCTGCTGTCGCTCGCGCGATTGCTCGAATAGCACAATGCCTATCGAGAACAGCACAAAAATAAGGGTAATATATAAGAATAATTTTTGTTTGTAATTTAATTTCATAATGCAGAGGTATTAAAGCGGTAGCCGTAGCCCGAACGGTTGGAGATGAGTGCGGCACGGTCGCCCAATTTTTTACGCAAGCGGGTGATGTGTACATCGACCGTACGCTCCGTGATATAAGGTGTTTCTTTCCACACATGATCTATAATTTCGTCGCGCGACAATACCCGTTGAAGATTTTTGGCCAACAAAGCCAGTATTTCAAATTCGGTTTTCGTAAGTAATATATGTTCGGTACCGACAGTCACTTCTTTTGTTTTCAAATCAATAGTTACATCGTCGAAAACTAATCTATTCGTTTTTTCGTCAGGGTGGCTTTCCGTTGTTTTGTGGCGTTTCAGTACCGCTTTCACACGCGCCACCACTTCTTTTATCGAAAACGGCTTGGAGATGTAATCGTCGGCGCCTACCGAAAAACCTGTCAACATATCGTTTTCGGTATCTTTGGCTGTAAGGAAAATAATCGGAATCTCATTTTTGTTACGCCGTAGATTTTCGGCCATTTTGTAACCCGATACGCCGCCCATCATCACATCAAGGAGAATAAGCGAGAACGCCGGTGTCAGTTTTTTCAACGCTTCTTCGGCAGAATGCGCGAAGGTAATCTCGAACCCTTCGTTGGCCAGGTTGAATTCAAGAATTTCACAAATATCGGATTCGTCATCGACGATAAGGATTTTCTCAGCCATTTTTTGTCCGTTTAAATTTGCTTGTAAAGATACGAATTTTGAATTTTCAAATTATTAAATCTTTAAACCTTGCCGGCATGCTTCAGTACCTTTGCATCGACATAAAACACTATTTCTTCGACAATGTTGCTGCAATGGTCGCCGATGCGTTCGAGTTTGCGGATAACCAGTAACAGTTTCAATCCGCACAGGATAAACGCCGGATTGTTTTTCATGTAGCTGGCCAATAGCGGAAAAGCATTGTGGTAGAGTTCGTCTATTTCGTGGTCGCGCGCCAGGATGCGGCCACTCAATTTCGTATTCTCCGATTCGAGGGCTACAAAACTATCGGACAACATGACAATAAGTGTATCGAATAGCCGCTCCAATTGCAGTTCTTCCAGCAAACGAGGGTCTGCCTGGTTACAATTGTCTTCGATTACGTGGCGGGCAATGCCTTCGGCAAAATCGCCGATGCGCTCCAACGTACTGCTAATTTTAATTAACGATAAAACCAATCGCAAATCAACGGCCACCGGGCTATAGAGTGCAATGTAATTTTCGCAATCGCTGTCGATTTTCAGTTCAAATGCATCGACCCGTTTTTCGCGGCTCGCTACTTCACGCGCAATTTCTACATCGCCGGCAAAGTAGGCCTGCTTGGCTTTTTCGAGTTGCGAAATAGTTAGCTTCCACATTTGGCTCACTTCTTCCTTGAGCGCTATCAGTTCTTTTTCGGTATGTTTCATATTTAAATTGAGAGTGGAGAATTGAGAATGTTTTAATTTTCAATTCTCAATTAATTATCCAAATCGTCCTGTAATGTAGTTTTGTGTTTGTTCCTTATCTGGATTCAGGAATATTTTTTTCGTATCGTTGAATTCCACCAATTCGCCCAACATAAAGAAGCCTGTTTTGTCGCTCACGCGGCCTGCTTGCTGCATGTTGTGCGTAACAATAACAATGGTGTAGTCCTGTTTGAGCGAATGAATCAATTCTTCGATTTTCGATGTCGAAATAGGATCGAGTGCCGAGGCCGGTTCGTCCATCAACAGCACCGATGGTGATACGGCTAAAGCTCTTGCTATGCAAAGGCGTTGCTGCTGTCCGCCAGAAAGATCGAAAGCTGATTTTTTTAATTTATCTTTCACTTCATCCCATAGTGCGGCTGCCCGCAACGACTCTTCGACCCGTTGTGCAATAAAGGATTTATCACCCATACTGTTTACACGTAACCCGTAGGCAACATTTTCAAAAATTGATTTGGGAAACGGCACCGGTTTCTGAAACACCATACCCACCTGCTTCCGCAATTCATCGACCTGTACTGATTTGTTATAAATATTTTGCCCATTGACTAAACATTCGCCGGTTAGGCGTGTACCGTCAATCAGGTCGTTCATGCGGTTGAACAAACGTAGAAACGTAGACTTTCCGCACCCCGACGGACCAATGAAAGCTGTGACGGTATTGGCTTCCATCTCCATGTTAATCCCTTTCAGCGCGTGAAAGTCGGCGTAATAAAAATCGATATTTTTTGCTTCAATCATTCTCTTTATTTCGTATTATCAATTTGTCTTTACTTTCTTGCCAAAATGCCTGCGCAGAACGGTAGCAAGCATATTCATCAATAGTACAATGAAAATCAACACCAACGCCGTGCCGTAGGCAATGGGGCGCGAGGCTTCGATATCGGTGCCGCTGGTTGCAATCACATACAAGTGGTAAGGCAATGCCATCACTTGGTCGAAAATGCCGGTTGGTAGTTTCGGTAAAAAGTAGGCAGCCACTGTAAACAGGATTGGCGCTGTTTCGCCAGACACACGTCCAATGGAAAGTATCAATCCGGTAATAATGTTAGGAAATGCTTTGGGCAGCACCACCCGGCGGATGGTTTGCAGTTTGGAAGCGCCCAGTGCATAACTACTCGTGCGGTAATCGTAGGGCACGGCTTTCAACGCTTCTTCGGTTGTGCGTATTACTAACGGCAATACCAGCAGGCCGAGCGTGAGCGAACCGGCAAGAATCGAATCGCCGAAGCCCAGCGTGTTTACAAACAATGCCATGCCGAACAGCCCGAATACAATAGAAGGAATGCTGCCGAGGTTGTTAGTCATTATGCGGATAAATTTTACAATCCATCCATTGCCTGCATATTCACTGGTATAGATGGCCGACATCACGCCAAGCGGAAAAGCAAACACCATGCTGCCGGCCACGAGGCACATTGTCCCCACGATAGCGGGAAAAATTCCTCCGGCAGTCATTCCTTCGGACGGCGCGGTAGTCAGAAACTCCCAGTTGATAACGCTAATGCCGTTGTAGGTAATGAAACCCAATATCCAAAACAAAAGGCCGACGACTAACAGCCCCAAGCCGCGGAAGACAATAAATGCTGTTCGTTGTGTTGTTTTTTTAGTCATACTTTATGTTTTGCACTGCAAAGGTATGGCTCAATTATTACGGAACCGGCACAATCGTGTTACGTTTTGGTTACGAATTTCATTCCTTAAAATTATTGAAAACGAAATAATTTATTGTAATTTTGTAAAATAAATAATTGCTTAACAATGACTAGTTTTGAAGAATACATAAGACAAGGGGAACCTGGCAAAAAGGAAAAAAGCATTATTTGGCAAACGGCCATTGGCTTGCAACAGGTTGATGGGTTGAAACCGTCTGAATATCTTATCCAAACTGCTATATAAAATATTGAAGGCGACATCACTTTTGATGAAGTAAAAAATCGCATTGATACCTATTATAAGAAATCACTCAACAGAAGAAGTGATGCGGACGACAGAACAGAGGAAGCCGACAACGTTTCTACCCGCATTGCCGAAATACTGTCTGAAAAAACCTTTTCATTTACACCTTCCGAATATCTTAACATCCACCGGCGATTGTTTACCGGGATATATAAATTTGCCGGAAAAATATGCGACTATAACATTACCAAATCCGAATGGGTGCTGAACGGCGAAACGGTGCTTTATGCAGGTGCCGACAATCTTCGCACTACCTTGGAATATGATTTTGAGCAGGAAAAAAAGTTTCATTACAAAGGGTTGAGCCAACAGCAAATTATTGAGCATATCGCCCAATTTATCGCTAATTTATGGCAAATTCATGTTTTTGGCGAGGGAAATACAAGAACAACGGCCGTTTTTTTGATAAGATACTTTCATAAAATCGGTTTTAAGAATATCAACAACGATTTATTTGCTGAACATTCGTGGTATTTCCGCAATGCACTGGTTAGGGCAAATTACGAAAATTTGAAAAATAATCACTAATCGGTTTAGACTACACCCCTTTTGTTGGCTGGCGTTTCGAAATGGCTTCGGCCGAAATGCTTATAATCATAGTAATAATAAAAAGTATGCAACCAAGTACAAACAATGCCTGGTAGTGCGTGCCACCGGCGGGCGCTTCGCCCAGTTCGGCAGCAATGGTGGCAGGAATAGTACGCACCGATTCAAATAGCGAATGCGGTATTACTGCAGCATTTCCTGTTACCATGAGCACGGCCATTGTTTCGCCAATGGCACGGCCAATGCCCAGCACCACGGCAGCGCTGATCCCCGACGAAGCATAGGGCACTACAATTTTGTAAATGGTTTGCCATTGTGTGGCGCCCATGGCCAGGCTGGCTTCGCGCATGGCGCGCGGCGTGTTGCGCATGGCGTCTTCGGCCACGGTAATAATCGTAGGCAGCGCCATAATGGCTAATATAATACTGCCCGCCAGCGCGGTTTCTCCCACCGGCAGGTTCAGTGTTTTCTGTATAATAGGAACCAGTATCACCAGCCCAAAGAAACCATAGACTACCGACGGAATACCGGCGAGCAGCTCAATGGTTGGTTTCAGAATTTTGCGTGTGCGTTCATTCGCTAATTCCGAGAGATAAATAGCGACACCCAAACCCAGCGGCAGTGCTATGAGAATAGCAATAATACTCACCAACAGTGTTCCAAGAATCAACGGCAGCACGCCGAATTGCGGCGCAGGTGTGGCGGTGGGCATCCATTCTTTGCCGCCGAAAAAGTTGGCAAACGAAATGTGCCCCGACGGTACTATTTTTACACTATCGGATGCCACCGGTAAATATTTTTCGGGCAGGAACGCTACGATGCCGGGATTAGCAGCAATCACTTCGCCCAGTTTTTGCGGAAGTAAAGAATAATCCTCGCCCAACTTTTCGTCAGAGTATAAACTAAAAATTTCGTCGAAACGGAAAGGCACGATCTCCTCGTCGGCTCCGCCCAACTTGCTCCAGTTGGTAATTTCAGCATCAAATATTTGCTTGATTTGGTGTGGCGGTATTTTCTCGATAGCATTGTTAGCATTCACGCACAGCGCGTAGCCGCTTTCCACCGCAGGGCTTTTGAACAATCCGAACCCTTCCTTAAACAAAAAAATAACGATAAGCAGGATGGCAATACTGGTTACCGCCCCACTCACTGTTAGCAAGCTTTCTACAATACGTTCTACAATCCGCTTCATTTTAATTGAGAATGGAAAATTGAGAATTGAGAATTAGGATTGCTTCGTTTGGCATTCTCAATTCTCCACTCTCAATTTTCAATTACTTTATGGTAATAAATCCAATGTTCGAAACAATTTTTTGTCCTTCGGGCGAGAGCACATAGTCGATAAATGGTTTCACGGTTTTTTCGGCAGTGGCTACATAGTAGTAGTACAGCGGGCGCACAATGGGGTAGGTTTTGTTTTTGGCATTGGCTACCGACGGCTCTGTGTAAGTCTTGCCTTTGTCGTATGACACGTGCACAGCTTTTACATCTTTGTTGAGATATGCCAAGCCTACATAGCCGATGGCGCCTTTGGTCTGGCTCACCGATTGGATGATGGAACCTGTGGCTGGCATACTCATAATACCATTCATGTAGTTTTTATTTTTCAATACGCTTTCTTTGAAGAATTCGAAAGTGCCCGACGAGGATTCGCGCGAGTAGGGAACAATCTTCATGTCGTCGCCACCCACTTCTTTCCAGTTTTTAATTTTACCGGTGAATATGCCTTCGAGTTGTTCGCGCGTGAGGTTGGTTACCTTGTTGGCCGGGTGTACAACCACTGCCAATGCATCGAATGCGACGGTTACTTCTTTCACTGCCTTTCCGGCTTCCTGCAATTTTTGTTTCTCGTCGAATTTTATTTTACGCGACGATTGCGCGATGTCCGTCGTGCCTTCCATCAACGCAGCGATACCAACACCGCTACCACCGCCTGTTACCACAACGGATTTTGAGGGATTAGCTTTCAAGTAGCTTTCGGCTTCTTTTTGCGACAGCGGTAAGCAAGTGTCCGAACCTTTGATTTTCTGAGCACCGGCGGTGGCTATCAAGCTGGCAAACAATACGATTGTTAAAAGAGTCTTTTTCATTTTTTATATTTTCATTTTATAAATGTCTGAATTAATTTCGGAACAAAATTAGGTTGTTATTATTACGATGCATCGTCGAAATTGTTACAATGCGGTTACGTTTTAGAATTTATACTGCAACCGCAATGTAAACACATTTAATTTCAAATCGCTCGCCAACGTATTGTTGACTTTTACATTTCCGGTTTTTTCGTACCCGTTTATTTCGTAGTAAGCCGTGAGGCGAATGTTTTTGTTAGCCCGCCAGAATGCGCCGAAACCGAAAGTTTGCTGGAACAGATCGGCAACACCTGTGCCGCCTTGCCCTACTTCATCGCCCGATACATTGGTGTTCGGGTCGTACCAATCATATTTCAACACCGCTGTAAAAGGTAGCTTGCCGATGTCTTGCGTAAACATTACATAACCGCCGTTGAAGTTACGGATATATGTGTCGCGGCCAAAGAATGCCAGTGCCGATGTATTGGGACTTTCCGTGAGCAACTTTCCCGACGGCTGTGTGCCGAACAAGTACTCGGCATTCAACTGGGTAAGCCCCAATGCATCAGTCATAATGCTGAACTGCCCATCGAAGCCCACATATTTGCGTTTGGCAAAACCACCGGCATTCGTAGCACTGCTGTCCACTACAAACGACGTACCATTCATTGTATATACGTATTTGTTTCCCTGATACACATTGCCGTTGTAGTATGATGCACCTAATCCGAATTTCATGCCACTACCAATGGTTTTGTTTGCCGAAAGATGCCCGATAAAATCCAACCGGTTGTCGGTTTCGCGGTTGATACCATTACCGGCAAACAATCCGCCTTCCAGTTTTAAAATATTCCAGGGCGATGTTTTTGGCGCTTGCAAAGTCAACATGCCACCCAAGTCGCGCTCGCCGGGAAACAGCAAGCGGAATACGGTCGAGCGTTCCGGCGATTCGCGCCGCGATGACGAGTAGCTGATTTCGTAACCGAATGGGCGGTCGAATACCCCGCCTTTTAGCGAAATTGTTTTCCACCACGGGTCTTTCACCATCAGGTATGCATCTTTTATTCCCACACCTTTTTCTGTAATATCTAATTGGAATACGCCGGAAGCAATGCCTTCTTCATACGCAAATTTGATGCGCCCGCGACGAATCCCAATGCGGCTCATTCCTTTGTCATACGGATTTTCGTTCGAAGTTCCCACACTCATCAACAACACGTCTTTGTCGCCATACTGGTACTGGCCTTGAATGTAGCCCGACACTTTCAGTTTCTGCAAAATTTTTACCGAACTCTCGAGCGCACTTGTACGCTGCTCCAACTTCTCGACCGGTGTCGGTTCTGCTTCCTGTTCCTGGGCTACAGCGGCTGTCATAGCACATAAACAACCCAATAAAATCATCGTTTTTTTCATAGATGTAAAAATGTATTTTTGTTTTACGCTGCAAAAGTACAGCAGGATTGTTACAGCTGTTCTAAAAGATTGTTACAAAAAAAATACATTTCATAATAGCTCCGGATTATTCATCAACAGACTTTTTGAATCCATCAATAAACTCACTGGGTTTATTAGATAAATAGTGATAAACATTACTCTTGATACCGTTAAATATGCCTGTGGTTATCAATATTTTTTGATAACCACAAGAGTAAATAATAGTTCACTTTAATATAAAACACAAATTGGAATAACACTAACTATATTAGTACAATTTATATTATTTGTACTGAAATAGTAGTAGCCACGCAGTAAATATGATTGTCCAGTCGTTGCCATTGTAGCTGCCAATCAGTTTGGGAGTGCAGTGAAAATGATTGAGGGTCGAACGAGAGGCCAAGGCCGGTGGCTTTCATGATGGCTTCTTTGCCTGTCCATAGAGTGTAAAATAGTTCTTGCTGTTTTGCAATGTCTTTTTCGGCGAATAATGTCGCACATTCGTCGGCTGTGAAGCAGCGGTGGGCAACACTTTCATCAAAGGATTCTATTTTTTCGATGTCAACGCCCACTGGATTGTTGTCAGTAACTAAAATCACATAATTGCCGCCGTGCGAAAGGTTGAATTCAGTTTTGTGATTCACAAGGAATGGCTTACCTTGCGGACCATAGCCAATTTCAGAGTCGTTAGTTATGCCTAATACATTTTTTAGTAATAGCCCGGCAGCCAAACAGCGCAAACGATCGTTGTGCAGGGTATAGCGCAATACCTTTTCGCGTCGGTATGGCGTAACCAACTGTAGTAGGGGCACAAAATTTTGCGCTCCTACCGTATCAATATGTATGATGGCATTTTGCATAGCTATCGCTGTAAATGCAGCGATGTGCAATTTAATCCGATAGCCCGCGAATATTCCATACGCGACGCCACTTTTCGTACCATGTCGATGCTTTTGATATTATATGTGTCGTTAGTTTCTTCGGAATAGTGTGTGCTGTCAAGCGGCAACCCATCGTCGCGGAAGGCTACCAGAATTTCGCCTGGAAATAGCTTTACGCGGATATCCATGTGCATCGTGGTGTTTTTCTTTTTATTGAAGTCGATAATGTTCATAGCCATGTCTTCAATCAGGATGCCGGTTTGCAGCGCTTTAGCTTCACCGATTTGGTGCATTGTGCAGAAATCGATTACCTGTTGCGAAACTCCTGTCGCTTGCTTGTTGCTGTTTTCAATGCTTACATCCAATTCGGGAATATCCGCTTGCGGCTTCTCGACGAGGTAGAACGGTGTTAGTTTTCCTTTGGAACGCTTGGCAATTACCATACCGCCCAACAAAATAAATAAAGCAGTACCCACTTCGGCCAGCAGGAATGCCCACCACACGCCTTCGAGGCCTACACGGCTCGACAGCCAGATGCAGAGCGGCACCACCAGTGCATAGCCTTCGACTATGCAGATGGCTGCTGAAAATTTAGGCATCTTAATGGTTTGCGTGTAGTACATCATGAAAAAACTAAAGCTGAACAGTATTTGCAGTACGGCAAATATGCGGAGCGCTTTCACCCCCACAGCCACATTCTCGGGCGAGGTTACACCATAGATGCCCAATACCTGCACAGGGAACAGTTCTACCAGCACCATCAGTGCAGCACACGATATGAACAGGAATAGCAACGCACGACGCACAGTGTAGATAATTCCCGTTGAATCGCGTTCGCCGTAAAAATTCCCAGCCATCGGTATCATGGTTTGAGCAGCACCGTTGAGCAGCACTGATGAAATGGATAAGCACGACATGCATACGGAAAAGGCTGCCAATCCTACGCTTCCGGAAATGTCCATTATTAGTTTGTTGACAAAAATAAGTTTAAGCAGCATGAGTACTTGCCCCAATGCGCTGGAAATGCCAGCAGCTGTCATGTCACCGTACAGAGTCATGTCAGCGGCTTTGAACTTGGTGGGGTGCAACGTGCGTAGTGGCGATTTTACATAGAACATTATTAACAACCCGCCTGCCGTATATCCGACGATGGTGGCCAGTGCTGCGCCTTTAATACCCATTTGCAGCGGACCGAGGAACAGTAAATCCAGTAACAGGATTAGGATATTTGCAGTTAGTAGTATGTTTGATGCCAGTTTCGGCAGCCCGTCGGTACGGATAAAGTAGACGACGCTCATCACCAGCATGAACACCGGTGCGCCAAGCAAATATACTTGCAGGTATTCGCGTGTGAGCGCATGCAGCTCGCTGTCTTTCACAAGGAACGATACGATGGGGTCGAGTGCATACAAGCCGAGCAGCACGCTCGTGATGCCGAAAAGTATAATGGCCGTGAGCGATAAACTAAGAATTACGTTTGCTTTTTTATTGTTGCGTTCGCCTTTGGAACGCGCTACCAGCGTGGCACCCCCGATACCGAACAATCCGCATACCATAATCATGCATTGAATCATCGGGAAAATAATTTGCAGTGTGCCAAGTCCGCTTGGGCCTAAAAAGTTACCTACAATGATACTGTTGCCTACAATGCCCATGGCCAATGCCAGCGACATGATAAGCATGGGCGGATAGAATTCCCTGAATTTGCGATGTACAAGTGCGCCTGTTCGTGTGTACATAAATTGTGAAGTTAGTAATATTACAAAGGTACGAATATTTTGAATTTCCGGAGACAGCAAATGAGGCCGGTTGCTACCAGGGCATTGCCAAATTACTTCGAAATTTTGATGGCGTGAGTGGTCACGGAATGCATTTTGCCGTGCAAAATAAAATCGCACCTTTGTAGGGTCTTATTACCCTATATTATCAAATGTATTTAATAGAACTAACTTATTCGTTCTTTAGAAAAGAAGACCTTACCACCGTATCACACGGCGGCCGTCACGAGCTATATTGATGGTTACATGCAATGTGTCCGGTGGAAGAAGTGTGAGGATTTTCTCGGGCCATTCCACTATACAAAGGTTACCGCCATAGAAGTACTCCTCGTAACCGAGGTCATAGGCCTCTTCGATGTGCTCAATACGGTAAAAATCGAAATGATAAATAATTGTACCATCTTCGGCGCAGTATTCGTTTACCAATGAGAAAGTAGGGCTATTTACCACATCGCTTACTCCGGCAGCTTCACAAACAGCTTTTATCAATGTTGTTTTACCGGCCCCCATCGCCCCGTGCAACGCCACTACACGGGCATTACGCAACACGGGCAACAACGTTTGTGCGGCACGCGGCAAATCGGTTAAACCGGAAACAGTAAATGTCATAATTTTTTCAATAATTTAATGCATAAAATTTTAAATAAGCTGCCACATCTTTCGATTGCACTAACAAGTCCAAATTTTCAGAAGATATAAGTACTCTTCTGAATTCTGTCGGTGGAAAATTTTTCAGTATATTCTCTCTCTGTTGTAATCCCTCTGCATACTCCCTTGCATCAAGTTTCGTGCCAAACGAACGAACTATGACAATGGCGTAATTATCACCTATGTTACGTACGGCTACCTCAAGGTTTTTATCTAAATAAGTATCGGCATTATACGATTCTAGTACGAATAATAAACCTGCCGTATTGGCTTTTTGTTCACATATAAAGGCTGGGTAATGTACTCCATCGCTTACAACAAACGAGATATCGGTTGTTGGTTCCTTAGGTACCACTAATGCTGCCGAATCAGCAGGGGCAGCAATGGTTGCCGGCTTACGCAACACCGCCAATATTTCTGTAGCCTTGGTAGCCACATCCGATGTCGGATATTGTTTCACCACATTATCCAGCGCGGCCGTATAGGCAGCTTGATTACCTCCTGCACCTGCACATAAGGCACGTATAAATTCCAATTGCGGTTGCAGCAAACTGTTCGGGTATTGTTGCATCAACTGCTGCGCCAATGCATCGGCTTCGACATAGTGCAGCGCATTGTAGGCCTCAAATACTTTTTCGTAGAGCGCTTCTATTTTTGCTTGCTCGGCACGTTGCTCGGCAAAGTAGTTGGGGTTGCTCAACTGCTGTGCCAGCGGCCCTTTCGGGTACCTTTGTATCAATTGCCGTTTATAGTATTCCGCACTGTCGGGCTTATTTACCTCGTTATAGAGTTGGTATAAATAATAATATACCGACGCATTGTTAGTATTCGAAGAAAACCGCCTGTCCAACTCCCTGAATGTTCCGATAGCACTTTGCGGTTCGTGTACATCGTCCTTGTAAGCCTCTCCCAGTTTAAATAGTGCACTACTCAAGCGATCGTTCGATGCAGCCATCGCTTCGGGTGTAAGCGGCAAATTACGTGTGTAATATTCACGTGTTTTATTCGACATTACTTGTTCCGTAGTAGAACTGTCGGCAGTATTTACATCGGCAGTAATGTTTGCTATAACTTGCTTATTTTTCCGGCGCCAGTCATCTTCCAGCTTCCTACGACCCCAACGCATATTGAACGATGAAAGTCCGGCGTTTAATGCCGACGGATTATAGAAATACCACGAATTACTCCTACTGTCGGCACCCGTAGTAACATTCCGTTCTTGTTGGTACATCTGGTACTGTTGCTGCCGCTGGTCTTGCTGTGCTTGCTTTTCTTGTTCTGTTACTTTTGCAATCTCGGCCGTAATCCATTTTTCACGTTCATAGGTAGGCATGGCAGCTAAACGTCGCAGGCTATCTTCGGTTTTTATAATACGGTAATTTTCTGCCAACTTTTGAAGTCCATCAACTTTTTTCTGCAACGTTTCGTATTGTGCATAATCATGGCCGAATATATGCAGGGCATTATTATAGTCGGTATACGCATTAATATATTGCTTAGCTGCATACGCATAATCTCCCAACAACATGTACGACAAGCCGTGTTGCATCTCGTTGCTGCTCTCGGTTTCCACCGATTTACGCAAGTAATCAATGGCCAATGAGTCGTGCCCGTAGGCTTTCTCTACCAAACCCAGCGCATAATAAATCTGGTCTTTGAACTCTGCATTTTTTTCATCTTTCAGCATATTTTGCAAATCCTGCCGGATATTGAGGTGCTGTGTTTTCGGGTCGTATAGTGCCGCTTTGCGCATTTGCGCAGCAAAGACCACATTGTAGGGTGGATTAAGTTTAATTGCTTTGTTCAAGTAATTTACTGCTTGCAGATTCCCTCCCATGCGTCCATACAGTTCGGCCAAAATAAAATAATAGCGTATCTTATCTGCTTTTTTCGCGCCATTGCGCAGTGCGCTTTCCAGATGGGCTGCCGCATTATTGTAATTTTTTTGTTGGATAAATAAGTCGGCTGACATAGCATCCAGTAATATTTTCAATTTCTTTGGCAGTTCCTTATTTTTCGACGCTTCCTGTAATATTCGTTGCGCGCGTTCCAATTCGCCTGTGCGGATAAGTGCTCCGGCCAGTTGTATTTTAGCCTCCACCGCGGCCGATGATTTCGGGTATTCCTGTACGATATGATCAAAAATCTGTGCAGCCTTGTCGTATTCATGCAGGTACATTCGAGCCTTGCCATTGAGCAGGAGAGCGTCGTCTACCACTGCACAAAATTCCGTTTGATTATAGAAATCACGCTCTTTCTTGCTGGCGCCCGATCCCGGCTTATCCTTCGGCTTTGCAGTAATCGAATGTTTGAGTACCAGTTTATCACATTTCTGTATTGTACGGTCCATCTCGCCCGATACCTTTCCGGGAATATCATTATACTCGTACGAAAAAACAGGCGGCATCTGCGAATAATCCTGTGGCAAATAAGTGTCTGCTTTCTTCACACCCTCTTTAAAGCTCTCACGTCCATTGAACATTACGTTGAACTCTGCATTCACATTATGGTAGGCGCGGGAGGTCCAGGTATTTTTCTTGGTGGAGCAGGAGGTGGATAGTAACAACAGCGTTCCAATTAACAAAATTGACGATTGACAATTGACAATTGACAATTTAAAGTGCATCTTGCGCTGTCTTTGCTCTGTGGTATAAAATTTATCTTTCAAATCAATTGTAAATTGTCAATTACTAAATTGTAAATCTGGTCTATCCAGCCCAACCGTCTCTATCCAAGCTGCGGTACTGTATAGCTTCTGCTAAATGATCGGGCTCTATGTTTTCTTTATTTTCTAAATCGGCAATGGTACGCGACACTTTTAAAATACGATCGTAGGCCCGCGCCGAAAGCCCCATGCGTTCCATCGCATTTTTTAATAAGGTGTGGCAATCGTCGTTGAGCGCACAGTATTTTTTTAGCAAACGCGACGGCATCATGGCATTGTTGTGTATACCTTTTTCATCGGCAAAACGGCGTTCCTGCACCTGCCGTGCATAAACCACACGCTCGCGCACCGCAGTACTGTTTTCCGAAGGTTGCATATCGGCCAGCTTGGCAAACGGCACAGGTACAATTTCAATGTGGATATCAATACGATCAAGCAACGGGCCCGAAATCCGGCTCAGGTATTTCTGCACGGCGCCGGGCGGGCATAAACATTTTTTATCGGGATGGTTGTGGTTGCCGCACGGGCAGGGGTTCATTGATGCTACCAGCATAAAGTTTGCCGGATAATCAACCGAGTATTTCGCGCGAGCTACCGTAATTTCACGGTCTTCGAGCGGTTGCCTCATCACTTCGAGCACCGTACGCTGGAACTCCGGCAACTCGTCGAGAAACAAAACACCGTTGTGTGCCAACGAAATTTCGCCGGGTTGCGGATTGCTTCCGCCACCCACTAACCCGACATTCGAAATAGTATGGTGCGGTGAGCGGAACGGGCGACGCGAAATGAGTCCGCTGTTCTTAGCCAACTTTCCGGCAACCGAATGTATTTTTGTTGTTTCCAAAGCCTCTTGCAGCGACAGTGATGGAAGAATTGTAGGCAGCCGCTTGGCCAACATTGTTTTTCCCGCGCCGGGCGGGCCAATCATAATCATGTTGTGGCCACCGGCTGCGGCTATTTCCAATGCCCGCTTCACGTTATCCTGTCCTTTTACATCGGCAAAATCAATATCGTAAGCATTCGACTGGTTGGCAAATTCATCGCGGGTATTTACCAGTAATGGGGTCAATGTAATGGTCCCGTTAAAAAAGTCAATTACTTCTTGCAACGTTTCTACACCGTATACTTCCAGATTGTTGACTACAGCTGCTTCACGTGCATTTTCTTTCGGTAATATAAATCCTTTAAACCCTTCGCTACGTGCTTGAATGGCAATGGGTAGCGCCCCTGCAATAGGCCGCAGGTAACCGTCGAGCGACAATTCACCCATAATCAGGTAGCGCGATACCTCGCTAGCATTTATCTGCTCCGATGCCGCTAATATACCGATGGCCAGCGGCAAGTCATACGCCGAACCTTCTTTGCGAATATCTGCCGGTGCCATATTGATAACCACTTTACGGCCAGGCATACGCAGTCCGATACTTTGCAGCGCAGTACTGATGCGTTGCTGGCTTTCCTTTACGGCATTGTCCGGCAACCCCACCATAGAAAAACCAAACCCCAGCGATACGTCCACCTCTATTGTTATCGTTATTGCTTTGACGCCGTAGCACGCGCTACCAAAAGTTTTGACCAACATATATGTTAAATCTCTAAATCGCAAAGATAGCGAAAAAAAGCAAAAAATAACGAATTAAAATACACGAAAATAAGAACATTCCATTTTATTCTTCGTTTCATCATACAAAAAACAGGCTACATCTTTCAATGCAGCCTGTTGTCATTTTATTGCAACTAATTTTTTAGTTCATAGCAGTGGCTTGCACACGCTCTTCCTGTGTCATAGCGGCAAGGCGTTTCACTTCGTTCAGGTCGAGGCCCAATGCTTGTGCTACTTTGGTGCCATAGTCTTCGTGCGCTTTGTAGAACAACGCTGTTTGCCGCAGTTGAATCCGCCGTTGGGCGTTCTTCAAATGTGCCGCAATGTTTTTCACGAGGTTGGTGCGGTCGGTGTCGGTCATTACTTTGCCGTAGAGGTCGCCGGGTTGCACAAAATCGATGTCCGACAATTTGTACTCGTGCCGTGCAGCCATGCCTTGCACATCAATAGGAGGTGCGGCAAGGGTGGCATCGGGTGCCGGACCGTTGAACGAATTCGGGAAATAGTTAGGTGCGCCGTCGGTGCGCATGTTCATGGCGCCGTCGCGTTGGTAGTTTTGTATTTGTGCTTTAGGCTGGTTAATCGGAATCATGTGGAAGTTGGCGCCCAAGCGGTGGCGGTGTGTGTCGGGATAGCTGAACAGGCGGCCTTGCAGCATCTTGTCGGGCGAAGAGG
>JAVBNJ010000035.1:0-2821 GCA_031551625.1 Bacteroidales bacterium | reverse complement strand
ATGCATCGGGGCCGCGGTCGAAAATATCGCCGATAATGTGCAGGCGGTCTATCAGCAACCGCTGGATAAATCCACAGATGGCGATAATGAAGTGTGGCGCCCGGCCAATGTTGATAATGGATTGCAAGATGCCGTCCATATAGTCGTGTTTATTTTAGTTGACTTCGCTGATCAACTCGTCGATGATGTATGCAAAATCGCCCGGCATGGCTTTCCGTACTTTCGAGCGCGTGTATTTTTGTGCGGCATCGCGTGCCACGTCTATCAGGCGCGTGAGCATTACGTAGTACCATTCGGTAGTTACCAATCCTTTTTTCTTCAGGTTTTCTATTTTTTCTTCGGGATAGTAAATCAACGTGGCCAATTGCAGCTTCTCGTTTTCCGTAATCCGCTTGCCGAAAATCTCGTCAATCTTCCGCCGCACCACACCCGAAGCGTTGCGCAGTACATGGCTGAATGTTTCGTACTCGCCGTGAATATCGCTGAGGAAATGTTCCGTACCTTTCGGTAAACGCATAATTGCTTCGAGGTTGATAATCTCTGTACTGGCCGTTTGGACAGTCGGGAATTTTTGGGCGAGCAGGTTCAGGAATTTTATTTCGTCGGGCGAGAAAAGGGGCTTTGTAGTCGTCATGCTATTTCTGTTTTTACTTTGTCTTCAAAGATACGAAAAATGTGGAAAATTCAAAATCGTCCGGTTGATTTTTGTTATCTTTGTACGATTAAGAAAAAGATTTTATGAAGAAAACAACGCTTATTTTTGTATTGCTTGGCATGTGCTATTTTGGGCATGCACAAGACGACGACCGTTTGGAATGTACTTCCGTTACAGTGGGGCGCAATGCGTCCGACGACGGGTCGGTGCGCACATCGCATGCCGACGATAGCCATCGTACGCGTTCCGATATTTTTATAACGCCTGCGAAAGATCACTCGAAAGGAGCCACTGTGGCCATGTACAAGCGGGTGTCATGCGATACTACGTTGATGAAAAGCTATCAGAATATACAGGTCGGCACTATTCCGCAGGTGGCGCATACCTATGCATTTCTGAACTCTGCTTATCCATGCCTGAACGAAAAACAATTAGCTATCGGCGAATCTACATTCGGCGGCCGCAAAGAATTGGAATCAGAAGTGGGTTTGATTGATTGCCAACGGTTGTGCCAGTTGTTGTTGGAGCGTTGTTCCACAGCGCGCGAGGCAATCCGCACAGCCGGCGATTTGCTGGCGGAGCATGGCTGGATTGACGCGGGCGAGTGCCTGACTATTGCCGACAAGCGCGAAGTGTGGCACTTGGAAATTGTAGGTCCGGGTAAAGGAAAGAAAGGAGCGGTGTGGGTCGCACAGCGTGTGCCCGATGATCATGTAGCGGTTAATGCCAACGCCAGTACCATTCACCGGATTGATACTGCCAATAGCAATTATTTTATGTATTCGCCCAATGTATTTAGTGTAGCGCAGGAGAACGGTTGGTGGAATCCGACCAACGGGCCTTTTGAATTTTGCTATGCCTATGCACCCGAAACACGTGTGCACATGGCTTGCCGCCGGCGCGAATGGCGCGTATACGATTTACTGGCGCCCTCGCTGAAATTAGATCCGAATTCCGAAAATCACCCGTTCTCGGTAAAGCCCGACAAACCGGTAACCTTGGCCGATATGGTACGTGTGTTTCAGGATTACTACGAAGGTACGCCGTATGACATGCGCAAAAATTTGACAGTGGCCAACGATAGTGGTAAGGTTGTAATGTCGCCGCTGGCCAACCCGTTTATGACTCGCGATGAATTGAAGTTGCACCGGATAAATGGTGGTTGGAACGAATTGGGCGAACGGAATATTGCCGTGCGGCAAACGATGTATGCCACTATTCTCCAGTGCCGCGATTGGCTGCCCGATGCCATTGGCGGTGTGTGTTGGTTTGCTCTGGACAACGCAGCTACATCAGTCTATGTGCCGATATACGGCTGTG
Source organism: Bacteroidales bacterium (assembly GCA_031551625.1). Lineage (GTDB taxonomy): Bacteria > Bacteroidota > Bacteroidia > Bacteroidales > UBA932 > JAVBNJ01. The sequence goes on along the minus strand of JAVBNJ010000035.1, from coordinate 846 downwards.
TAACCGATTTGCCTACTACCTATAAAACCGATGGCCGGAAGACCGGTTACAGCAAAGAGTCGGCCTGGTGGGCTTTCAACCGGTTGGGAACGCTTGCCTATCGCCGTTGGGGTGATACGCAAAAAGATTTGCAAGCCGTGTGGAAACCTTTGCAAGCAGAATGGTTTACCAATCAAGAAAGTATTGAAGCGGAGGCGCTGAAATTATACAATGCAAAGAAGCCGCAAAAAACAATTAATTTTCTAACCGACTATACTAATAAGTGCGCCAACGAAGCCGTCAACAAAGCATGGAAATTGGGCGACGATATGTGGACGAAATATGAGGGGATGTGGTAGGGAAAAAGGGATAGGTAGTAAAGCCTTATTTCGCGAGTACCGGTAGTATAATACTGTAAATCCCCGCGTCAAGTTTGCCACGGGGATTTACGTTTTGTTAATTCGTCAGTTTTATATAAACTAAAAAATTAGTGTCATTTTATGATCCAAATAAGATACAGGTAAAACAATAATCATCGGTCACGTTATCGTAGGATTTTGCAGGGTAGCTATTCGTTTTCTTCGTAAAAATATGAATAATCGATTCCTTTCATAAACATTTCACGGCTGTCGATTTCATCTGTTAAGGCATTTTTCAGCAGATGTTTTATATCCGCGCTGTTTGCAGCACTTTTTATCATAGCGTTCATGTACCCGGTTTTAGCGATTTTACTCCAATCCACGCATCTTTTCAAGTTCTTCTTTAGGATTAAATCTATCCAAATGCGTGTGCTTCGCCCGTTACCTTCCATAAATGGATGGGCAATGTTCATCTCCACGTATTTATCGACGATAACATCGAAAGAGT
>JAVBNJ010000030.1:0-69426 GCA_031551625.1 Bacteroidales bacterium | reverse complement strand
CAACAACAGTAGATTCTCGGCTTTTAAATAGAACAGCGATGAGTCGAGCTGTAATTGTATATTCTCCAGGCTATTATTGGAAAAGTCCACCTGTTCCAACGCCCTGAATTTGTTGAAGTATAAATTGCCGGTCAGTCCTTTCCCCGCCCAATCAATGGTTTTAACATGGGTAATGCCTGAGGAGTCTTTGAACGTCACTCCCTGCAAACTTGCCAACCAGGTATTCTGGCTACCCCAACTGGTGGTATCCACACCCAACTGCTGGACATTGTCGCTCTGACGGAGGAACGTTTTTAACTGAGAAATTTCCGATGGTTCATAGGTCTGAGCATTTATGCTCCAGGCGGTCAGCATCATGACCAGTAGGCCCAATAAGCCGGTAATTTTCTTTTTCATAGGCGCGTTTAGATTAGTTTATTTATAATAAAAATAATTTTTCTCGAAACAAAGATAACTTCTGAATTTACCAACGCCAAACGATTTAATTATTTTTATGGTATAAAAAGGGTTTCTTCATTATGTGATCTATTTTATAAACAATTAGTTAATATTATTTTTTTTATTTTTACTTTTATCAAAAAAAAGCAATCTAACTTGTTTTTTTTACATTTTCCCCGATTTTTATTACTTTTGTCGACCTATAATCCGCTGTTGAAACAATATACAATATATTAAATAAAAGATTATTAAATGAATAAAAAAAATTCAGTTACTGTTTTGTTCGTTTTTATGATGTATTTTGTAAACCCTTTAATGGGGTTTAACGACGACTTAAAACAATTTAATTCTATTGTAACAGAGATAAATAAAATATATTATTACCAGGGAACAAAAGCAGCTCTTCTAGCAGATCAATTACAAGACATAGCTCAAAAACATTCGCAGGATGAAACCTTGTATATCCAATACCTGTACTGCCAATCAGAAATAAATTATAATCAGCGGATAAGCGACAGCTCTCTGGTTAAAAAGATACAAAAACTAGTAAAAACAAAGCCTGAAAAAATCCAAAATACCCACGAAATGAAGTTGTATTGTGCGTATGCGATGAACTGCTTTATTGAATGCGACTATATGCAAGCCTTTACGATTACAATGGAAATTTTGGAATATGCCTCTCAACATAAAAATAACGATTTTATATTTAAAGCGCTGTTATTAGCCGGTGATGTTTGTAAAGACATCAACAACCCGAAAATGGCAGAAAATTATTTCAACCAGGCAAAAAATTTTTGCCACAAAGGTACAATCGACTATTATTTCCTTTTAATCCGGTTATATAAAGTCCGGCTTTATATGTATTCGCCGCCTCTTCAAAGCGATTTAGACTCTGTCGAAACCCTGATTCAAACTTTCGAAACAGTCAGGGATACTGCTTTGTTGACATACGGTTATCTTCTAAAAGGCGCTTTCGGTTTTTTTATGAATGACCCCGAAAAAATGTTAGACGCATATAATAACGTACAACTATTCATAAAACAAATAGACAATACCGAGATGTATTTCTCATTATATCAAAACCTGGGATTTTATTACACACTTAATACAAAAGAGTTTGATAAAGCACTGGAGTATCTTCATAAAGCACACAATATAGCATCGCATAATAACAACAATCAAATGTTGGTTTATGTCCTCAAAAGTTTATCGACACTGCATGAAGAAAGGGGGGAAACCGACAGTGCACTTTTTTATTTAAATGCCTATATTCTTACCCGGAACAATTTAGATCAAAATGCTAAAATTATTGATGTCTATCAGACTTACATGACCGCTTTATTGGAATCTTCACAGCATAAATTAACCATCGCGGAGCAAGATATAATGCTGAAAAACAGGCGATTTATAATTTTAATCATCATTGCCGTCAGTGGAATGTTACTGATTGTTTTATTATGGATCATTTTTAACCAAAAACGACGGCAGCAGGCTCTTGCCAAAGAAGCCGAGAACAAAGATTTGGCATTGCGTTTGGAACATGAAACAGAAATACAACAGTTACAAGCCGAACAGATAGAAGAAAAAATCCGGGAACTAACTTCTTATTCGTTACTTTTGTCCAGCAAAAATAATGTAATGCAACAAGTATTGGATATCGCAAAACAACCAATGGCCAAGAAGATTGCTTTTAAAGAAATAAGCGGCCTTATAAAAGACCATATAAGTACCGACGATTATTGGAATACTTTTATATCACATTTCGAAAAAGTACACCCGAGCTTTTTCTACAGGTTAAAAGCTATTAACAACGGATTTACGGAAAATGACTTGCGAATAGCGGCATATATTCGAATGGGCATGTCCAGCAAACAAATTGCGCAAGTCATGAGTATTACACCACTGGCCGTAAAGATGACCCGTTACCGCATTAAAAAGAAATTAGGTTTTACAACAGACAACGATATCCACTTAGATGATTTTTTGCGAAATTTAGCTTAATGCAATAATTCGTCGGCCTCGGAGGGTGTCTTTTTTATTTTTGTGTATTAACATAAAATATGTACCTTTGCACCCGATTATATTTTATAACCTTAAACTTTTGATTTATGTCACAACCAATTCCTCAATTTAAAAATGAGCCGGTAATGGTCCTTTTGCTTGGTTTTATTACCTGTGGTCTTTATTTGATTTACTGGAACATTAAAGCCGCTCAAGTGTTGAACGCAGTTGCCGAAAAAGAAGTTATTTCGCAACCCGTTGCTATTGTTTCGGGTTTTTGTTCGCCTGTAAACTTGTATTTTTACTATTTGGCCGGTAAAGAAGCGTTGCCCAAATTGTATGCTAAAATCGGCACCCCTGAAAAAGATCAATCAGTTTTGATGTTGGTGCTTGGATTCTTCGTCCCTATGGTAGCTGCAATGATCATCCAAGGTGATATCAACAAATTATACACCGAATAATCGTTCCCGGATTATTCGAAAATCAATCGGAATTGCCAGCGCTTCATTGATGCTGGCTTTTCCGTTTTTTATTATGCATACCAATCCGGCAGTGGAACATTCGCAATCGCTATGCCCCTACAAACTGCTTACAGGTATGCCTTGCCCCGGCTGCGGGATTACCAAATCCGTCCTTTTTTTTTACGAAGGCGATATTTACAAAAGTTTTTCCTATCACCTGCTCGGGCCTTTAGCGGTAGCAGCCAGCGTGCTGATGATTATACTTTTCTCCGCCGAAATCATTACCAGGAAAGATTATTACAATAGCTTTTTTTCAAGCAAAAAATTGGCTTATGCATTGGGTATTCTGCTGGTCGGCTACCATCTGGTGCGTACAGGTTACTTTATAGCCACCCATTCGTTTTCCGATATCCTCCACGAATCAATATGGATGTAACTATCCGGAAATACTAAACCCGGCAAGCCTGGGTAGCCCGCCGGGTTTAATAATCCGAATGCAATCACCGGATCTTACGCTAAGCAATAGCATCCGGTTCTTTGCTTTGAAACCAGTTTACTTTGCGGGAAGCATACATAACCACTGCCAGCGCAATAAACAAGCCCACGCTGCCAATAAGCAAGGCCAAATCTTCGAGTTGCAGGATTACGTAAAGGAATACGTAGAGCACGATAAACAAAGCCCCCATCAGCAGCGTTTGTTTCACCTGCTTGAAAATCGAAAACGAATATCCGGTGAGCAGCGCGACGATAGCTGCGCCCGAAATAATATAAGCCCAGGCAAATCCTACTTGCTCGGCAAAAGCAACCAACAAACTGTAGAACAAAATCAGGCCGATACTCACCAGCAGGTATTGCATCACGTGCACACGCTTGCGGCTAATCAGTTCCACCAGGAAAAACGTCAGGAAAGTAAGTGCAATGAAAAGAATGGCGTATTTTACGGCACGCATTGATTTTTGATAGTGATCAACAGGCGAAATCAACTTTGTACTAAAATCGGCCGAATGCAACTCGTTGTTATCGCCTGCCCACGCTTGCGGGAAATTGCGGTTGTAGTTGAATACGCTCCAATCAGCCGTAAAACCGGCAGTTGAAATTTGTCGATTGTCGGGCAAAAAAGCGCCATCGAAGTTAGGCGAACTCCAAGGCGACGACAGTTCCACTTTTGTAGTCTTTCCCACCGGCGAGAACGATAAATTCCCACTGCCATTGAGTAACAACTCGCAATTAAACGCATATTCCGTATCCTTAACAGCGGCTTGCAGCGGCAGTTTTACCGTAACACCCGAGCGAAGAAGGGAGGATCCTTCGATTCCCGGAATCGTTTCGCACATATCGCCGTTCCAGTTAAATTGCATTTTATTGCGGATACCGCGCATGTCCGAAACACCAATAAACATGCGGGTGTTCGCCCAGTCGATCGTCAATGGTTTAGCGTCCAATTGTCCGAAATCGGGCTGCTTGAAACGCCCTTCGACATGAATTTTAGCCTGATAAACAACTACGTCGTAAATACTCCGGTGCAGGATTTCGGGCGTCATAACAGCCTTAATACCCAATTCCTCGGACAAGAAATAAGCATACTCCTGCGCAACCAGTTCTTCGGTTTTGCCTTTTTTATCGACCTCGCTCAGGTAAGTATACGTGTAAGGTACGCAAATAATAGGTCCCGTAAGCGTTTGCGCATCGCCCCATTTCGAACTTACTTCACGCACTACCGAATTGCTGGCTTCTTCGCGTTCCCAAATCAGGCTTTGCACCAAACCAATAGGAATCAACAGGAGTAGAATAAGTACACCGATAGAAACGGCTTTAAATGTAATGCTGCCCGTAATTTTCGACCAGGCAGAAGGTTGAGAAGTGTTGTTTTGTGTGTCCATAATTTTTGTGTTTTATTATTATCAAAAGTACTTTTTATTTCAAAGTTAATAGCTAAAAAAATTATTTTATTGTCATTAAATCTTCCAATGCCTTGAGGTGTTGCCGGAATTGTTTTTCGCCAAGTTTGGTGATGGAATACGACGTGTTCGGCCGCTTTCCGATAAATTGTTTATGCACGCCAATCAGCCCGTTTGTTTCAAGAGCCTTGAGGTGCGTAGCAAGGTTGCCGTCGGTAATTTCGAGCAGCTCTTTCAGGGCATTGAAATCGAGCTGGTCGTTGACCGCCAACACCGCCATAATCCCCAACCGGATGCGGCTGTCGAATACCTTATTCAACCCCGATATAATTGTTTTCATGCACGGTCGTATTTAAAATAAATAACCAGGCCGGCCGCCACATTCGCAATACCGAAGCCCAGTACCCAAAACAGCAGGCTATGGCCGAAGAAAAACGCATCGAGCAGGCCGAATGCAATTTCGCAAAGGCCCAGGTAGTAAATTTCGCGAATCGTAAATTTAGCCGCACCCACCAGCCCCAAACCATAGAATAACAGCATGGCCGACGCCAGGAATTGGATATGGCCATGCAGCAACAGCGCCAAACAAAAGACACCGCCGGTTATAAACGGAATACCAAACTGAGTAAGTGCACGGCGGGCCGAAAGCGTCCAAACTCTTTCGCCGGCCTGCTTGGCTTTCCGGGCAATGAAAAAATAGGCGATGGCGATGGCACAAGCCAGTACAATCCCCGCCAACAAAATCATTTTAATCCGGATAGGCATACCTATTGAGGCACCCACACCACGCATATATTCATCGTAGCGCACGGCGCCGTTAGCCAATATAAAAAACCGCGCCACTACAGTACCCACCAAGGCTATAATACCAGCGGCAAACACCGACCAGCCGCTCAATGCCATGAACCGCGACGAGTTTTCCATCAAATGCCTGATATGTTTTAAATCTTCCGAATGTTGATTTGTTGTCATAATAAAAGTACTTTGAAATGCAAAGTAACGACTATTTTTCGAAATACGCAAATTTTTTTGCCGCTGTCACCTAAAATAATTAATGTATATTTGTCGAAAAAACAGTTTTTATACATTATGAAAAAATTTCTAGTCGGCTTCTTGGGGTGCTTAAGCCTCGTCTACCTGGCTAATCCTACTGCCGGGGTTTTCGAGTTTCTTCCGGATAATATACCGGTACTCGGCAATATAGATGAAGGGGCTGCCTGCTATTTACTTTATAGCTGCATCGAATATTTCCGTGGGCGGGAAATAGGTATATTCCGGAAAAATTAGGTGCGGAATAGCAACGCATTTAGGCAAATTTTCAATGAAGCAATAAGCTTAAGAAGGGCTATTTCAGAAACCGGTTATTTAAACGCCTTCAGAAATTCATCCTTGTAGCTGGGCGAAATTTCTATTTCAGCGCCGGTGCTCATTGTTACATAACCACCCAACCCCTTATGGAAAGAAGCCACATAGGTGGTATTAATGATATGCGATTTATGCACCCGCAAAAAAGGCAGGGGAAGCAACTCTGAAAAATGTTTCAGAAAACGGCACACCATTTTTTTGCTGCCGTCGGCAAGATAAATATCGGTAAAGTTGCCGTTGCCCTGTAAGCGCACGATCTCGTCCATGCGCACCAACTCAAAGCCGTCGAGCGTGGGTAACACCACCTGGCGGCGTTCAGGCTGCTTCTCCCGAAAATTCTCAAGAACAATACTATTGCGATTAAATAATGCTTGCTTCAAAAGATGTTGCTGAACTTTAGTAACGGCTAAAATAAGTTCTTCTATATTTATAGGTTTCAATAAATAATAGGCTGCACTTTGGTTCAATGCTTTAATTGAATATTCTGAAAATGCGGTAGTAAAGATTGTTTCAAATTCCAGATCCATACATTGCTCCAATACATCGAATGCATTGCCGAAGGGCATTTCTACATCAAGGAATACCAATTGCGGGTGCACTTCGTGAAGCAAGGCCACCGCCTCTTTGCAATCCTGCGCCTCGCCTATTACCTGCACCTGCGGACAATACTTGGTTAAGTAGCTTTTCAAGACTTCTCGTGCTGCCGATTCGTCTTCTACTATTACACTTCGAATTTTTTCCATATACTCATCTTTTATCATGAACCGCAAGTTCCGCAAGGCTAATTATTTTTCTTCGGTACTCGCAAGGTAACTACCACCCCGGTTTCCGGAAATTGCTTTTCGGCAATTGTCATCTCAATAACCATGTGATACAATTTATTCAACAGTTTAATCCGTTCGTTGATATTCGATAACCCGCGTGAATGATATACTTTCTGGTTCGCAGTTTTCATAGCCTTACTCTGTTGTAACCCTATGCCATTGTCATCTATTGCGATCACTACTGTTTCTCCCTCCTGCATAACCGACAAACGCAGCATCCCCCGGCCTTCCTTGTACCGCAACCCATGCCACACGGCATTTTCGAGATGCGGCTGCAGCAACATATTCGGGATATAAACCAGTTCCGCATCAAGCTGCTCGTCCACGATTATTTCATAACTAAATTTTTCGTTGAAGCGCAAGTGTTCCAAATCAAGGTATTCGCGCAACAAATCCAATTCATTGCTCAATTTTATAAAATCATTATTTGAATTTTCCATTGAAGTACGCATCAATTTTGAATAGGATGTCAAATACTTATTAGCTGCTAATTCATTATTTTGTGCAATAAAATGATTTATACTATTGAGGCTATTGAATATAAAATGTGGATTCATTTCGCGACGCAACGATTGCAGGGCTATTTGGCGGTTCCCTTTTTTAATGGAGTAAAAGGCTCTTATGATAACAATTAGCAATAAAAGCATTACAACAATAAGCCCCAGTAGCGTATAGTTGAACGTATTTTGCCGGTCAATCAGTTCATCTTGCAATTCGCGTTCTTTTTCCAACTGGGTAATCCGCTCTTCGGTAGCTGCAAAAAGTTTAGCGTCGACCAGCGAACTATCGGCCCGAATCAGTTGATCGAGGTCTTCGAAAAACCGCTGATAGGCTTTTACCGCCGACTTGCTGTCGCGCTGCTTCTGGTAATGTGCCGCCAGCAATTCTGTGGTATGCTTGGCTTCCTGTGTTTGTGCATTTTCCACCGCCAGGCTATAGGCTTGCTGCAACGCTTCTACTCCCAATTCCGGCGATACATTCGCTTTACTTTCGGCTTCTTTGAAATAGGCCTCGGACAGCGACTGCAATTGACCGATAGCAGCTGTAACATCTCCTTCCGCTTTCGATTCCTGCACCAGTTGGGTATTCACCTCAATAGCTTTTTCATACTGTTCATCGGCCACATACGCATCGGCCATTTTTTGGGCAACCACCGTTGCTTCCTTGCGCTGGCCGGTACTTTCAAGGATAGCGATATTACTTTCCATGTACTGCGCCTGTGTTTTCGGCTTGTCGGCATTTTGCAACCGGCTGGCATCATTCGTGTTTAATTGTTTAAACACTTCGTCCTTCGCAATGGTAGCCGCTTTTTCAAAACTTTGTTCGGCTTGTTTGTTCTTGCCCTGGGCCTCTTGTACTTTAGCCAGCTCGCGGCTCACTTCCGCAATTTTATCCTTTTGCTTTAATTTGGTATAAAGCTGGAGCGCTTTCCCGAAATATTCTTCGGCTTTGGCATACGAAGCTTTTCCGGCCAGGCTTTTCGCCAATTCGGTATACTCGCGGGCAATCACGCTATCGGGCTTGGCTTCTTCCAACGATTTCGAAAGTTTCGTCGCAGCCGGGTAAGCTTGTTTCGGCACCCGTTTCGAATTTTTGGACTCCTGTGCCACCGCAGTAAAAATCAACCCAAAAAAGATAGTTAATAGGAGTGCTTTTTTCATCTGTTTCATTTTCCGAGTGCAAAGTAAGTAATTTTTATCCACTCGGGAGATGCTTTTCACCAAGTCGAAACCTTTTTTCACCATTTTTATGGAAAAGCGCACGATTTTACTTCTTACTTTTGCAGTAGAAATTCACAACAAGAAAGAATATAGATTATATGAAAAGCTGCTTAAAATTAGTACTTCTCGCTATCGCCTCCGGTAATACTGCGTGCTCGCATGTGGCTGCCAAGCCGCAAGATTGTCCAGCTTCCGATACAATGTTAATTACTGAACATCTTACGGCGATTACTAAAACAAACATCTTCCGGAATTACCAAAACATTACCGCATTGAACCAAACAGCCGACTATATATTGGGCGTTTTCAAGCAATATGCAGATACAGCTTATTTTCAACCTTACTCTGTAGAAGGACGCATCTATAAAAATGTAGTTTGCCGGTTTGGCGATGCGCACCGGCCCCGCATTATAATGGGTGCCCACTATGATGTATGCGGCAACCAAGAAGGCGCAGACGATAATGCCAGCGGAGTGGTCGGATTGTTGGAACTGGCCCGTATGTTACATGGGCAAGCGCTCGAAAATCCGGTAGAACTGGTGGCTTACTCATTGGAAGAACCCCCTTTTTTTCGCACAGAATACATGGGCAGCTATATCCACGTTAATACACTAAAGAAGGCAAATACAGCAGTACTGGGAATGGTCGCATTAGAAATGATCGGATTTTTCAGTGACGCAAAAAAATCACAAACCTATCCGGTAAAAGCAATGAAAGTAGTGTATGGATGCACTGGTGATTATATCTTATTGGCCAAGCGCAGCGGTTACGGAAAGTTTGTAAAACAGTTCTCTAAAAAATTTGAACAGGCGGCTACTATCAAAACAAAATCGATAGCTACACCCGGAAGTATTCTACCTATTGATTTTTCAGATCATTTGAACTATTGGAATATGGGATACGACGCTTTAATGGTGACCAATACGGCTTTCTACCGGAATAAAAATTACCACCAATCCGGAGACACGATGGAAACGCTTGATATTCCTAAAATGGCTCAAGTTATAGAGGCGACTTACCAAGCAATTACCAATTAAAAACTACTTTTTTATGAAAAATTTACTTATTACTAGCCTGCTGCTTACAGCGATCGTTATTTTAGGCTGTGGCCAACGGGGAACCAGTCAATCAACAAGCCATACCTACAAAAACCTGAGCATTTTTCTGATTCAGGGTAAAGACCAGATTGCGCGGAATTACCTGACGCTGGAAGAAGCCATGAAACAAAAGAAAATTACGCTGCACGAAACGGGCAACGTAGGCGAATTGACCGTCGACAATACGTCGCAGGAGTACGTATTCATCATGGCAGGTGACATCGTAAAAGGCGGGAGGCAAGACCGTACTATAGGCGAAGATATTGTGCTGAACCCCGGCGCACGTAAAGTGCCGCTGCAATCGTTCTGCGTGGAACAAAGCCGTTGGAACCAGCGTGGGTCCGAGAGCGCTGCTCAGTTTTCATCGTCCGAAAAAACACTGAACAATAAAGCCTTGAAAGTGGCCGCCCGTACAGAAAAAAATCAATCGAAAGTATGGAAAGAGGTGGCCGATTACCAGACAAAAGCCACCGAGAAAGTACAGGCCGAAGTAAAAAGTACGGCGTCGCCTACCAGCTTACAGCTCACATTGGAAAACGATAAGTTGAAAAACAGCGTCACTGAATACGTAAATGCACTGCAAGCCGCTTTCGACGGGAAATCTGATGTGATTGGTTTTGCGTTTTTTGTAAATGGTAAAATTTCGACCGTCGAAACATTCGGCAACGCAGCGCTTTTCCGAAAACTACAGAAGAAGCTGCTGGAATCCGCTGCTAACGAGGCTTTCGAACAGTTCGATGGCACATTAAAATTCGATACTCCCACTTATGAGCAATTGAAAATTTTTATAACTGCTGCCGAGAAAGGAACAGAAACAAGCAGGCAAACTGCTGAAAACATGATGGAATATACGAAAAAAACGTTGCAAAGCATTTTGATCAACAGCATCAACACCGATGCCGGTAAAGCCGCATTGCATACCAGTATTTATTCTACCGATGGGCTTGCAACAAATGACAGCAACTCCTCTTCGCAATTTCAATATGATGGTATCCGTAGAAACATAACAATTACAAGGCGGTAATTTATTTCTCCAATCCTTATGAAGTACAGTTTATTTTTCCTAATTTTAAACTTCTTTAGTGCATGCCATGCACAAGAGGCTGCCAAGCAACCTGTAAATACGATTTCCGAACTATCGTTGAAAGCCGACTCGGCCTTTGCTTACTGCAAGCAGAATAAGATGGACACCACCTTTTGCCTGTTGGTCGATATGAAAATTCATTCGGGAAAATACCGTCTGTTTGTATGGGATTTTGCGAAAAAAGAAGTTGTTCGAACAAGCCTTTGTTGCCATGGCATCGGAGGCGGAAGCACAAATGCTTCTCCGGTGTTCAGTAATAAGCCCGGAAGCTATTGTACCTCGCTGGGCAAATACCGTATCGGCACAAGGGCCTATAGCCAATACGGGATCCATGTACATTATAAGCTACATGGCCTGGAAGCCAGCAACAGCAATGCTTTTAAACGGATCGTTGTGCTGCATTCCCATACGCCTGTTCCCGATTACGAAACCTACCCACAACACCTGCCGTTGGGATGGAGCCTGGGGTGCGCCGTTGTATCCAATACGACAATGACCTATTTGGATAATCAACTAAAAAATAACGACCGGAAGATTCTGCTATGGATTTATAACTAAGGATTGAAAGAATTCGGTTCTTTAACAGTAAAATTACCAAACGAATTTTCGTGCTGTTTATTTGTTGATATTTATAGTAATAGAATAAATAAACTATTATATATTATTATTTATAAATATATAATAGTTTATAATCTATACTATTAATTTATATAAGAGCTCTATATTAGTTAAAATAATGATCTAAAAAATATAAATACTTTAATAACGCCAACAACGAACAGAGCTGTTAGAAATATCTTCACAACCACCCTCACCTATAACATGATTATATAGCACCCCATTGCAACTACTCCCCTGGCACCAATAACGATCTATAGCCAAACCATATCCGCTGTTATAGGTTTCAGGTGGGTTATAATTAAAATGGCTTGCAGCAGTATCGTAGGTGGATGAGCCTTGCCAAACGCCCACTTTGGATGCCCAACCGTAGTAATCCGACTTTGGAGAACAGGTCGAATTATAAGGGCGTATTCTTTCGGCTTTTGTACTACCAATTGCAGTAATGAAATTATCCCAGTCGCTAAGTATAGGGACCACCCATCCGCTTGGGCAAATACCCTGAATATTACTACCCCAGCCACTAGAGCCACCCCAAGCGCCATTCATTTGCGTGGGAGTGTATGCCCTTCCGCATTCGTCTTTTGTGCATCCACTGACTGCCGAACCAGTCGCCGCATATTTTACATTCTGTGCTAACCACCATTTATTGTCGGGCATCCGTACAATTCTGTATAATTCATTGTCGCGCGCATCTTTAATCCATGCTTCCCAGTTCTTCGCTCCGCTGGCCCGCTGTTGGCAGACATGTGTAGCGTCCATGAGTAAATCACTTCCTGTGTAGGGACAGGTTACTTTCAACACCCAGCTTCCGGTAGACTGTGTCAATGTAGTATTACACGTATTATCTTTTGCTCGCCGTGTATACGTGTAAGTCCCCAGCGCAGCAGTCATGCTGGCCGGGGGCGTATAGTTAGCAGCCGTAGCCCCGCTGATGGCTACGCCATCTTTATACCACTGGTAACTGATGGTTCCGCCGCCACCGCTGGCTGCTACAGTGCTTCCAATAGCGCCGGGTGTTTCTCCAGCTGTTACAGTCTGGCCGGTACTGTCAATAGTTCCAGTGGTAAAGTTAGCCCGTACTGTCACCAATGCTGCCGTGCTTGTTGCCGAGTTACCACACGATGTAACTACGCGCCGGTAATACATATTCGCGGTCAAGGCAGGAGTAGTGTACGCTGCATTTGTGCGGGTGCCCGTGGCATTCGTCCACGTCGAGTTATTGCCCGACTGCTGCCATAGGTACGTATAGTTTCCATCGCCGCCGGTAGCCGCAGCCAGGCTGAAGGTGTTCGTTGCGTTGTAACAAATAGTAGCTACCGCTGGATTACTTTGCGTAACGATCGGATAAAGTGTTACAGTTTGCACGGTACTCGTTGCAGCACAGGCCGTGTAATAGTTATTTCTACCAACAACTTTATAACTTCCCGCTCCCACCGGCGTAAAACTAATGGCGCCGCCGGTACCATCTTTACTTTCGCCGGCTGTGGTTCCATTATATAATTGGTAACTCACACCTACCTGACTATTGGTGACACTGAGCGTAGCTGTGGCACAAACACTGCCGCCGCCGGTTAATGCAGGGGTAGTTACCGCACTTCCGCAATTAATTGTACCGGGAGCATTCGTTTTATCGGTAAACGACGTGAACGCTGCCGCAGGTGTGTAGGTCTTGGCTGAAGTGGTAACCGAAACACCCGAACTTAACACAAATGGTAAAGTGCCGCTGAATTTCACAACCGTAGGGCTGGTAAAAGTTGCTTGCGGCGGATAATCGGTGGCAATGGCGCACCAGTTGAAAATACCCGGAGCATTACCCAATTTGACGGTTACGGTAGCCGACTGGCCGTTGGTGCCCGTTACCCAGAAGCCATTGCTGTTGCCGGCGGCATACGTACCATTAACAACCACTGGTGTACCGCTTATGGTAGCGCGTTGCCAGGCACCGCCGTTACCGGCCGCATCCACCGGTTGAAAGTCGACGAAGCACCAGGCTTTGTTCAAGTGCGTAGTACCATTGCAGCCCGTCCACGTCAGCTTAAAGGTGACCTGTTGGGTCGTGTAGTTGGCGCTGACTTGTGTTGCCGAGACGCAGTTTGCGGAATAGCCGCTAAAACAGCAGAGCAACGCCATGAATAAGAAGTAGATTTTTTTAGCTGCGCTGAACTCACAACTGTGTTTAGATTTTAATAGTGTTCGGTTCATACATATTTTATTTTAAATTTTAACTAATTTTTTAGTTTTATTTACGTAGCATAGGGGTTGTTTTAAAATCCGCGTAAATCCGTCTAATCCGCGTCATCCGCGTTCCATCAACAAACAAACACAACAACCCCTTGCTACGATTTTTCATTCGCTGCCTCTTTCGTTTCAATTTCCGTAATTTGTTCTCCCTTCTGTGGAATCTGTGAGCAAAAAACAAAAACGCAGGTTAAACTCATTTGTTGAAAGGTTCTTGACTACCTGCATTAAAAATAAGCAAAACCCACGTTTTACCAGTGGTTTCCACTATTCTCTTAATGCAAAAATTGTCAAGATTTTTCAACGAGAATAAATTTACCCGAACCAAAAGAACGTCTATTGTTACCGCAAATGTAGCACAATATTTTTAACCGCCAAATAGCAACGTGTCAAATTTTATCAAATCACCGGTATACTGATTCAATATACCGTGCCGCATCGTCATAGAGCTGGTTCACCACTTGGCTATAAAGTATATCGCTATGCGGCGCTATCTCGGGTCCCCTCCCTGCCAATACGGCTGCATTACCGGAAAGCGCGCGCCGGTCGCCGGTGAAGGTTGCCCATTCGGTAAACCAGACAGCGTTGCGCCGCAAGGTGCGCTGGTTCAGGTAGCGCCCCGTGCGGTAATCAGTGATACGCACGTCGAGCAAGCCTTCGGCAATTACCTGCATACGATAAATAGTAATGCGCGCACTCACCGTTTCGTAGATATACTCCGTCTTACCATCTATCACTGTGGAACCAACAACCACCTCGCGCGTCAACGTTTCGGTGCGTGTCGTAGTAACGGCATTGCCTATTACGAAATCCTGGAAGTCAAGCACTACACGCTGTTGCGGAGTTATCGCGACATCGTACATCGAATAAAAATGCACCGGATAGCGGTAATAACTGCGGTTAATTTCGTCCATCAGCCAGCGGTAGCGCATGTCGTCGCCGGGACGTAGACGGAAAGTAAACAGGGGTTCTTCGACCACTACATGCATCGTAGCAGCTTCGCGTGCTTCGGCAATTTTATCTTCCACATCTTTGTAGTCGGGCACATATTTAGCCGCCTCTTTGAAATCATCGAGCGCCTTACGGGCTTGCTCCAACGTACCGGCATCAAGGGCATGCATGCCTTCTCCATAGAAATAATCGGCCGTTGCATTCTTGCGGTCTTGCAACACATCGTTGTAGGCCCCGGGCTGCGGCACAATTTCGTGTGCGGCGGGGCAATAGGTAATCTGTATGGAGAGTTTATTCAGGCGCTCATAAAGGTCAATTACCTTTTCGTTATTCCTGATACTCAAATTAGCATCAAGCGAGTCGATTTCGCGCAGCGCTTTGTCCTGCAACAAGGGGTATGCATGCTCAAGCACATAGCGCGCATCGGCATCATTGGGTTTGCTTTGTAATTTATTTACGGCTTTTTCGCTCGCTGTTAAATAATCGCCTTTTTTGTAGGATTGGAGCGCGCTCCCACACGACGCAAGGACGACTGCCGCACCAACTAAAATAATAGTTTTACCTAAAGCCATTGCTATTTTCATACGAATGCAGGTTATATTTAGAATGCAAAGATACCGATTTATTCATCCGCAAATAAATCCACCGGTTCAAATTTTGTAACATCAAATAAGCCGCGGTCGCAAATTTTTAGTTCGGGAATTACAATCAGCGACATGAAAGCCATGGTCATGAACGGTGCGGCGAGCATACAGCCTCACTCCCGCGCGTGCTGTTGCAACAACTCGTACTGCTGAGCCACTTCAGCAGCAGGGGCAGTACTCATCAAACCCGCTACTGGCAACGGAAGTACCGATGTTCTTCCCTTTTCATCGCAACAGGCAATGCCCCCTTTGTGAGCAATTACCGCATTGATGGCTGCCGCCAGCGAATCGTCGTCAGCCCCCACAGCCAGTAAGTTATGACTATCGTGCGCCACGCTGCTGCACAAGGTGCCGCTGTGCAACCCGAAACCGCGAATAAACCCGACAGCCGGTACTGCTTTTTCCACATACCGATTCAACACCACTATCTTTAGCAAGTCCCGCTTGGGATCAGCAACTATTTGGCCGCCTACTATCGTTGCCGCCTCTATCACCTGCTTTGTATATAATTCATTGTTTATTAGTTCAATAATTCGAATTTTAGTCGACTTGGCCGGCACAATTATTTCATGTTTTGCTATAGGTAATAACTTAAAATTATTTATTACTAATAAGTTATTATTAATTTTAATAGAATTTTCAGTATTATCGAACACCTTCTTTCCATTTATATAAGTCTGTAAAACAGTTAAATCATCAATATTATCTACTACAATACAATCAGCCAGTTGGTTTACTTGCAGTAAACCAACCGGTAAACGATAGTGATTTACAACATTACTTGTCAACGTACGAAGTAAATTAAAGAAACCTAATCCTTTATCCAGTCCTTTTTTCAATAGCGAAAGCATGTAACCCTGCAATAATTCATGTGGATGACAATCGTCTGTACACAACATAACCGACGAGGGGTAACGATTTATCAACGGATAAAGCATATCGAAATTCTTGGCAGCGCTCCCTTCCCGGATACTAATTTTCATTCCTAAATGAATTTTCTCTTCTGCTTCGCAAGTATCAATACACTCATGGTCGGTCGAAATTCCGGCTGCAACATATTTTTTCAATTCATCGCCACTCAGTCCGGGCACATGCCCATCAACCGGCTTTCCCAATTTTTTAGCGGCAGCCAATTTTTTCATTACTTCCGGGTCGCCACCAACTACACCCGGATAGTTCATCATTTCGGCCAAAAAATAAATATCGTCGCGTTGCAATAGTTGTTCTACTTGTGCTGCATCCAACTTTGCACCCGACGTTTCGACCGGAGTGGCCGGAACACAAGAAGGAGCCCCAAAGAAAAATTTAAAATCGGACTGTTTGGCCGAATCAATCATAAACTCAATTCCCTCCTCCCCCATCACGTTAGCAATTTCGTGAGGATCGCATACGGCTGCCACTACCCCATGCTTCACTGCTTCGTTCGCAAATGAGGCCGGGGTTAACATGCTACTTTCCACATGCACATGTGCATCTATCAATCCGGGAAGAATATAGTGCGTTTCCAAAACAGCACATCGTTCTATCTTAGAAATCCGTCCATCGACTATATGAATACAACCTTGATATATTTCTTGCTTTTCGATATCGACAATATTGCCTCGTAAAACCTGCGGTTCTACTAACCCAAAATAATCTTCGAGTTTCAGTTGGTAGGTTTGCGGCGGTGTTATCGGATCTCTTCGTTGAAATTGTATCCCCATAATTTTATATTTTTAGTAATTGTTCCACGTGGAACAATCGTTACTTTTATATTTTATGGATTGCCCACACTGCATTCGAGAACACTATTGGTATAATTAGTCATTATGTAAACGTAGCTACCTTTACTCATAAACGCACTTTTTAGTTTCTTTATTATCGATTAGATCGCTTCGCTATTGCTCGCAATGACGTGCTGAGTTACCTATTGCAATAAGTTAAAATAATCGTCATTGCGAGATACGAAGTAATCCATACTCTATTATATAATGTTCCACGTGGAACATTAACGACCAAAATAAACCAACAACACTGAAATATCGGCAGGCGAAACACCGGATATACGCGAAGCTTGTCCTATAGTTTCCGGTTGATGCTTTTTAAGCTTCATTCGCGACTCTATAGAAAGCGACGATATTTTATCAAAATCAAAATTAGCAGGAACTCGTACATTTTCTAACCGATTCATTTTATCCGCCAATAATCGTTCGCGTTCAATATAACCACTATATTTTAATAATATTTCAACTGATTCTATTATTTCGGGAGATGTTCCACGTGGAACATTATCAGTTGAAAGTTGGAGAAAATCTGTTAGAGAAAATTCAGGGCGTTGGATTATTTCGGCTAATTTTTTACTTTGCGTAATAAGCGACGAATTTATACTTTCTAAATACGGATTAATTTCTTCGGGTTTTATAGAAGTTTCGCGCAAGATTGTCAAAATATTTTCGATAACCTCTTTCTTAGATAAAAGCTGTTCATACCGTTCACGTGAAGCTAAACCTAAATTATAGGATAATTCCGTAAGCCGCATATCGGCATTATCCTGTCGGAGTAAAATACGGTATTCGGCCCGCGAAGTAAACATGCGATACGGCTCATCGACCCCCTTTGTAACCAGGTCATCAATAAGCACACCTATATATGCCTGGTCCCGACCAAGTACTAACTCTTGTTTACCATTAATTTTTAAATGCGCATTAATACCGGCTATTAAACCCTGGGCTGCCGCTTCTTCGTATCCTGTAGTTCCATTTATTTGACCGGCAAAGTATAAATTATTTATATACTTTGTTTCCATTGTGTGCTTTAGCTGAATGGGTGGAAAATAATCGTATTCAATAGCATATCCAGGCCGGAATATTTCTACATTTTCCAGACCTTCAATTGTTCGTAAAGCACGTATTTGCACATCCATTGGCAACGACGACGAGAAACCTTGAATATAATATTCATTTGTATTCCACCCTTCAGGTTCTAAAAAAAGTTGATGACTATCTTTGTCAGCAAACGTACGAAGTTTATCTTCTATACTCGGACAGTAACGCGGTCCCACTCCTTTTATAGTGCCGGAAAAAAGTGGAGAATCAGCAAATCCTCCTTTTAAAATATCGTGAACTGCTTTTGAAGTATGGGCAATGTAACAGGGTAATTGATAATTGAGGATTGACTTTGTCGGGCTTATGGTTGAGAATTGAGAATGATTTGTTTCACGTGGAACAATCTCTAATTTCCGATTTTTAATTTCTAATTTATTTAAGTATGAAAATTTAGAAGCCGGATTATCTCCTTCCTGAATAATCAATTTCGAAAAATCAATTGTTCGTCCGTCGAGGCGAGCAGGTGTTCCGGTTTTCATCCTTCCAACTTCAAAACCTAATTTGCAAAGTTGCTCCGAAATTCCATAGGACGATAATTCTCCCATCCGGCCCCCGGTAACTTGTGTCCGTCCAACATGAATTATCCCGTTTAGAAACGTTCCGTTGGTAAGGATCACAGACTTCGCTTTAAATACAGCTCCTAAAAGTGTTGAAATACCTATAATTTGCTCATTATCAAATAATAACGATTTAACCGTATCTTGCCAGAAAAACAGATTAGGCGTTTCTTCGAGCATTTTACGCCATTCAACGGAAAAAAGCGTACGATCACATTGCGCTCGCGGACTCCACATCGCCGGACCTTTTGAACGATTGAGCATCCTAAACTGAATAGTACTGCGGTCGGTTACTATTCCACTATAGCCACCAAGCGCATCAATCTCGCGTACTATTTGTCCCTTAGCAATACCTCCCATTGCCGGGTTACACGACATGCAGGCAAACTTCGTCATATCCATTGTAACAAGCAACACTCGCGAACCCATGTTAGCAGCGGCAGCAGCAGCTTCGCAACCGGCATGCCCCCCTCCTACTACAATTATATCAAATTCTTTTTCCATTTATAAGAATACATTCTTCTTTCTAATTGGATTGCTTCGTACCTTGTAATGACGATAGTCATACTTATTTGCAAAAAGTTATTTTAGCACGTCATTGCGAGTATAGCGAAACAATCTCTAATTACAAAATTACGGTTTTTATTTTTATATTTTTCACGCGACAAAAATTTTAGTTTTGAACAAACAGTATATATTATAATTATAAAAGATTAAAATTAAAAAAATTTAATGTTGTTTATAGCACGTTAAATTTGTGTATAAAAAAATAGTTTTCCTATTCTATTATTCAAAAATGAATTTTACGTAAATTAGATTAACAAAAATGAATTTTTATAGAGCTTGATTTTTAGTTTTTTAATTTATTTTTTCACATTATCCACCATCTGGTAATGTTGATAAGTAAGGCTTTTTAAACAGTTGTTAAAAGCGTGTATTCAGTGAAAAAAATGTTATTTTTTAGGTATAGATTTTTTTGTGGTTTTAATAACTATTTTTATTAGCAAGTGCATTTTTTTCAGCCAAAAAAAGTTTTAATTTTTTGGTAAAAGAAATAAACAATGGGGCAAACATGTTATGAACGGTGTTAAGATGTCCTATATATTCCGGATAAAATCATCGAGATTTTCGTCTTCCGAAAGATTAAGTTTTTTCTTAATGCGATAGCGGTGCATTTTTATAGATTCGGGCGATACATTAAGTATTTGAGCAATTTGTTTTGCTAACATGCCAATTCTAAAATAGGCGCATAGCCGAAGATCATTTTCTGAAAGTGTATTGCAAATGGTTTTAATCCGGTTGAAGAAACTTGGATGCACTTTTTCGAAATGCAATACAAAATCCTCCCACGCGCCGTCTATATTCAGATTATTTTTAATCATTTTTTGAATATCGTCCGACGCTCTAGGGTCATTAGGAAGCCGTTGAATGGCACTGGAAATTTGTTGCAAGATACTGTTTTTGTTGGAAAGCGCCAGGGAATAGCTGGTAAGTTCACGGGTTTGCGCATTGATTCGTTCGGTTTGTAGTTGCTCACTCAATAATTTACTTTGCAGTCGTTCTTCCAATTCTTTATTTTCGGTTTCTTTGAGTAATGCTTGTTGGTGACTGTGGCGTTTTTGTTGTTGTAGTATGATTAACCATGATACAATTAGCAAAATGATTCCAACGGCAGAAATAGTCATAACAATGACAAGCCTGTTCTTTAACAATATTTCCTGTTCTTTAATAATTAATTCTTGTTTTGACGCTTCTAAAAAAACAGAAATGTATGACCGGTAAGCTTCTATAGGATTTGCCTCTTTCAGAATTTTTTCTTTTACAGCATTGTATTGTTTTACATAAAAGTAAGCGCTGTCGATATGATTTAATTTTTCGTGAATATGAGCTAATGATTCAAATGGAAAAATTAGTAGATCCGGACTTCCAGAGTTTTCGGCAAATGTTTTTGCCAGGTGAAAATTTTGATAGGCTGCACGCAGGTTATTTTCCATGATTTGATAAACACCAAAACCTTGGTAAAATACAACGGAATAGCGAACGTTATCTATTGCTTGAATCAATTTGTGAGTGGCAGTATAATAGTACCGTGTTTTCTCGTGTTCGTTTTTTAGATGGTAAATACTGCTGATATTTAAATAGCTACCGATTAGCTGTGCCGTATCTTGTTTCGCTTCAAATATAGAAATGTACTTAATCAAAGAATCTGTGGCTGCCTCGAGATGGCCGGAACGGACTAATGTAATATAAACGATATTGGAACGTATTTGATAATAATCCGGATGCAATCTATCCATGTATTCCAAGGCTTTATTGTAATATTCCTCCGCCATCTTGTAACTTTCGATAGAAATACAAATACGTCCTAAAATCATGAGCGTTTTAATAGTAAACTGGTTGTTTTTCAGTTGTTCGAATTGCTCCATGGCGTATAGGGCCAACGTAAATGCTTCGCCATAACTCCCCTTCAGGTATTGGTTTAATGCAAAAGAATACTGTAACATTGCATTGTGAAAAGTATCTTTTAGCGGATTGATATATTGTAATTCTTTTTTTATCAATCTGTTAATAGTCGAGTCGTAAACACCTTGTGCATAGCCTAACTCGGCTTCGCGGTATAAGCATTCTTGTTTTAAAACTATGCTATCGGGGTGATTACCGGCTATTTGGTATAGGTCTTTGAGTAATAAACGCGCTTTTGTTCCATGTAGTTTACTGAGACTGTCGACTTCCTTGGCGATTATGGTAAATTTTTCTAATTGATTGTCGGCTATTAATTTAAATGGCATAGCTCCCAAAATTATATTCACCAATAAAAAACAATAGACTTTTTTTAGTAGAGCAATTTTTAAGGAAGGCAAGTAATGCATAATTTGGTTGATTTTTTGTTTACAAATCTACAATTTATCTTACAACTTACCAGATAGAAACCAGATATAAATTTTAAGTAATTGATTTTCAGCAATAGCTTTTTTTGGGCGTTACCATTTGTATACCTTGAAAATTTGGCCTTTCTATAATTAGCAATTACCTTTGTGTTTAATAAAAATCATACAATATTTTAATAAAAACCTATAATTTTTAACCATAAAAAAATCAGATCTATGAGAAAAATCATTACAACACTTGTTTGCTGGCTGGCACTTGCTGCGGCATTCAATGTGGCTTATTCTCAGTCGTGCAATGCCCCGGCAAGCGTGACAGCAAACCTAACGCACCAACCGAGTTGGTACAACCTTCAGTTGCAGTGGTCGTTGCCTACGGGGGCTTCCACAGTAAGCGCCTCCACTACGACCATTTTTGACAATGGGGGGATTGTTACTGGTACTAATAGTCAGGGGAATACGGTGTCTGCGTATACCACTACTCCTACCCAAACGCCCTATAAGTCATGTAAGGCAGAAAAGTATGCTATTGCCGATAAATTTGTGTTAGCGCAGGAGACCGTTCTGTCGGCAGTAGAATTTTATATTTATTTGAATAACACTTTTAACACGGCAAATGTCCAAGAAGTGTATGTTGTTATTTACGATGACGATCCGTCGGCCGGCGGAGCTATTGTTTGGGGCGATAGAGCGGACGATTGCCTGGAGTCGGCTGAGCGTGCCAATGTATATCACGTACCTACGAGCACTCCTACAAACACAAGTTATCCGGTTATGAAGGTTAGAGCCAATTTTAGCGATTTACCCCTAGCAGCCGGTACTTATTGGATTGAAATAGCTGTAAAAAATAACGCGACCTTAGACCCTAATATAAAATCGGCCATGAATGCCGACAATACCACAAAGGAAGGTAATGCTAAAGTCTATACTGTTTCTTCAAGAACATGGGCTGCTTGGACATCTAATAATAATAAAGGAGTGGCACTGGCATTTACGCTTTATGGAAAAACAGTCGCTTCCGACGTAATGGGATATAATGTGTTCCGGGATAATGTACAGTTGAATACGGAGCCGGTTACAGGCCGCCGTTATACGGATTTGACACCGTCCGGTAACGGTACTTATACATACGGCGTAACAGCTGTTTACAGTTCTTGCGAGTCGACTCCGACTACCCATACCGTTGAAATGCCAATATGGGCATGCGACGACCCTATAAGAACTTTCCCTTACTTCGAAGGATTTCAATCAACCAGCGGTACGGTCCTTCCGTCGGAGTGCTGGACACAGGAAAAAGATGCTAATAATATTGAATGGACAACAACAAGCTATAGTTCGGGAGTTCCGAACTGTGTTCCGGATGGTACTACTACCGGTGCCCGGAAAGTTTATATTCCAAGTAAAACAGCTGCTACTGCTACAGGGGTCAAAACAAAATTGATAATGCCGATGGTGGATATCAGCACATTGGAATGTCCGACTATTTCTTTTTATCGTGGACAAGCCATCCGCAACACAACCCCCGTTACCGTTCCCTACATGGATACATTACGGGTTTACTACAAAGCATCCGGTAGCGCTAGTAGTTGGACATTTTTGAGAGAATACAATACGCCGACACCTTATGTTTCTTATAATTCTCCAACGGCTGCCGAAAAATGGTCGGCCGAAGCTATTGCGTTGCCTAACCCATCGGCAAATTACCAGATTGCTTTTGAGCATACTTGTGGACTAGGAAATGGTGTGCAATTGGATAATATTACAATTGAGGCTGGAGAACCTCTTTCTGTGGTGGGTAACTTGGCAGGATCAGTAGAGGGTAGAAATGTGACTTTAAGCTGGACGAAACCGGCAGATGTCGATCCGGTATCTTATGCCATCTATCGGGGCGGGTCGGCTTTAACCACCACAACGGCTTTAACCTACACCGACATGAATCTATCAGGTGGAAGTCATAGTTATTGCGTAAAAGCTGTTTACCGTGCAGGCGAATCGGCTGACGTATGTACAGACGTAAATGTACTTACCTATCTTGCTCCTGAAAATATCGTTTCGGAGCTTCACAACCCGAACTGGTATAATGTCCATTTGAATTGGGATATAACTATTGAAGACAATGAAGGTACCGCTGCTACGGAAATTTTTAATAACGGGCCTGTTATGACTCATCCGGGAGCGGGCTTTGGTGGCGCTGATGTTAGTTTCTACGATGTTAGTTCTCCATCTCCAAGGGCTTGGGAAAATTTTCAGGTGGGAACTTATACTATTGCCGATGATTTTACTGTAACCCAAGAAACCGTATTATCGTCCCTTGAATTTTATGCCCACCAAACAGGCTCGGGAATAACCCCTACAATTAACAAAGCCTGTGTGACTATATATGATGGCGATCCTTCGGCAGGTGGCCGTGTGGTTTGGGGCGACAGGAGTACCAACCGGTTTGAGTCGGCTTCATTTACAAATATTTATAGAACCACTACAACGTTGGGAGGGGGTATGTTGAATAACCAGCGCCCTATTATGCGGGTCAAAGTGTTTATTGATAACCTTAAGCTGGCTCCGGGAACCTATTGGGTTGAATTATCGGCCGATGGGACAATGTCGGCTAATGGACCCTTTACTATACCGGTTATGAATGCTAATGGTATTGCAAAAATTGGTAATGCTAAAACGTATGAGTTTAGGAACAATACATGGAAAGACTGGACCTCTGGTGGGTCTCCGACGACTTTGCCGTTTATCCTTAATGGCTGGTCTTTGGCAACTGATGTTACCGGCTATAATGTATACAGGGACGATGTGAAATTAAATGCCGATGTAATTACTAATCGTAGTTATGTGGATATAGCTCCCGGGCAAGGTACTTATACTTATGGTATTTCGGCGATTTACGGTACTTCCATCGAATCCGACAAAACTACTCATGAAGTTGTTATGCCTATTAACCCTTGCGAAATCGCGACGGTTGCTCCTTTCTCCGAAGGCTTTGAGGGAAATGCTATCCCTTCGTGCTGGATACAGGAAAAAGATGCGAAAGGTCTTGCTTGGAGCGTGGCTGAAAAAGCAATTGGTGTGCCGGCAACGACTCCCGATAATAGCAATTACAAACTTCGTTTTGTGAGTGGATTGGCAAGTAATAAGGGTGCTAAGACAAAGCTTATTTTACCGCTCTTTGATATTAGTAATTTAGCTAATCCGATGGTTAGCTTCTGGCATGCCCAAAAGGCTAGTGGAACAAGTCAAGACACCTTGCGGATATATTATAAAAATTCGGCAGCTGCCGAATGGATTATGTTAGCGGAATATTCTGCTAATATTACGACATGGGTGCATAAATCCCTGGCCTTACCAGATCCCTCTGCTACTTATTGGATTGCTTTTGAAGGAGCTATCGGATGTGGTAGCGGTGTGATGTTGGATGTCATTGAGGTGGGAGAAATTTGCCCGCCGGCTGAGAATTTAGGCGGCTACATCAAAGAACAAAATACAGTGGTGCTGACATGGGACGGCTCCGATAATACAACAGGTTATAATGTTTATCGCGATAATGGTCTCCTCGCCACCGTAACCCAAACTACTTATACCGATGCCGGAGTGGATCCGGGCGTACACAATTATTGTGTCGAGGCGCTCTATAATAACTCCTGCGGCGTATCGAAGCAAACCTGCACATCGGTTACCATTGCTACGCCGGGCGCATGCAACTTGCCGAAAGACCTTACAGCTTTGGAACTGCACGAGCCGGAGTGGTACAACGTGCAAATGACATGGGGGTTGCCCGACCCGATGGGCGAAACAGTTATTCTTGACGAAGCGAAACTAGTTACCGATGCCGGAGCGGGCAAAGGGGGGGCAGATGTGAGTGCTACCACCGAAACCAATACCACGCCGGGCTATGCCAACACGCACTCGTCACACTATGCCATTGCCGACGATTTTACACTCACCGCGCCAACGTTTATTACGGATATCGATTTCTTCGGGTTTGTAACTAACTCAGGGACGACTTCAACCTTCCGCGCTATCAACGTGTTGATATATGATGGTGACCCATCGGCAGATGGTAAAATTATTTGGGGAAATGAAGATAAAAGTTATTTGAAGTCGACGGAGTTTACAGGGATATACAGGGTTCGTCCGTCGGATATGCAAAATACCGAGCGCCCCATTATGAAAATTACGGCAACCATTAATACCGAGCTTCTCGCCGGAACGTACTGGGTGCGCTACAGCTTAAGTGCACCGGGTGCAACCCCCCAAACCGGTGCGCAAACATGGGGTGTGCCCATTGCCATTAAAGGGCAGGAGGCAACCGGAAATGCCAAACAGCAAATGCCAAAAGACGATTTGCATCCTGTATTTTGGTGGCAAGATTTGAAAGACGCGCACAGTGGGGCAAGCCAAGGTATGCCATTTATCATTCATGGTAGCGAAACTTTCCCTGTAGGGTATAATCTGTATCGCGACGACTCTCTTCTGACAGCCAATCCTATCAAGGGCTTCATGCATTTAGATTCAGTACCGGGGCAAGGCACCTATACCTACCACTTATCAACCGTATGGAACAACGGTTATTGCGAGTCGGCAAAAACCGAACCTGTAGTAGTAGATATGCTCGAAATACCCTGTGCTACACCGTTTGAAGAAATATATGAAAGTTTTGATAAAGCAAAATTTCCACCGCTTTGCTGGACAACTCCAATAAGCAATAGCTTTATTCGTCAGATTGCTTTGTCGGGAGTGCCGCATACAGGTCCGCATACAGGTCCATATATGTTGCTATTCAATTGTCCGTCATATCTCGCAGGTACAAAAGGTTTGGTAATTACGCCGGCCTTCTCTACCGCTAAAACCGACTATGTGCTTGCCTTCTGGATGTATCGTGATAATTACGATGCCTCTCCAGGTAGTGGTCAAAAACCCGACTCGGTAAACATCTACTTGAGTGCAACGCCCGATATCACGGGTCTTACTCCATTGGCCACTGTTCACCGTAGTTCCGTTTTGTCGCCCGTAGTTGAGAAAGAGGGCTGGTATCAATACCGTGTCAATCTCGACTGTTCGGCAATTCCCACATCAGCGTATGTAATTATCGAGGGTGTTGGTATGGGCGGAAATAATATACTGATTGACGATGTTGCCATTGCGCCGCAATGCGCGCAGCCGTCGGGTATAAACCTTATCAACTATCCGTATGATGGTCAATTTAAAATAGGATTAGGCTGGACGGCACCATTAGTAGGCAGTGGAAGTTATAATGTGTATCGCGATGGTGTAAAAATTGCGTCAAACGCTACCGTAACAACCTATACTGATGATAGCGGAATTACCGCGGGTACGCATACCTATTGTGTCGCAGCTATTTGTGGTAATTATGGTTTCGAGTCCGACAGAGTTTGCATGACCACCGATTGTGTGATTCCCACGTTTAGCCTTACACCAACAGGAGGTGCTAACGGCAGCATATCGCCCGGTGCAGTGCAAACTGTAAGTTATGGCAACAACTATGCTTTCACCTTTACACCTGCTGAGGGGTACAAAACCTCGCAAGTGTTAATTGACGGTGTAAATGTTCCCGATTCTGCTAAAGCAGGTCGCTATACATTTACCAACGTCACAGCAGATCATACTATCAATGTAACGTTCGAGCGGAAGGTTTTCAGCATAACGGCTAATGCCGGAGCTAACGGTAGCATATCGCCTGCAGGTGCTACCACAGTAACCTACAGCAGCAGTAAAGCATATACCGTTACGCCTGCATCAGGTTTTAAAATACAAGATGTACAAATTGATGGCGTAAGCAATGCCGATGCTATAAACAGCGGCAGTTACGTGTTTGCCAACATCAATGCAAACCATCTGATCGAGGCAACCTTTACGGCGCTACCTACGGCCGACGCTGCATTAACCGGCTTGATAAATGATACAGGCAACGGAGCGTTGTCGCCGGCATTTGATGCCAACGTTACACAATACACGCTTAACTTGCCTTGTGACGCCAGCAATGTAAACATTGCGGCCACAGCGCAGGCAGGTGGCACGGTGTCGTATCTTGTAAATAATACACCGGTGAGTATGCCGTATACAGCTACAGATATGCATACGGCAATTATAGTTCGCTCCCTGGCTTCGGATGGAACTACCACCAAAGATTACATGGTAAACGTAATACGCCCGTTTGCAGCATCGCAAGTAATAGCGCAATTGTGGGACGATGTACTATCGATTATTAACGTGCCTGCACACAATGGCGGCTATACGTTTACCGGTTTCCAATGGTACGAAAACGGTGTAGCAATTGACGGTGAAACCAGGAGTACGCTGTACCTCAGCAAACGCCCCAATGCAGCCACATCAAATTATACCGTGCTCTTAACTACCAGCGATGGCACTACAGTGTCCACTTGTGCGCTTAATCCGACAGTTGCAACAACACAGGATATGCAAGTATTTCCCAATCCGGTAAAAGCAGGCAATCCGCTCAATGTTTACTCGTATTTGGATGAAAACGAGCAGAAAGGTGCACGTATCCGCCTATATAACATGCAAGGTGTATTGCAGGTTGATATGCCTGCTGACTATACGTCAACTATTAAAGCGCCAGAAGCGTCAGGTGCATATGTGTTGCAAATTATATCGGGAAGCGGACAAAAGAAAACATTCAACATCGTAGTACAGTAACCTAACCATCAAGAAAGAAAATATGAAAAAAATATACATTACAATACTCAGTCTGTTTCTTGCCTCCGTTGCTACGGCACAGGAACAAGACGTGATACAGGAGAAGCAAACTACTCCGCATGAGTTTATGTTTAATGCTTCGGGCGGCTTGTCAACCCTGCAATACAGCGTTTCCACAGGTTCGCGCAGTAGCAGCTTTGGCGGCGGTTTCGGGCTTGGCTATACCTACAACTTTACCGAAACATGGGGCTTTACAACGGGTCTTGACCTTGCGTTTTACAACAGCACGTTTAAAGCCGATGCGGTGAGCGAGAGTTACGAAATACCCTCGCCGCCCATTACACCAACGCCTCCTCCGGGGAGCGACACTCGATTCTTTATCCATGGTGATTATGCATCTTATGAAGAAAAACAATCGGCCATGTACCTCAACATTCCGTTAATGGCGCAGTATTCATTGCCTGTAGCGAAAAATCAGTTTTATGCCGCAGCGGGTTTCAAATTTGGTATTCCGTTAACGTCGACATACAAGGCTGACGCAACTTCACTGGCAGTTACAGGCGAGTCGAAATACACGGGCGAAACGTATACCGACGAATCGCTTGGCTTCCGAATCCTTGCCAATCCTTCGTACGATGGCGATTTGGATTTGAAGTTCACATGCATGTTGGCACTCGAAGCCGGTATGAAATGGCGATTGACCGACCGCTTGCAACTCTACACCGGCGCCTATTTCGACTATGGGTTGAATAACATTTACACCCCAAGCGGTAACACAATGGTGGTATACAAAGGTGCAACTGCTCCTTACAGCTACAACAGTGCACTGCAATCGGCAACGAATGGCGTGGGAGTTGATAAAATTAATCTCATGACCATTGGTATCAAGGCACGCATAGCTTTCAGATAAAAATCCTATGAAAATAAATTTAACTATGAAACGATACAATTCTTTTCTAAAAATAGTATTGCTGTTGATGGCAGTAATATGGCTTACGCCCGCTAATGCACAAATTAGTGAAGGGGGTACGCCACCAAGTTTTTCTGACAAAAGTATAAGCAAACAAAGTCTGACAACCAAACAAATCCCGGTAGACTTTGATATAGCTGCATTGAAAGCAGAAGATGCAAAGCTGGAAGCAATGGGATACCCGTTGCGCATTGCCCAAATTATTCCTGTGCACATGACCATGGAAAATTCCGGAGAGTGGACTACTTTACCCTCCGGACAACGCATCTGGCGCTTATCAGTCAAAGCACCTAATGCACTGGGTATATTGCTTACGTATGATGAATTTGTTATCCCTGCGGGTGGAAAATTGTTTATCTATAACCCCAGCCACTCGAAGGTTCTGGGGGCCTACACGTCGAAGAACAACCCCAAGCGCGCCGAGTATGCTACCGAGTTAATAGGGGGCGATGAGGTAATTTTGGAATATGCCGAACCGCTTTCCGATGGACTGAAAGACACGCCTATTGCGGGTTCTACGCAAATCAGGAAGCAACAAATAACGGTTGATGGCAGCACTGCCGATAAGCCTCGCATTGTGATTTCGGGCATTGGCTATGGATACAACCACATGGAGTTGAGAGGGAGTGATTTTAAAATCAACTGGCCTTCGGGTGCCTGCGAGGTGAATGTGAATTGTCCCGAAGGTGATAATTGGCAAGACCAAAAGAAAGGGGTAGCCCGTATTCTTACAAGGACTGAACAAGGTTTTGCCCTTTGCAGCGGTACGCTTATAAATAATACGGCACAAAACCTCGACCCGTTATTCCTCAGTGCTCACCACTGTTACATGGATTTGCCTGAAAGGTATCACAATCAAACTATTTATTACTTCCATTATGAGGCGCCGGGTTGTAAAAGCGCGTCGGGCTACGACCCCGACGCACCCACCATTGTAGGTGCAACGATGTTGGTTGACGTTCCGTTAAACGGTGGGGCCGATGGTGCGTTGCTCCGCTTGAACGAACCTATCCCTGAGAGTTATAATGTGTATTTTAATGGATGGGACAGGCGCAATATTGCGGCCGAAAGTGGCGTGGGTATTCACCACCCGACGGGCGACATCAAAAAAATATCAACATACGTAGTACCGGCCAACACTACTACTGCAGTCATGTCATCCGGCGAGATTGGTGCAACTAATGCGCACTGGCAAATATTTTTTGCAGCCACGCAAAACGGACATGGTATTACCGAGCAAGGTTCGTCGGGTTCTCCGTTGTTCGACCAAAACAAGCGGGTGGTGGGTACGCTTACGGGTGGCTCGTCGTCATGTAATAACCCTACCTACCAAAATTTATACGGAAAGCTTTGGTATCATTGGGACCAAAGTGCCCAAAAGATGAAAGATTATCTTGACCCGAGAGGGACAGGATTAGAATATATTGATGGTACATATAGCGCCGGTATAGACCCTGTGGCAGTTTTCATGGTTAGTAAATCGGAAATATATGCTTCGGAGTCGGTAACCTTTAAGGATGTATCGACTGCTGCAACCACTTGGGATTGGCTATTTGCGGGCGGTTCGCCATCATCATTCAGTGGAAAAATCCCACCTGTTATTGCCTACAATACGCCGGGTACTTACGAAGCTAAACTTGTTATTAATAAAGGAACAGAAAAAGAATCGTCAGTATCGGAAACCATAACAGTGCTACAAAAACAAAAAACATGTACCGATATACTGAATATTGGAACAGGTACGGGCGAAAGCCCCTTCCCCTTCGGTGCAACGGATTTGCACACGCTCAGCTCTTCAATTTATACGCCTGGGGAATTGGGTTCAACGCCCGGATCAATTACCGAAATTGCGTGGAACGCTGGCTTGGCAACGGCTTATGCCCGCACGCTGTATGTGTATATAAAAGAGGTTGACAATGCTACGTTTGCTGCCGAAGGTAACACATGGCTCAATGAAATAGCGGGCGCCACACTGGTGTATCAAAGTTCGGCATACTGGATTAACGATGCCGGATGGACAACAATTAAGCTTACTATGCCTTTTAACTATAGTGGTACAAAGAATTTGAAGATTATGGTGCGTGCCACGGGCACAGTTATCAGTACTTCTTCTAAGTGTTACTACACAACAACTACTAATGCCCACATGCAATGGGTGGGCAATGGACAAGCGCTGCCTATGGTGAGTGGTACGGTAAACGACAATCGCCCGAATGTAAAAATCAAATTTGAGAAATCGTGTGGTGCCGCCGATGCTCCGGTGGCTGAATTTACAGCTCTTACAGAGCGTAACTTATTAAAAGAAGGATTTGATGTAAGAAAAGCTTTTCCACCTGCAGGTTGGGTGATTGAAAAGCCCGGAACAAGCAACTCGCAATGGGTGCAGAACAATGTGCAGAACTATTTCTTTAGCACAATAGACCCTACAAGCGTTTTCTCGGCTTTGGTAGTTGCCGAATCCGGTTCAAATATGGTTGACACTTGGCTGAAGTCGCCTGCTGTAAGCATTACCGATGCTACGACAAAAATGGAGTTTTACACGGAGTACTCAGGCACATTATTGGCAAATATGACCATCATGCTTTACATCTCTTCGGATGACGGCGTTACGTGGGATCAAGTTTGGACTGCCGGAAACGCGAACACGACTATGGGCTACCAATGGCGCAAGCAAACTATTGACTTGAGTAGTTACAACGGAAAAACATTGAAATTTGCCTGGCAGGTAAAGGGTAATGGCGGTTTCCACATTGGGATTGACGGTGTGCGCGTGTTTACGCCCAACCCCAGCGGCAAAATTGAAATCAACGAAGGAGAAACCGTAAGCTTTACCGATTTATCGTCGGGGCCTCCCGTGTCATGGAGTTGGACATTGCCCGGCAGCAACAACGAAACAACTACCGAAGTAAATCCTACGGCAAAATATATGAACAACGGGGTTTACAGCGCTACGCTAAAAGTAGCCAATAACTTTGGAGAAAACACCAAAACCTTTGATGGCGTTGTAACCGTAAAAGCTCAAAAACCCATCCCCACATTCCTGTCGTACTCAAATGGGTTTACGATGAAATCAAACTATGGGCAATTTCTGCCGCTTACAGGAGGCCGGGTCATTTATCAGGATACAACAAGAAACTATCCCAAATCGTTTGAATGGGAGTTGCCGGGGGCAGATCCTGCTACCTCAACCAGCCGGTTGTTTGAAGTGAGATATCCCGAAGGAAAAAACACCTATCCGGTAACATTTAAAGCCACAAATACTGCCGGAACAAGTGAGCTTACCATTCCCGACTATATTAAAGTGGGCGGTACTGCCGAGGTGTGGAACGTGCAACAAGGTGAAGACCCCACGCAATATTACAGCGACGGAAGCGAATATATAATAGCACCCGGTACAGGTTACTTTGCGTTTATTTCTGAGCGTTTCGTAGCTCCGGCCACCGGCGAAATTTCTAGTGTAAAAGTACACACCCTGGTAACGTCGGGCACGCCAGTTATGTTGGTGGGTATTTACAGCGACAAAAATGGCATGCCGGGTACGCTGCTTGCTTCGAGTACAGTTACCAACCTGAATAATTCGGGCTATACAACCGTTACCTTCCCGCAACCGGCGGGCGTTTCGGGCGCATTCCATGTGGTACTTGCCAAATCGTCGACCAGCGGAGCGTATGCCGTTTCTACAACCGAGGCGCGCAGTAATGGGTACGGTACAGTATATGTATACTACCAAAACACATGGATGGCAATACCTGCACTGCTTTCAGGATTCTATTTGTCAATGAATATTGTACCGGAATTTACGTACACTACCGCCGAACTTACATCGGCTACATCTTTCAAAAGAAAAGATGTTGATGCAACAACGGGCGAGGTCACATTTACCGCCAGCGGTAAATCGTGGAGAGTGGAAACTGATCCGTGGATTATACCAAGTGCTCAAAACGGCACGGTTGACGCCGAAGGCAAGGGTACATTTACGTTTACTTGCACCAATAACACTACAGATGCCGTGCGCAACGGTGCAATTACGGTTTATGCAAGCGGCAATCCGTTGACCGTTTTGGTAAAACAGGGCGGCTCCTACCCCAGCAATTTCCAAGCCGTATACGATGATAATGAGAAAGACATCAACGTAAGCTGGAGCAAAGGAATCAATCCTACGAAATCTGCCGCAGAATCAAGCAATACCAACATGCCTGATGCCGAACAAAAACAAATGGATGAGAAATCAATACAAAACGTAGTGTTGACACCGTATCAAAAGTTATCGGCCGATAAGTATAAACTGATCTCGACAAGCACAACAAGTGCGACACCGGCTAGAGCAAGTGCAGCAGAGATATCAAAACAAGACGATGCTGCTACAACTTTATTGCGTTGGGATAACGGTACAAATTATACGGCTATTGGTGTTACTGCCAGTACGCCTGCCGAAATGGAGATAGCCGTATTATTTGATATGAGTGACTTGCTGTCCTACCAAGGTGCGAAAATTAAGGGGATTGAGTTTTTCCCGAAAGTGTTGGGTCAATCTATGAAAGTGAACATTCGCCAGAATGGCCAAATTGTTTATACACAACCGATGGAAGGTCTAACGGCCGGACAGTTTAACCGTATTATCTTTACTAATCCGCTTACGTTGGATGTGACTAAAGAACTTATGGTAAGCTACTCCTACATACAAGCTGCGGGTGGCGCATCGGACAATGTGTTTGTGGCAGGTTGCGATGCAGGCCCTGCTATGGAAGGCAAGGGCGATTTGATTGCGCTTAGAGGCGATGATTTTACACCGTTATCGTCAATATCTCAAATAAGCGTTAACTGGAACTTGGCGGTGGTATTGGAAACCGAAGCAGTAAAACCCACTACCTACAAACTTTACCGCGGCGGGCGTGTTTTGATAGAATCTATGACAGAGCATTCTTTCAAAGATAAAACAGCCTTTACGGGAGACCATTGCTATACCATATCCGCCACCTACAACGGCGATGCAGAAATGGAATCGGAACTGTCGCCGGCAACATGTTTGTTTGCCAAAGCGGTGATGACAGTAACTGCCCATAATGCTGAAAGGACTGAAAATACACCGAACCCGACGTTTACCGGAGGTATTAGCGGCATGTATTTGGATGGCGATACGGAAAGCGATATTGCAGCAATGGTAAGCTACACAACAGATGTTGATGAAACATCGGTAGCTGGCATGTACGCAATCCGTCCGGTAGTGAACAATACATCGCCCGACCGTTATGCGTTTACAATAGTTGATGGTACATTAACCGTAAAAGCGGAGCCCAACACTATATCGCAACAACCCGTGAGTGCTAGCGTATGTAGTGGCGAAAATCATTCTTTCAACATCGCAGCAAGTGGGCTTGAAGTTACATACCAATGGCAAAAACAAAACGGTACAAGCTGGCAAAATATCAGTGGTGCAAACACACAGAATTTAACAATAAACAATGCAACGCTTGCCGATGCCGGCAACTACCGCGTGGTAATTAGTGGACGGTCGGAACGTACCTATAGCGATGTGGCTACATTGCGCGTAGGTATTCCGATGAATAGTAGCACTAATAAAATAATGGTTTTCGAATGGGATGATATTCCCATGATTAACTGCAACCCCGCAACCAATGGTGGATTTACGTTTGTATCGTTCCAATGGTATAAAAACGGAGTGGCTATACTGGGCGCAACCAAACCCTTTATTCAAGCCGAAGCTAACGCCACATACCACTGCGAGATGTTGACGAGCGATAACAAACCGGTTAGCGTTTGCCCATTCAGCCACACGGCCGGTAGCACTGCTTTAACAGTGTATCCTAACCCTGTTGAATCAAGTACTAAATTTATCGTTAAGATGAATGGTGCTTCCGAAGGCTCTGTTATCAACATATACAATGTGAATGGCATATTAGTAAAAGGCAATATACCGGTATATGGTGCAGAAAATTCGGTTGATGCAAGCGGCCTGCAGCAAGGCGTGTATGTGTTGCAACTGGTAGGCCCTAACGGTGTAAACTATTCCACAAAACTGGTGGTTAAATAATGTTTATCTGAAAAAGAAAAATTAATGATTATGAAAAATAAAATAATATCACTGGTATTTGTACTATGTGTGTGCGGTACGGCAATGGCGCAACAGCACCGTCACGAGTTTTCGGTAAACGGTGGAGGCGGGCTTTCTTCGCTGCAATACTCCTACAACTCGGTAAGCCATACCCCCGGCTACGGTGGCGAATTTGGCGTAGGTTATCACTACTTCTTTGCGCCGCAATGGGCGGTGGGTACAGGTGTCAACATTGCCATGTACAACAGCAAGGCTACTACCAACAACATCAGCGGCACAAGCAATGCAGTGTTGGGGTCAGGTAGTGCATTCGATTTTATGTATTCATACACCGATTATAAAGAAAAGGTATCGGCAATGATGCTTACCATTCCCCTGATGGCACAGTTCCAAACACAAGGCAAAACAGCATTTTTTGGCGCGTTGGGCGTTAAAGCCGGCATCCCGTTAAGCGGAACGGTAAAAACAACGGGTAACCTCAACACTACGGGTTATATACCGTCGTGGGCTGTTCCCATAGGAGCAAATGATTTGCCGGGTAAGGGCTTTGGCATTTATGACGTAGACCAGAAGTCTGACCTTGATTTGAATGTGGCGTTTATGCTGTCGGCTGAAGCAGGTTTCAAGTTTAAATTGAATGAAACATTGAACTTGTACGCCGGAGTGTATTTCGACTATGGCTTGAACAACATTAATAAAGGCGAGAGTTCTGCGCTGGTTATGTACAATAATCAGGCTACATCATACCCCGATGGTTTTGGTTACGGAAGCCTTGCTGCATCAAGCGATAAGTTGAATTTGCTGGCAGTGGGTGTTAAGCTCCGCCTGAGCTTTGGCAAAGGAAGTATGTTGGGTGCCAATTAAGGGATTTAGAAGTAAAAGAAGTATAAAAAATATAATAATCACAATATGAAAAAACATCTAATATATATCATGTCGATATGCTTGGTGGCGTTGCTGGTTGCCTGTAGTGGCGATAACGAGAGTGCGGTAAGCCTGTCGGTTGACCCTGCACAACTAACGCTGCCTGCCAACGGATCGGCGGTAAATTTTACGGTAAACACTCCGGTGGAGTGGGCTGTAGTAAAATCAACCAATACCGAATGGCTGTCGATCAATCCTGCCCGTGGTGCGGGCGCTACCATAATTACCGTATCAGCGCTTGAAAACACATCGACCTCGCAACGCACGGGGACGATAAGCGTCACGGCTACCGGCGGGCTGAAGCACGAAATAACGGTTACACAATCAGGCAGAGCCATGACATTGCCCGCCGAAGCAGGCGCTATCAGTGGAGCAAGCACTAATGTTTGCCCTGTATCGATATCGGTTGAGTTGACTGCTGCAACCATTACAGGGGCTACATCGTACCAATGGTACAGAAATGGTACGACCGTTGCTGTAACTAACGAACCTGTATATGAAGCTACCGAGAGCGGAGCATATACCATAGCAGGCGTTAACTTAATGGGCGTGGGAACTCCCGGTATAGAGAAACGAATTACCATTACACAATGTCCGTTACCCGTTGCAGCAGGCGAAATAGCAGGTACATCGGAGAATATGTGTCCTCTCAAGAATGTGGAACTCTCTATACAGCCTGTTGCCAATGCGGTGTCGTATCAATGGTATAAAAATGGGGAAGCTATCGGAGGTGCAACAAGTGCAAGCTATGTAGTAACCGAAACCGGCTCCTACACCGTTGCGGGTGTTAATGCATCGGGCGCTGGTGTGCCTAGCTCGACAAAGATTGTATCCATTGTATCATGCGAAATGTTTATGAAGGTTTCCGACTTGGTAGGTACATGGGAGGTTACCGAAGAACTCAACCCTGTCAACTCTACAACAGGTGTAAAAAATTACGAGGTAACCATTACGCTGGGAACAGAGCAAGGTGAAGATGAAAGTGTAATATTTATTAACGGATTAGCATTGATGACATCGGGCGTTAAAATTGCCAAGTTGGGCGCAACTGTTGAAATAGTTGCTATCAACACAGGCAAATTGCACATCCCCGCGCAATTTATCAATTCGTGGAATACACAATATGCCAAAACCCTCTTCGCTGCGCTAATTGGCAGCAATCAATTGACCAGCGCGCCTCCGGCTGCTATTGAGCGTAACGAGAATGGCGACATTACCATCACCTTTGCTTCCGACGACACGCCGTCGCCCGGTGGCACCTACCGCGTAGTAGCACTGGATGAAGATAATAAATTCCAAGCCACATTTACCATACGCAACAAAACGGTGATGAAAAAAATAGCATCATCAACACAACAATAATCATTGGTTATATAAGCGAATTCAGGGTAAAACCGGCGGCATGCATGCCGCCGGTTTTTGTTTGTTGAATGTATTTATAACCCCAGCCTCCTCAAATACAAATCCTCTCTTGCTCTCACAACTTTTTGCTGTGCGGGTGTTTTGTTATACGGAATTAAAGATTAGCTACAGCTTCCCGAATGGTCGATTTCACGGTATTCCACTCTGTTTTAATAAACATAGTAGGCATGGGTATTTTTTCGGCATCTACAAAGTAGGTCAAGCTTCGTAGCACATTGAATTCTGTTCCATCCGGATATTTTTGCATATATAAATCCAGCATTTGCTGCAAGGAAAAATGCTGCAGTAAAAAATACAAATCCACAAAATCTTTTCTCGTTCCCCGTCCTGTTATAGCCGCCAGTTTCATAGCTGCGATATCTTTTTTGCTTGCCATTATTATTCCTTCGTCAACAATGGCCGGTTCCAGCCAATTATATCGATAATTTACAGTGTCTACTTTTACATCATTTACTGTAAACTGATTTATATTTCGACTCTCGTAATCATGAGAAATTGTAAGGTCTTCGTTTTGTAATGCTTCAAAAATTTCTTTTCCGGATGCGTTGAATGTTCCAAAAAAATCTAAATCAATAGAGAATCGATGTCCTAACTGTAGGGCAAGAGCGGTGCCACCTACTAAACGAGTGTCTTTAAATAAGGATATTTTTTGAATTTCTTTTAAGAGACCCAATGTGGACTCTTCGACTGTATTTCGTTGTAACATCGGAATTTGTTTTCAGGTGTGTGTGTAACAGTAGCTATAAAAGATAGCGATTTTGGTCGTAAACAGCGTATTTGTAGCGCTATGTTTTTTAGCTTATCCAACCCGTAATAACTACGTATTAACAGCCAATCACTCCAACGACCATAGTCTAAAACGCGCTCTACTATATAGCTCGAATAAAACTCCATACCCACCTCTTTCGGGTTTACGTCCCAAAACAGATTTTTAGAAAAGGGCAATTTATCGGCGGTTGTTTCCATTGTTCAATCAAATTCACCGCAAATATACAAAAATAAAACCAGTTTAAATTGCCAGTTTCCTCAAATACAAATCCTCCCTTGCCCGCATGGCTTTTTGCTGTGCGGGTGTTTTGTCGGGGTAACCACACAAGTGCAGTAAACCGTGTACCATTACACGGTGCAACTCGTCATCAAATGCCTGCTTATATTCTGTAGCATTAGCGCGCACGGTATCAACGCTGATAAAAATATCGCCACCAATGAGGTCTTCGGTCGTATAGTCGAATGTAATAACATCAGTATAATAGTCGTGTTGTAGAAATTCGCGGTTGAGTTGAAGCAATTCTTCATCGCTGTTGAAAATAACCGATACCTCTCCTACCCGCTTCCCCTCGGACTCGGCGACACTTTTCAACCAATTTTTCAGTGTTCGGCGATGTTGTAAATCGAACTTTATGGTTGGCGTAAAAAATGAAATCATTACAAAAAAATGATAATTAATGCAAAGTTAAAAGTTATTTCTTACATTTGTATTATTATTTGTAATTAATAACTAAAAATAGATAAGATAATGTCAAAAATTACTGTTGTAGGTGCCGGAAACGTGGGCGCCACTTGCGCCCGGGTAATGGCGCAAAACGAAATAGCCTCGGATATTGTGTTGCTTGATATCAAAGAGGGTTTTGCCGAAGGTAAAGCGATGGATATGATGCAGACCGCCAGTTTATACCAGTTTGATACGCGCATCAAGGGCGTTACGAATGATTATACGGCTACGGCCAATTCCGATGTAGTGGTTATTACTTCGGGTATTCCACGCAAACCGGGTATGACGCGCGAAGAACTGATTGGCACCAATGCCGAAATTGTAAAAGGAGTTGTTCAAAACACATTGAAATATTCGCCAAATGCAGTATTCGTAATTATCAGTAACCCGATGGATACAATGACCTATCTGGCATTGAAAGCTAGCGGACTGCCTAAAAACCGTATTATTGGGATGGGTGGAATCCTTGATAGCAGCAGGTTCAAGTATTACCTGAGCCAGGCAATCGACGCTCCTACATCGGACGTACAAGGTATTGTAATCGGTGGTCATGGCGACACCACAATGATTCCGTTAATCCGCTATGCTACGTATAATGGTATTCCTGTAACCAGCCTTCTTCCGAAAGAAGTAACCGACAAGATTGTGGCCGATACAATGGTCGGTGGCGCTACGTTGACCAAGTTGTTGGGTACTTCGGCCTGGTATGCACCTGGCGGAGCCGCTTCGTTGTTGGTAGAATCAATTATCCGCGACCAGAAGAAACGTTTCCCTTGCTGCGTTTCCCTTGATGGGGAGTATGGTCAAAAAGACATTTGTCTGGGCGTGCCTGTGGTGATTGGTAAAAACGGTTGGGAACGCATTGTTGATGCGCATCTAAATGCCGACGAACAAACTGCGTTTAATAAAAGTGCCGATGCCGTTCGCAGTATGAATAATGTACTGGTGGAAATGAAATTGGTGTAAGCAGCGGACATAGTTACAATAGAGAAATAGTTAGAGTAGTTAAAGTATGGCGCAGGCCAATCTACTTTAACTACTCTAACTATTTTTTACGACTATTAGCTTCCAAAAGAACTTACTCCGAGTGCCGTTGCAAAAACTCCACAGCCACATGGTTGAACACTTGTGCATTGTCGACATTGCAGATGTGGCCGGCGTTGGGAATTACGATGAGCGACGAATGTGTGTCGTGTGTTTTTAGCAACGCTTTCACTTGCGGCAGGAACATGTAATCTTCGTCGCCCAATACGTAAAGCGTGGGAATAGGCAGTTCCGTAAGGCGGAAGAAACGCAGCAACGGCGATACATCGGCCGTGAGCGTAAACCAGCGCAGGAATTCTTTTTGCTTTAATTTCATGGCGTCGCGAATAAACATGTTACGCGAGGCTTTGTGCCGTTTTTTGGGCATTAGCACATTTGCATACAATCGGTATATCCACATATAGGGTACCAGGTGGCGCACGGCCGCACCCACATTGATGAGGAAACGTGAACGGAAGTTGAGGCGTACTACGGCCCCTACGAGCAGCATGCTTTTTATGCGCGAAGCATCAATTTCGGCAATTTCGCGAATGAGTATGGTGCCTAGCGATACACCTATGAAATGCGTGTGTTTGAGGTCCAGATGGTCGAGCACTTCGAGTACATCAAGTGCAATGTCGCGAAAGTTGTAATGTGGTGTAAAAGGCATTTTCCCGATGGATTTTCCATGCCCCTTCAGGTCAATGAGCAACAGATTGAAATGTTCGTTAAATGCCCGTATTTGCTTAAACCAAATTGCCGAACTACCGCCTGCCCCGTGCAGGAAAACAACCCATTCTTTCGACGTGGAATGACGATATTGTTGGTAGTGTAACATGCGCTATTGTGTATTTCAGACGAACAAAGGTGCAAAATATTTTGTGCATATCCAAAAAATGTTGTACTTTTGTTGTCCCAAATAAAAAGAATAAGGGGGATTAGCTCAGTTGGCTAGAGCGCTTGCATGGCATGCACGAGGTCATCGGTTCGACTCCGATATCCTCCACCCGGAAAAAGTTGCTTTCTTAACCGATGGCAACTTTTTGCATTTAATGATGAATTGTTATGATAGAAAAAAAAACATATTCTACGGTCGACGATACGCCGCAAACAGCCGTGCTGGTGGGGTTGATTACTCCGCAGCAGGACGATGAAAAATCGGCCGAGTATTTGGATGAATTGGCGTTTCTTGCCGAGACAGCCGGCGTTGATGCCGTGAAGCGTTTCACGCAGCGGCTCGATTATGCACAGCCCAAAACGTATGTGGGTACCGGCAAGCTCGAGGAGATTGCGGCTTATATCAAGGAACACGAAATTAAAACCGTGATTTTCGACGATGAACTAAAACCTTCGCAGTTGCGCAATATCGAAAAAGCGTTGGAATGCAGCATCCTCGATCGCACACAGCTTATCTTGATGATTTTTGCACAGCGCGCCAAAACAGCGTATGCCAAAACACAGGTGGAGCTGGCGCAGTACCAGTACCTGTTGCCGCGCCTTACCGGGATGTGGACACACTTGGAGCGGCAACGTGGGGGAGGGGTTACTATGCGCGGCCCGGGCGAAACACAGATTGAAACCGACCGCCGTATTGTGCTCACGAAAATTGCGTACCTGAAAGAACAGTTGAAAAAAATTGACCGGCAAATGGCGTCGCAGCGCGGCAACCGTGGCAACATGGTGCGCCTTTCGCTGGTGGGTTATACCAACGTGGGCAAGAGCACCATTATGAACCTGCTGGCCAAAAGCGAGGTATTTGCCGAAAATAAATTGTTTGCCACGCTCGATACAACGGTACGCAAAGTGGTTATCGACAATGTGCCGTTCCTGCTGAGCGACACGGTGGGCTTTATCCGCAAGTTGCCGCACCAGTTGGTGGAATCGTTCAAGAGCACGCTCGACGAGGTGCGCGAGGCCGATATTTTGGTACATGTGGTAGATATTTCGCATCCGAATTTCGAAGAACAATTGAACGTAGTGAAGCAAACATTGCAGGAAATAGGGGCAAAAGATAAGCCGACTTATTTAGTATTTAACAAAATTGATGCCTACCGCTTTGTCGAGAAAGACGAGTTCGACCACACGCCGGCTACGCGCGAAAATATTTCGCTCGACGAATTGAAAAAGACCTGGATGCATAGCTTGCATGCACCGTGCATTTTTATTTCGGCCAAGCAAAAAACGAATGTCGAAAAACTTCGCAACGATATTTACAAAATGGTGGCGGAGATACACGCGGGGCGCTATCCGTTCAATAATTTTTTATGGTGAATATAAGGTATTAAAAAAAGCGGTATATATGGATACATGTTACAACTATGACATTACGTTGACCGGTGAAAATAAAGTTGTAACAACGGCTACCGACCGGAATAGTTAAAGTGTGGAAGTATAAAAATGAACACAAACCCTAACAGATGTCAGAATCTGTTAGGGTTTGTGGTTTTTTAACGGACACAACGGTAACTATTAGATACAGCATCGTATAGATAAGCAGAGGAGCCTAACCGGACTGCATTTCCGGCAGCAGGGTTCCAAATTCCGCAAAGTTGACACCAAGAACCAATAGTTGCGCTGAAAATTACATAAACAGCTTGCGTACCCCCATGGCAGGCGGCGCAAGAATAATCCCAATTAGCATCTTCGTTTGTTCTGTATGTTTTCGCAGGCATGGCCATGCCTGTGGAAGGCAGGTTTCTCTGTATACATTTCAGCTCTGCCACCGAGGGCAATCGCCATCCGTTTTCACAAGTCCAATTGCTATTTGTTCCATCCACTTTTTTAATTTCGATTCCGCAATCGGCTGCAATGAAAGCATTATCGGCATTCAGGTTCCGGCAGTAGCCCCCAACAACGGTCAACCCGGGACAACAAGAGGAGACGTTCAGTTGATCGCGTCCTGCACAATTAATGATTCCGGGGCACTTCGTTGCATCTGTAACGGCAGTAATAGTACCCGCAGAAAAAAATCGGTTGTTTGTAGTTGTGGTATTGCCGCTATTATAAATAATTTCAAATGGAGGTGTCCCTTGCAATGTATAGCTTCCATTGCTATAGGTAGCATTGGGCGGATAATCGGTTGCAAAAGCACACCACTTGAATTGTGCAGGTACATTGGTAAGTTTTACTGTAATAGTTGCATTTTGCGCACCACTCGTCTGCCCTTGATACCAAAAGCCTGTAGTAATTAGTCCTTCTTTCGTGCAATTAGCCGGCAAATTAGTAACATCAATAGTGGCCCGCTGCCAATTACCGGAAGGAACTCCATTGCGGACTTCCTGGTAATCGACCAGCACCCACACTTTGGAATTGTACACTT
Organism: Bacteroidales bacterium; assembly: GCA_031551625.1. GTDB lineage: Bacteria > Bacteroidota > Bacteroidia > Bacteroidales > UBA932 > JAVBNJ01. The sequence continues at coordinate 25,873 of JAVBNJ010000030.1, read as the reverse complement.
TTTCGCTATATGTTCCACGACTTCCCGCCGCCCACGAAATAGTAAACGTAACCTGCTTGGCAGTATAGTTCGTGCTTACCGATTTTGTGAATGTGCGTTGTTGTGCAACTGAAATGATGCTTAGGAGCATGGTCGCAAAAAAGAAAATCTGTTTTTTCATGGCTTTATATATTTTAATGTTTAACTAATTTTTTAGTCGTTATTGCAAGGAGCAAAACAACTCCTCTTTATGTTGCAGCTTCGGGAATTGGCTTGTAGAAACAAACACAAACGATAAAACCAATTCCCTCTACTACATTCATTCATAATTTTTCATTTTCAATTTTTAATTGAAATAACAACTCCTTGCTACGATTTTAAACCGTAGCCTGTTTTCATAGATTCACTTATAATCAAATAAAAACGCGGCTTTTATTTATCATCTTTAGAGGTCCTAACAAAACCTGTCATAGTAAAATAAACCAAAGCCACGCACATGGTGCGGTCGCTTACATTCTAAACTATGACTTGAAATTTGTTAGGTTTCTAAAGATAGAATATACCGGATGAAAAGAACGTAACTATTCCTGCACAAATGTAAAAGATTGTTTTTACATTTGCAAATAAATTTACAAAATTTGCGGAAAAATTGATTTACTCAATATCGAGTAATTTTTTGTGATAAATTGGCAGCTAATTTATTTCCCAATAACCGGTTTTTTTGCTGCCTATACGGGTTATTATTCCTTTTTCTTTTAATTGTCGTAGATTATTTTCGATGGTGCGAACCGGCTTCAATAATTTCTGCGCCATTTCGAAAGTTCTGGCATGTGAGTTTTCTTTGATTAAAGAAATAATCGCTTTCTCAGTTTCATTTAAACCACTATTTAAACCACCATTTAAACCACCATTTATTGTGTCTGTATATTGATACATAGATTTTTCAATCACATCAATCATAAAGTCAATAAATGGACGACAATCAATTGCTCCATGGCCATTATGCGATTGCTGCAACGCCTCGTAGTATTTTGCCTGATTGTGGTAAATCATCGTTTCTACAGGTAACCACTCAAACACCGGATTCCACTTGTTTAGCACAAGCGTTTGCCAAAGTCGCCCAATTCGCCCGTTACCGTCGCGGAAAGGGTGGATATATTCGATCATAAAATGCATGGCCGAACTTTTGATAAGCGCATGCGCATCGGTCGTTTTAGCCCATTCAAATAGTTCGGCCGTCAATGTCGGCACTTGTTTAAAATCTGCTCCGGAATGTAAAATTTCGCCTTTGCTATCAACCACCGCTACGCCAACGGTGCGGAATTGCCCGGCCTCCTGAACAAGATTTTCGGTAATAAAATTATGGGCTTTCAGAAAATCGGCTACACAATATGGGTCTAAATCGGGAATTTGCTCGTAAGCAGAGAAGGCGTTTTTAACTTCTTTAATATCGTGCAAAGGAGCCAAGACAACTTTGCCGTTAATCACATCAAAAACCTGCTGCACGGTAAGCTGGTTGCCTTCAATAGCAGTGGTGGAACTGATAGAAAGAATCCGATTGCTTCTTCGCAGGTGCAGCAAATCTTTCGATAGTTCTTCGGTAATTTTTACACGTTCCAGCTGCGCATAAATCTTTCCGATTTGCTCGTGCCACAATGGATTATATGTAAAAAAAGTAGTCATTTGTTGAAATACAAAGATAGCGAATTTAGTCTAAAGTGATTTACTCACTACATTGAGTAAACGGTTTTCGCAAATTCCAGAAAACCTTCGGAGCAGGCAGCTGTTTCTTCGATAAAACCATTGTGTCCGGAGTTGTCGAGCCACACCACTTTTGCTTGCGGGTATTTGGCGGCCAATCCTTGGGCCGTTTCCAGGGTAATGAAACGGTCTTGCTTGCCGAAGATAAACAGCAGCGGTTTGTTGAGCGAAGTGAGAAACTCGTTGCGATCGGGGCGCTCCATCATGCCGCGCAGGCAGCCAATGATGCCATCGGGTTCGTGAATTTCAGCAATCTCTTTGGTTTCTTCTATTTTTTCGGCAAACTTTTTATCATTGCCGGGGGCGTACATGTTCGGAATGCCGTGGGCAGCGGCTAACAGCAGCTTGCCCGATTTAATCAATTCTATTTCGCGCAGGCGGCCTTCCTTTTTTTCAGGAGCATCGGGGTTGGGAGTGGAGCTGAAAAGGCATAATGCATTTGTGCTTCCGGGAAATTGTGCCGCAAATGCCAACGCTACATAGCCACCCATGGAGTGGCCGCAAATAATACATTTCTCGATACCGGCCTGTTGTAATACATCGTGGACCACTTGAGCCGAAAAATCAACGGAAATAACCTCCCTATCGGGCGTGCCGGTGAGGCCGTGACCGGGTAAGTCGAGGCGGACGATGCGGTAATCTTTCGGAATGCTGGCTACAAACTCGTCCCAAATGGCAATGGTTTCCATATAGCCGTGCAGCAATACAATAACCGGATTTTTGCCACCCGTATCATTTACATGCACGGGAATATTGTGAGACATTGTAAAAAATTCCATATCAACTACCTTTTGTCCACAGAGTCCACAAATTAAATAGAATGAAAATCTGTGTTAATCTGTGGACTGTTACTGTGATATTATATTTTTGCGTTCACTTGGAAAACAAAAGTGCGTGGCTGCGATACGTCCATCGGTCGGAGCGTATACTCTGTATTCAGCAGGTTGTTTACGATAAACCACATTTTTATTTTCTTCGAAATTTCTACACCCACACGTGCGTCCATGGCAAAGTAGCCGGTGTTGTGGTCTTCCCAATAGTTGTGCAAGCCCGGGAAAATAATAGAGCGCACAGCATCCATAATATCCATGTGGTCTTTCGGACGTTCGTCTACCAGGAAATAATCTACCGCTAATGTTTTTGATTTGTAGCACATGTTGGTGCCAATCGTAAAGCGGTTCCACTCAAAATCCATTACCGCTTTGAACGAATGCTTCTGGCGGTATTTCAGATATTTCGAATCATTCGATTTTTCTTTGAAATCAAGCGGATCGGTTGATTGGTGTTGGGCTTTTTCTTCCCAGTCCATATCTATCGGCTCAATGAATGTGTAGCCCACATTGTAAGACATTTGCATAGTAGGGTTTATTTTCCAGATACCCATTACCGATGCGTCGACCCCGTAGATTTGTGCGCGGCTTACGTTGGCAAAGCGCGTGCCGAGGCCGGGCATGTCGCCAGCCGTTACCATGGCTATTACGTCCCACAAGCTATTCATGTAGTCGAATGTTTCGCTGTTGAAAAGTCCGAATTGAAATTCGATCATGTCATTATAGCGGGTGTAAAATCCGGCTACATCGAGATAACCCATGAAGTTGCCGATTTTATACCCTTGCTTCAGCCCGATTTCGGCGTTATAACCGCTTTCGGGTTTCAAGTCCTTATTTGGATAGGCAGCAATGCCCCCGATGTCTTTAAATACAAATTTTTCGGTGATTGAGGGATAGCGGTATCCTTGTCCGAACGATGCGCGAAGAAATGTGTAGGGTGTAAGTTCGTAGTTGAGCCCGAAACGGAACACCGGAGTGAACGGCACGTTGAGGCCAAGTACATTCATTTCGGCTTCGCGGTAAAGGGAGTCGACGCGGTAGTATTCCAACCGCATACCTGCCGATACATTTAGTTTTTCAAAAAATTTCTGATCGTATTGGAAATAGGCGGCAATATTGTCACTCTCGTGCAGACCGCTCACGGTCGATTGGTTATAGAGATGATCGAATGTAAGCCCGGCCGTGAATTGTGCGGTGTTATACTTTTTGTTGAACTGGTAGTCGAGGAAATAAGACGTTGTATTATCAGGCGGCGTACTACGGTCTTTCGGCTCGTTGATGTGCAACAGCCACGACACTGCTTCCGACTGGTTTTGCGGAAACGGCATGCGTCCCATGACGAACGACAGCAAATCGACATAATCGGGCGACGTAGCGCCGGGGAAATATTTATCGCCGATATTTACTTTGAAATAATTAGCTAACCCGTCGGCATTGTTATTCAACAGGTCGGGTACAAATTGCATCAGGTCGTTGATAAGCAGGTCGGGGTTTTGTACCAAATTCATCAACTCGGGCAATTTCTCCATGTCGAAATTCATCTGGTCGAATATCTGTGTGGCTGTTTTGCTGGTCGAGTGCGACGTAATACCATCGGACTTGTGATAGAAGCGCGCTTTCACTTTGTGCGACATCTCGCGGTCGGTGTCGTAGTAGTTGAAGAACGGGTCGATGTAGAAAGCATTACCTTGGCGGCTCATATTCGTCATCGGCGATTGCACATACGGTTCATCGGCCGAGCGCCAAATAAAGAATCCCGAATAATCGTTCGACAGGAAATTGGCGTTTAGCCCAAAGCTCATACCCGGTTTGTTGGGCACGTGGTACGTAATGTTTCCGCCAATGCGTACACGCTGGTTGTAGTTATCGACACGATATCCTTCGTTGGTAAACAAATCCATGCCTACCGATACATCGACATCGCCAATGCGGCGAGTGTGCGAAAAGTCAATCCCGTTATATATCGGCTGGCGGATGCCGTAAAGTACATTGCGTCGCAATAAGGGCGTAACATTGAATTTACCTTCTTTCCAAAATTCTTCGCCCCACCACACATAATCTTTATTTTGCGGATCTCCGTAAACACCTAAATAAGCGTTTATATTGGTTTGCGGCTCAATGCTCGGGCGTGCCGTGCGTACGTTGATAAGCCCGTTGAGAGCCGACGAACCGTAGAGTACCGACGAAGCTCCTTTGATTACTTCAACCTGTGCGACGTTTTCCATCGGCACAATGTTCCAGTTTACTTCGCCTACGCCCGGCGCCAGTACCGACATCCCGTCGACCAATACCTGTGTGCGGCTGCCTACACCGTACGTCCAGCCGCTACCTCCGCGGATAGACGGTTGTTTGTCTGTGACGTCGACTCCCGGCAGCGTGTTGATGGCTACGCTGAGGTCGGTGGCATTTTGTTTTACAATATCGTCGGGTTTCATCACCTCCATCGATACGGTCACTTCGCTTACCTTCTGTTCATAGCGGCCTACACTCACCACCACTGCATCGAGCAGATTTGTTTGCTGGTTCATGTAAATATTGAGGGTTTCCGTTTGCCCTTTGGCAATGACTACCGGATTGGCAATGGTTTCGTATCCCATGTAGGTAAAAATAATCATCCAGCTGCCATCGGCAATGGGCATTTCGTAGTACCCGTTTTCATCCGAGAGCGCTGTTTTTACTTTCCCGTTTTTATCTTTGTACGATATGTTTACGCCTACTAATGTTTCATCTGTTTTTGCATCGTATACCGTGCCTTTCAACGTTTGTGCAAAAGAGGGAATTGCAATTCCCATGCATAGTACCAATGCCAAAAGCGATACTAATCTTGTTTTCATTAATCCCATTTTTAATTTCTAAAAAAACGAACAAAGATACAAAATAATGTGGTTAATGTATAAATGTGGGAAATACACAAATTAATTTTTGACTGCGTACAAAAAAAGCAAGCTGTATAGCCTGCTTTGTATGAACGATGAAAGTATAGTTACTGTTTTTGTCCTGTAAACTCCGTATTTAGCGTGGTAACTCCTGATGGCGATTTCAACGAAAAGATTAGTTGGGAACTTATGCCGGCAGTGCCGTTAAAAGCCAGCTTCAAGGTGCCTTGTTCGCCGTGGAAAGGGCCGGGCAATATAATTGGCGGGCTCAGCAGTTCTTCGAGTGTTCCCGTAACAAGCACGCGTCCCTCATTACCATTAGTGGTGGTAGCCGGAAACGTTTTCTTCAGGGGTATTTCGTAGGCTTGGGGGCCAGCGGTAAAATTCAGAGTGGTGTCTATTTTTACGGAAACAGCATTGAACCCGACATAAGTTACACTCACTTTCATGCTGGAGATAACTTGTACGGTTCCCTCTTCTACTTTTACAGTCATTGTTCCCTTATAAATACCGGAAACCTGTTGTGCATAATCCGTATTGTCATTTTTTTTGCAAGCGCTGAAGCTTACTATGGCCAACATTATTAGAATTACTATTTTTTTCATAAGTTTTTAAATTTATGCCTACAAAGATACGGTCGTTTCGCAGGAAATGCAAAAAAAATACCCCGGCTTCATTAAAAATCGGGGTATTTAGTTTTTTAAACAAGAGTATTGACCGTTATTTTGTGCCGGCAAATGCAACATTAATTAAACTCATTACCGTAATAGTGAAATTGGCGTTGCCGCTTGCATCTATTGTGCCGTTGATAGAAACCGGAAGTTCGCTTAGCCCGATGCCTGGGAGCGGTTGTTCCAGTGTAACCATGGTATTGCCACCAATCTTTATTTTACCGTCACCGCCATCCGAAGTGGTTGCAGGACATGATACGTTTAAGGCTAATGCACCTATTGCAGCGGCATCAATTGTTTCGTTCATTTTCAATGTAACTTTATTTTCTCCGCTTTTTTCAACGGTAATCGTTACATCCGGAATTGTTTGTGCCGGTATGGTCATTGACATAACCGTTGTTTCGGGCACAGTTATAGTTCCCTCATAGCTACCTACGGCGTCAGGGGCATAGTCAGTAGACGTTTTGTCCTTATTACAACCGGTAAAAATTGTTGCTGCTACGGCCAATGCCGCTAAAATCCATAATTTTTTCATTACTATTTTTTCTTTAATATTTGTGAATTCTTAACTTAAAGTAAGTTTTACAAAAGTACAATTATTTTTTTACATGTATACTTTTTTGGTTAATTAGTTAAAAATCGTACCTTTGCAATACAAAATTATAAACTAATAACTAAATTTTAATTAATAATCTATTATGAAAAAAGTTTTGAAAAGTATGATCGCCCTTGCATTGGGCGTATCGTTGGTAGCCTTCAGTGGTTGCAAAAAAGATGACCCTGATTATCGCGATACTTTAGCGGGTAATTATACTGCTACCGCAATAGTGTATGCAGGTCCGACTCCGACGACCATTCCCAATATTACCATTGCTGTGGCAAAAAGTGGGGATAGCGATTTGCAATTGTCTTCTACTATTGCAATTCCGGGTATGGGTAATGTTGTAATAAATGGTTTGGTACTAACTACACAGGCCGTAGAAAATGAGCAAGACGCTTGGGTTGCTTTCTCTACTGTTGCAAAACAAGACATTGTTACTCCTATAGGACTATTGAAGTTCCAAGGAAATGGCGGCGTTGAGGATGATGATGAAAGCATATATGATGCTGCAGTTGCTAATGGTACTGTAAATGGGAAGTCTGTAAAAAACATCTTGATAAATCTTAAGCAAGCAGATGTAGCTAGTGGAATGGTTATTGTAATTTCATCAATTACTTTTGACTAATATTTGCAGTTGATAACTATTACAAAAACCGCCGTTGCAAACTGTTTGCAACGGCGGTTTTTTATTTCTTTTCATTGTCTTTAAATACAAGTTCTCCTCGATAGCTAATGAAGTCGGAGCTGGAAGGCGAAATATCGACCGAAGCGCTGCCGTTCGTGAAAATGTACAATGAGATTTTATAAGAGTCCTTTGGAGAGCGAATATCAAAAGTGATATGATATTGCTGTTTTTTCTCATTGTAACTAATTTTATAGTTGGCAGCCGGTTCGGCAAATTTGATGCCGCCTTCGCTGTCGCCATATATTGCGCGTTGTGACACGCCAAAGTAGGGAAGGTAGGCAGTAACTGAGTCGCCACGCACGGCCAGATCGTATGACGAAGTGAGGTTAATGGACTGTCCGCGCATGGGGAAGGCCCTGTCGACTTCAATCGTATAGTTTTTTGCTTCGGTTGCCTGCTTTACTTTGGCTGCTTGTGTTTCGTTGCCGGTGCTTTTGGCAGGTTCCTCTGCTATTAACGAGAGTGTTAATGCACATAGTAACAGAGTTGTAAAGATTTTTCTCATGATTTTTTGTTTTAATAGTAACATAAAAGGATGCTACAAATATAAGGCCAATTTTTTTTACCGCATAAAAATGATTAAATTCGCGGATTATTTTGAAAATTTATTAAATCAACCGATATGTCAGAAAAACTGATTGCTAAAATTCCCGAAGGCCCTTTGGCTGAAAAGTGGGCGCGCCACAAGGCAGCGATCCGCGTAGTGAGCCCCGCGAACAAGCGCAAGCTCGAAATTATTGTGGTAGGAACCGGCTTGGGTGGCGCTTCGGCGGCAGCCTCGCTTGGCGAACTTGGCTACAATGTAAAAATTTTCTGTATTAGCGACTCTCCGCGCCGTGCACACTCAATTGCCGCACAGGGTGGTATTAATGCCGCAAAGAATTACCCGAATGATAACGATTCGGTGTACCGCTTGTTCTACGACACCATTAAAGGCGGCGACTATCGCGCCCGCGAAGCAAACGTGTACCGCTTGGCCGAAGTAAGTAATCTGATTATCGACCAGTGTGTGGCGCAAGGCGTTCCGTTTGCGCGTGATTACGGCGGACTGCTCGACAACCGCTCGTTCGGTGGCGCGCAGGTGAGCCGTACGTTTTATGCCCGCGGTCAAACCGGGCAACAGTTGTTGTTGGGCGCTTATGCAACATTGAACCGCGCTGTTTCGAAAGGGCAAGTGAAATCCTATCCGCGCCACGAAATGTTGGATTTGGTAATGATTGACGGCGAAGCAAAAGGTATTTTGGCGCGTAACCTGGTTACCGGCGAGATTGAGCGCCACGGGGCACATGCCGTAGTTATTGCTACGGGCGGTTACGGCAACGTATTCTTCTTGTCGACCAATGCCATGAACAGTAATGGTTCGGCGGCTTGGCAATGCTACAAGAAAGGCGCTTTCTTCGGCAACCCGAGCTTTACGCAAATTCACCCGACATGTATTCCGGTACACGGCGAGCAGCAATCGAAACTGACATTGATGTCGGAATCGTTGCGTAATGATGGTCGAATTTGGGTTCCCAAGAAAAAAGAAGATGTGGAAAAGCTCCGCAAAAGACAAATAACAGGTTCACAAATTGCAGAAGAAGATCGCGATTATTATCTCTAACGCCGTTACCCGGCATTTGGTAACCTGGTGCCGCGCGATGTGGCTTCGCGTGCTGCCAAAGAACGTTGCGATGCCGGTTTCGGTGTGAACGAAACAGGCTTGGCCGTGTTCCTCGATTTCTCGACCGCTATCCAGCGTCTCGGCAAGCATGTGATTGAAGAACGCTATGGCAACCTTTTCCAAATGTACGAAAAGATTACCGATGTGAATCCGTACAACGAGCCGATGATGATTTACCCGGCCATCCACTATACAATGGGAGGTTTGTGGGTTGACTATAATTTGATGACGACTATCCCCGGCCTCTACGCTATTGGCGAAGCCAACTTCAGCGACCATGGCGGCAATCGCCTCGGCGCTTCGGCATTGATGCAAGGTTTGGCCGACGGGTATTTTGTATTGCCGTATACAATCGGCGATTATCTGGCCGGCAAAATCCAGGTGAAGAAAACCGATACAAGCCACCCTGCTTTCGAAGAAGCCGAAAAAGCGATCAAGGAAAAAGTGGCGAAACTGTTTGCAGTGAAAGGTAAACAGCCGGTAGATTATTACCACAAGCACCTCGGAAAAATCATGTGGGACAAAGTGGGTATGGCGCGTAACGAAAAAGGGTTGAAAGAAGCCATTGACGAAATTCGTGCTTTGCGCAAAGAGTTTTGGAGTAATGTGTACGTACCGGGCGAAAATGGCGAATTCAACCAGGAATTGGAAAAGGCGTTGCGTGTAGCAGACTTTTTCGAAATGGGTGAACTGATGGCTATGGATGCGCTGAACCGGAATGAGTCGTGCGGTGGCCACTTCCGTGAAGAAATGCAAACGGAAGACGGCGAAACATTGCGCGACGATAAGAACTACATGTATGTATCGACTTGGGAGTACAAAGGCGACAATGCACATGAGTTACACAAAGAGCCGTTGAACTACGAGTTTGTTAAACCGGCCACTCGTAACTATCAAGACTAGTCCACAGATTACACGGATTTTCACAGATTAAAATTGAGATTATGAATTTCACTCTAAAAATATGGCGCCAAGCAAACGCCAAAGCAAAAGGAAAATTTGAAACATACAAAATCGAAAACATTTCGGCCGATACATCATTCCTCGAAATGATGGATATCCTCAACGAACAGCTGGTGCGCGAAGGTTGTGATCCGGTAGCGGTAAACAAAGGGTGCAAGGGCGGCGGTCCGGTGGCGTTCGACCACGACTGCCGCGAAGGAATTTGCGGAATGTGTTCGTTGTACATCAATGGCCGTGCACATGGCCCCGACGATGATATTACAACTTGCCAGTTACACATGCGCAAGTTTAAAGACGGCGAAACAATCACTATCGAACCGTGGCGTAGCGCCGGTTTCCCGGTGGTAAAAGACTTGGTGGTAGACCGTGGTGCATTCGATAAAATCTTGCAAGCAGGCGGCTTTGTGTCGGTAAATACAGGCGGTGTGCCCGATGGTAATGCCATTCCTATTTCGAAAGAAAAATCGGACGAAAGCATGGATGCGGCTGCTTGCGTGGGTTGTGGCGCTTGCGTAGCTACTTGCAAAAACGGTTCGGCGATGTTGTTCGTATCGGCGCGTGTAAGCTCGCTGGCCTTGTTGCCGCAAGGAAAAATTGAAGCATCGCGTCGCGCCAAAGCGATGGTGGCCAAAATGGATGAGCTTGGTTTTGGTTCTTGTACCAACACGCAGGCTTGTGAAATGGAGTGCCCGAAAGATATTTCGATTGCCCACATTGCCCGCATGAATCGTGAATTTTTGTGCGCTAAACTAAAAGACTAGTTCATAGATTACACGAATTAACACAGATTTCAGGCGGATTTCGCTGGTTCTTGAATCCGCGACTATCCGCCTGAATTCGCGTAAATCACACATAAGAGATGAAAAAAATAATAGAAGAGTTTAAAGCATTTGCCTTGCGTGGCAATGTAATTGATATGGCCGTTGGTATCATTATCGGTGCGGCTTTTGGTAAAATAGTAAGTTCTGTAGTGTCTGATATCCTGATGCCGCCACTCGGTTTACTCATTGGAGGTGTTGATTTCAAAGATCTGAGCATTACATTGAAAGCGGCTACGGTTGATGCGGCTACAGGCTTGAGTACTCCGGCTGTTGTTATCGGCTACGGTAATTTCCTGCAAGTGGTTTTTGATTTTATTATTGTAGCTTTTTGTATTTTTATGTTGGTAAAAGGTATCTCGAGACTGAAAAAGAAAGAAGAACCGGCAGCCCCTGCTGCACCACCGCAAGATGTTCAACTGCTCACAGAAATTCGCGATTTGTTAAAACAAAATACTAAATAGCATGAACCGGACACTATTAAAATCAAAACACAACGCTGAGTTCAGCGTAGCTAAACGTATACTTATTTTTTCACTCTCACTTATATTTGCTACTACTGCATTTGCCCAAACAGACCTGACGGCTGCGCAGGATGCCATGAAAAAATCGCAGGAAGCTACGGCAATGGCTGCAGAAACGATGGTTGCAGATTCGGATGCTCCAAAATCGCCGTGGAAGCTGACCGGTATCAGCGGCTTGAATTTTACACAAACTGCATTATCGAACTGGTCTGCCGGGGGAGAAAATACCGTGGCGGCCAATGTGTATTTGAATGCACAATTGAGCTTTAAGAAAAACCGTTGGGCTTGGGATAACCAATTGAACACGGAATTCGGCATGTTGTATACCAAAACCAACAACTGGCAAAAGAGTGCCGATAAGTTACAATTTACTTCGAAAGTAGGATTTGCACAAAACAAAAACTTGTATTATTCATTTTTGGTGGATTTTTCGACCCAATATGCCGAAGGGTATAAGAATCCGACCGATGAGAATTATATTTCAAACTGGATGGCTCCCGGTTACTTGAATCTTGCAATTGGTATTGATTACAAACCAACCGATTTCCTTTCGGTATTTGTGTCACCGCTCACCGATCGCTTAACATTTGTGTTGGACGATAGTCTTTCGCAAGCAGGTTCGTTTGGGGTGAAACCCGGCGACCGGATTCGATCACAAATCGGTATGTACGCCAAAGTGGGCTTGGATAAAAAAATTACGGACAACATCCAAATCATGAGTACGCTGGACCTGTTTTCGGCCTATGAAACATTCGGGATGGTAGTAATTAATTGGGATGTGTTGGTGAGTATGAAGATTAATAAATTTCTTACCACTACGCTGAATCTTTCGTTGAGATACGACGATGCGGTGAAAACCACTGACGGCGATGGCAACGAGCGGGGACCGAAGGTACAGTTTAAAGAAATGTTGGGGCTAGGGATTGCCTATTCGTTTTAAGTGAACACAGATTGCGCAGGTTTTTATAGATTACACAGATTATGAATATTGTTGTATTGATTACGGGAGCATCGTCGGGCATAGGGAAATCGTGCGCCGAATATTTAGCGGCAAAAGGATTTGTCGTATACGGCACAAGCCGCAAGGCTTGCAATGATATCAACGGTGTACGTATGTTGCAAATGGACGTGACGAAGCCGGAGTCCATACAACAAGGTGTTCAAAAAATTATTGATGAACAGGAAAAAATAGATGTGTTGATTAACAATGCAGGCATGGGAATCGGCGGGGCGGTGGAATTGGCTACTCCCGCCGAAATCCAGCAACAGATGCAAACGAATTTTTTAGGTACAGTCAATACTTGCACTGCCGTGTTACCACACATGCGCGCTGCTCGTTGTGGTAAAATAATTAACATGAGTTCGCTGGCAGGCTTCATGGGCATTCCATTCCAAGGGTTTTACTCGGCGTCGAAATTTGCTATTGAAGGGTATAGTGAAGCGTTGAGCATGGAAGTACATCCATTCAATATCAAAGTTTCAGTGATTGAACCGGGCGATTTTTGTACCGGATTTACAGCTAACCGCACGGTGTCCGAAGCCACACTCAGTAGCTCCGGGTATGGTTCGCGCTTCAAAAAATGTTTACAACTCATCGAAAAAGAAGAAAACAACGGTTGTCAGCCGGTTAAACTGGCAAGAGTAATTTATAAAATTATCCGGTCAAAGCGGCCGAAATTCCGTTATCGAGTAGGCAATCTGTTGCAGGTTACGTTTACCAAATCCAAGGCAATTGTGCCGTCGCGCTGGCACCAGGCGCTGTTGCGGGTATTCTACGGGATGTAGAGATGACTTCTTTATTGAATTTAATTTATATCTTTGGTAAAAAAATCTACCATGAGTATCCTTATTAAAAACATACAGCTTAACCAAAAACCGGTTGATATTTTTATCGAAGGAAAGTATATCAAACGGGTAGGGGAGGGCTTGATTGATAACGCCGATAAGGTAATTGACGGTACTGGCAAGGCTGTGATACCGGGTTTCATTAACGGACATACGCATGCTGCTATGACCCTTTTTCGTGGTGCCGGCGACGACATGCCGCTGGAGCAATGGCTGCAAGAAAAAATTTGGCCATATGAAGCGAAGCTTACCGGCGAGGATGTGTACTGGGCTACGAAGTTGGCTTGCCTTGAAATGATAAAGACGGGTACTACTTGTTTCAATGATATGTATATGCATTACCCTGCCATATTGCAAGCGGTGGAAGAAATGGGTATACGTGCGGTGTTGGGTCCTGTAATGTTTGATTTTTTCGACGAAGAAAAAGCAAAACGGGCTAAACGTGAAATTGAAACGTATTTTGCAATACCGCATAGCGACCGTGTTTCATTTTGTATGGCGCCACATGCCATCTACACCGTGTCGGCTGCTACATTGCAATGGGTGGCCGGTTTTGCAAAAGCAACTAATACGCTAATCCATTTTCACCTGGCCGAAACAAAAACGGAGTACGATAATTCGGTAAAGGATTTTGGGTTGAGCCCTGTACGTTATTTAAACAAAATAGGATTGCTGTCGCCCCGGTTGATTATTGCCCACTGTGTGTGGATTGACGAGGAAGAAATAGCCATGTTGGCTGCCAATGATGTTAAGGTGGTATACAACCCCAATTCCAATTTAAAATTAACATCGGGGTACCAATTCAAATACGAAGAAATGAAAGCTGCAGGTATTACCGTGGGGATTGGTACCGATGGCTGCGGATCGTCGAATAATCTGGATATGCTCGAAGCAGCCAAAACAGCTTCGTTGGTGCAAAAAGCATGGCGCAATAGCCCTACAACCATGCCTGCTACCGAGGCATTGCAATGCATTACGGAAAACGGCGCAAAAATCGTTGGAATAAATGCCGGAAAAATAAAAGAAGGATGTTTGGCCGACTTGAATATTGTGGATGTAAAGATACCGGCATTCACCCCTAACTTCAATTTTGTTTCGAACTTAATTTATTCTGCTCATAGCGATAGTATTGATACTGTCATTTGCGATGGAAAAATTCTGATGGAAAACCGCTGCGTGCCCGGCGAAGACGAGATTCTTGAACGCGCTGCCCAAAAGGCATACGACTTGATGAAGCGATAACCTGCGAATTAAATTCAGTTATTACCATGGACGAACGTGTTGTGAAATTCAAAGAAACCGCCGCATTTATTTCTGAGCGGATAAATAACGAAAAGCCCGGAACGGCTATTATTCTTGGTAGTGGTTTGGGATTGCTGGCTGATAAGATTGAGAACCCAATAGTAATACCCTATAAAGATATTCCGCACTTTGTGCATTCTACGGCAATGGGGCATAAAGGTAATTTGATTTTCGGCACATTGGGAGATAAAAAAGTAATAGCGATGCAAGGCCGTTTCCATTATTACGAAGGCTACACGATGCAGGAGGTTACGTATCCGGTGCGGGTATTTGCTACATTGGGGATTAAAAACCTGTTCGTATCAAATGCAGCAGGTGGCGTGAACTTCAATTATAAGGTCGGCGATTTGATGATTATTCGTGACCATATTAACATGCTGCCGAATCCGCTTATTGGCAAAAACATTGAAGAAATGGGCCCGCGTTTTCCCGATATGACACGTCCTTATGACTTGGAATTAATAAAAATGGCAGAAGAAATTGCTGCGAAAAAAGCGATTAAATTGCAAAAAGGCGTCTACTTTGGAGGTACAGGACCTACCTACGAAACGCCTTCGGAATATGGCTTTTTTCGCCTCATTGGCGCCGACGCGGTAGGCATGTCTACCGTACCTGAAGTAATCGTTGCCCGGCATTGTGGCCTTCGCGTATTCGGCATGTCGGTTATTACCAATGAAGCACACGAATTTCCGGTCGACTATGTGAATGATGGTAACGATGTAATTCGTGCCGCCAATGCTGCCGCCAATAAAATGACAACGTTATTTACAAAAATCATCGAAGCATTATAAAAGAAAATTGCGGGATTCTTTTCCCGCAATTTTCTATCTTTTCTCATTAATCAGTTGAAATATCTTCTTCCGGTTATCCCATATAATTAGGAATGCAAGGCCTGCCAATAGAACCGTGCTAACAATAGGCTTGGCATACGATACAAACGATTTTACTGGACTCTGCATTTCCGAAAAATCTTTCACAAGTGTTACCGGATTAGGATCCAATATCAAGCTTGATTCCAATGCCCTGCGCTGTTCTGTGAGCGTAAGAATATCGGCATGATACAACTTTTGATCTTTTTCGCTTAGTACCATCAATGGGCCGGCTCCTGCTTTAATACTTTGACGGCGTTCGCGGTCAAAGTAATCCACTTTTTGAAGGCTGTCTAAAAGGTTGATTTGCGTAGTTAAAGTCGCTACCGCTTCGTTGACACGCACGAATCGATCGTCGTTGTAACGTTTAACATAAACATTGTTCTCGATAATATTCATTATCCCCTTTTTGATGTAAGGCAGCACTTTGTCTGAATAGACGGAAGCATTGATGTAGAAATAGCCGGGAACAACCTGTGATGCTTTTGCCGAATCGCCCCGGATGTATTTGTTAGTAATGTCTACCATGTCCACGATACCGTCTTTATTTAAATCTACGCCGAAACACGCAGTTATTGAGAGAATGTCTTTGGCCATTGACGTATCGGGCAAGTTCAATTTTTGTGTTAATGCATCCAAGTCGCGGGCGCCGCTCAAGTCGTTAATCATGTTCACGAAAAATGCGTTGTCCATCACATTGGCGCGTAACTGCATGTTCGAATTGTAATAAGGTTTCATCGTCTTGTGCATAAAAAATGCCAATACACAGCCGAGAATAATAAAACCCACTAACCACAAGCTTTTACGGATAAGAAAAACAAATGCAAAAAGAAAGACATCATAGAACCATTCCACTGTTTGTCTGATCCAAGCGCCTAGTTTCTTAAAAACATCCCACAAGTCTATTTCTTGGTTATTGTTATTTTGTAGCGGAGCTTTTTCTTCCATAGTTTTAATTTAGAAAAATTATTTTTAATTTCACAAAGGTAGGAAAAATATGTTAAACATTGAAAATCATTACTGCCGCATCCAGCCACTGCCGAACACAAAGTAGTAGCCCCAGGCATCGTTGCTTTTTGCTACGTCAATACCCATACGTAGTCCCAGTTTGCGCGCAATGAGGTAGCGGAATCCTGTCCCGTAGTTGTAGGCCAATGTCGCATTTTTGAAATTAGAAAAACCGTCGAAAGCTTTCCCTGTTCCCAATAACGCTATTATGCTCCAACGTTTGTACACATCGAACCGTTGTTCGGTTTCTACTAACATGGTTGTCGTGCCTTGGTATCGCATGGTAGGTATGCCGCGCATGTCGAGGTACGGCTTTATATAAAACGGAATATCACCCCACACTTGCTGCATGTCGCCACGCAGGCCGCAGATCCACCACTTGGTAACCGGAATATACCAATAGGCGGCGCCTTCGATTTGCGAGTATTTGTAATCGCTGCCGAATACGGGATTGTTCCACATAAAATTCAAGGAGATTTTATACCCGTTATTCGGCGTAAATGTATTGTCGCGCTTATCGAAACTGCCCGCGAAACCTAAACTGCCTATTTTGCTGTGATAATCTTTGGCTCCGATAAGGCTGTCGATATACGGATGGTTGTCAAAATCCGGCTGTGGAGCAATGTCGGTATAGGCAAAGGTGTATTGCACCCCGGTCTCCCAGCGGGGATCCTTGAATAATTTACCAAGATATAGCATTACCGGAATGGCTTTAGCATTAATACCGAACTTAAATTCGGTTTCGCCCTGTACGGGTAGATTCAATGTCTTATAATAATCCATGTTGACGTTTGCATAGGCCGCCATTACTTTGTAGCGTAGTCCCCATTTTGGGATGGTTGCCATGCGTCCGCCTCCTACTGCCCACGAGTGGTTGAGGGTATAGCCGCCGAATGCGACTGTTACATCGGGAGGTACGCCATGTGGCTTTCCATTGATTATTACCGGTGCATGTTGTTTGATGAATATCGGCGCCAATGCGGCGCCAAATCCGCCGAGTGCGGGCTCTGTGACTATAAACGGCATTGGAATAAACCCGTTGTATTCAATGACCCAATCGCTGACATCGAAAGCGCCGTCCTGCGAATCGCGGAACGAAATTTTTTTCTTTGTCTGTTTTTCTGTTTTCGTAGAATCAGCAGTCGTTTGTGCAACAAGGGTTGTTGCACTTGCCAGCAGGATAAGTAATGCAAGAACTGTTAAACTTGTTTTCATGATGGGTGTTAGGTTTTACAATTATTGTTCGACAAATATACATAATAAATGGCATATCAAAATGTATAACGTAATTTGACCAGCCAGTCGTTTCTGTAATCTACAGTATTTGTGAGCGGCAGCACAATCTCGGCGCCCAATGTAATGTGCGGGAAAATCGTATAACCGGCTTCTACGTCAAACGGAATATCCCACATGTGGGTTTCGAAATTGTAGGTCCATGTGGCGTAGTATCCGATATACCATTTGTGAAACCACCAGTCGAAGTTCGGCATGATGGCTAATGTATTGGTACGGGCGTGTCCTGACGATTCGGCAAACGATGCCCAATATTCCACTCCCAGCGAGTAAGTGCCGGTAACAGCCTCTTCGGATCCACGGAAGAAAACAAGTCCGATGCCCGGGCGTACCTGCCATTTGTGGGCACCTGTATTGTCAGATGTAGCCGTTGGCAGGTATAACTGGCACGATGTAGCAAAGTAGAGTCGCTTGTGCAATAAATTTACCGGGGTGCTGTACAATGCCCGGATATCAATATCGCCCAATCCGAATTCGTTGATGCCGGATACATTCGTGTTTACAAGTGGAGCATTCATCCGTAAGTGCAGTTTTGCCCAACGGGTGGTTACTGCCCGCACCGTATAATGGTTTACAAATGTATTATTTTTGTTCGTTAACCGGTCGAAACGGAAACTCACAAAACTGAAATGCTCGAATGGGTCATGGAATGCTTCGGCAGCGCGCCCTTTCGAGGCTTTGCCTTGTGCAAGACATGAGGTGGCAAGCAATGTGAAAATAAGTAGTAGGTTGTATTTATTCATTGCTTAATTGAACGAAATTTTTAGTTGTACAATTTCGGAGCGGCTTCCGATACGGATAGGAGGACCCCAGTCGCCAATACCGCATGAAGTGTAAAAATGAGAAGCCCCTTTTTGCAAGTAGCCCCAGTGTTGTTGATACATGGCGCGTGTAATATAGTTGAATGGCCATAACTGCCCCGCGTGCGTGTGTCCAGCCAGCTGTATATCGACACTGGCTGCAGCTGACTCGTCCCATTCGTACGGTTGGTGGTCGAGCACAATAATCGGTAAACTTTTATCTAGCGGAGTTGTCAATTCCGCCATCGTTTTCCGGTGCGTACCGCGGGCGTTTATCGAACGGTCAATCCGGCCGACCACATAAAATTTATCGGCCACTAACATCACAGAATCCATTAATGGCTGCACGCCGTGTTGTGCTAAATAATTCATTGATTTTTTATAATCGGCAAATAACTCGTGGTTTCCGGTTACCGCATAGATTCCAAGCGGTGCATTCAGTTGTTCGAAAACAACGCCCATGTTTCTCCGTATGACCGGCGTGGGATTATCATCGAACGTGTCGCCTACCAGAAAAACAATATCGGGTTGCAGGTCGTTGATTTTGGTTACCCATTTTTGCAAATCGCGCTCGGTATATACAGTACCCAAATGCAAATCGCTTATTGCAACAATGTTTAATTCTTTTGTATCCGGCACGTTTTTATGTACGGTTAGTGGAAGTGTTTTTACTTCCGGCGATTTTCCATTGCGGTAGCCGATAGCTATTAAAACAAGTAATACTAATGTAAATAAGCCGGATAAAAGTAGCTTTACCTGCGCATAGTTTGCAAAAATCAGCGATAACTTTTTGCCGAACAGCAATAAAACTAAACGTATCAAGTCGAAACAGAGAATGGCGAGAAATGAATACAGCATCACCACAATCCACCACGAACCGATGCGCCACAAGGTTTCTGTAAAAGCTGTATCGTAGCCCCGTTTAAAAATCATGCCTGCAAGGAATGTCAGAGCCAGCAATACAAATGCCGCCACGTAAATCCAACGGTACCGGCCAAGCGCTTCCAGCATCTGATAGCCACGTGAAATAACATAAAAATTGGAAAATGTAAAAACAATTAGAACGATAGCAATAAAAAGGGCCATGTGTTTCATGTAGGTTTAAGTAAGCAGTTAACAGTAAGCAGTAAAATTATATAAAATATAGTAGCGTCAGCACTGCCAACTGTTTACTGCCAACTGCCAACTAAAGAATTAGAACAGCATACTATCCCCTCTTGTTGCAAATGCGCCCATGTGTTTATAGGCTAGTTCCGTGGCTTCGCGACCGCGGGGTGTGCGTTGCAAGAACCCTTCTTTTATCAGGAATGGTTCATATACTTCCTCGATGGTTCCCGGATCTTCGCCTACGGCGGTCGCAATAGTTGTAATGCCCACCGGGCCGCCTTTAAATTTATGAATAATGGTCGATAGAATTTTATTATCCATTTGGTCTAACCCGTGTTTATCGATATTCAAGGCTTCCAGGGCATAGCGGGTAATATCCAAATCAATAATTCCCGAACCTTTTACTTGCGCAAAGTCACGCACGCGACGCAGGAGGGCGTTGGCAATACGCGGAGTCCCCCGGCTACGCAGGGCAATTTCATGTGCCGCATCATCGTCAATTTCTACATCAAGAATGGCAGCGCTGCGCCGGATAATACGGAAGAGCACCGAGGAATCGTAATATTCCAAATGACACTGGATCCCAAAGCGAGCGCGTAGGGGAGAGGTGAGCAGTCCGCTGCGGGTAGTGGCTCCCACGAGTGTAAACGGGTTCAGGTCAATTTGTATGGAACGTGCGCTTGGCCCCTTATCCAGCATAATATCGATTTTGTAATCTTCCATTGCCGAGTACAAATACTCTTCGACTACCGGCGATAACCGGTGGATTTCGTCGATGAACAATACATCGCCGCTTTCGAGGTTGGTAAGCAATCCCGCCAAATCGCCCGGTTTGTCGAGCACAGGGCCGGAGGTAATTTTCATACCTACTTTTAATTCATTGGCAATAATATGTGCCAATGTGGTTTTCCCCAATCCCGGAGGGCCGTGCAGCAACACATGGTCGAGCGATTCGCCGCGCAGCAGGGCCGCTTTTACAAACACTTTCAAGTTGTCGATGATTTTCTCTTGACCGGAAAATTCGCCGAATTCCTGTGGCCGTATCTGTGACTCAAAATCACCGTCGTTTTGCTCGCGTTCTATATGTGGATCGAAATCTTTCATTTAGTATTAAAATTGGTATTATTATTTTGTTCACGTCAACAATAATAATAAAACGTGGTTATTTAGACATTTCCAGCATTCTTAAAATACTTTTCTCCGCTTTTTTCCGTATCCCTTCTTCTACAAAAATTTCGGGTTGCTCGTATTTCAGTGTAAGATAAATTTTTTCGAGCGTAATCAGTTTCATAAAACTGCAATCGTTACAGGCACCACAGTCGTCGGAAAAGCCCGAAGCAGGTGCTGTAACACCCGGTAGCGGAATAAATTCTTTCGTGGGACAGTCTTTCTGCATCTGGTGGATAATGCCCGGCTCGGTAACCACAATAAACTGCTGTGCGGCATCGGTTTTTGCCACTTTCAGCAATGCTGCGGTAGAACCGATATGGTCGGCAAGTAGCAAGATGGCTTGCTTGCATTCGGGATGCGCCAGGACTTTTGCATCGGGATATTTCCTTTTCAGGACAACTAATTTTTCTACCGAAAAGGCCTCGTGTACATGGCAGGCGCCATCCCAAATCAACATATTCTCGCGGCCGGTAACACTTTTGATGTAGTTTCCAAGGTTCCGGTCGGGTCCAAAAATTATTTTTTCATCTTTCGGCAGGCTGTTTACAATCTGTAATGCATTGCTCGATGTGCAGCAAATATCGGTTAGCGCTTTGATTTCGGCGCTGGTATTTACATACGAAATAACTGTGTAGCCGGGGTGCGCATCAATAAATTTCTTAAAATCATCGGGCTGGCACGATTCGGCGAGCGAACAGCCGGCATGGAGATCGGGAAGTAATACTTTTTTTTGCGGCGAAAGTATTTTAGCGGTCTCGGCCATAAAGTTTACGCCGGCAAATACAATGATATCGGCATTGGTGCGTGCGGCTTCCTGTGAGAGTTGCAAGCTATCGCCTATAAAATCGGCTGCATCCTGTACCTCGTCGCGTTGGTAATAATGCGCCAAGAGGATGGCGTTTTTTTCGCGTTTCAGCCGTTTAATTTCGGCGGCAAAATCAATCAAATTATTGGACATCGCAAAAACATTTAGTTATACAAAGATACATCATTTTATTGGGATAAATGAGGTCTCCGGCTTTATTTCTATCGACGATAATTTTAAATAGAAAAAGGCTGTCCTAAACTTTTAGAACAGCCTTTAAACGTAGTTTTAGTTAAACTTTTACATTTGCGCAAACAAAATGCAAATGGTCGATACAATAGCAAAATATCCTAAATCAATGCAGGCCGCCGTGATAAATTTTTTCATATCCATAATGCGGTACTTCAACGTAGATTTTTGCCAACCCAGGAATGCAAGGAGGCCGAACGCCAGTAAGCAGGCACTAACTTGTACAGCGATAAAAATGTATACAGCTAATAATGCGGTAGCCAGCATTTGTACCACAAACGGGAGAATCATTTGCCATTGGGCGATTTTCTCGGGCATTTGTACGTCATTGGCGCGCACCCACGCCTTCGAAAACAGCTTGCCATACCACAATGCACCTATGGCCATCGACAGCACCGTAGCCACAGCCAGCCACAACCAGTTGATGTGGCCGAAGAGAACACAAAAATTCAATTCCATAATCGGTTGTTTTTAATTGTTTTGGATACAAATGTACACATATTTTGAAAAATTTGCACATATCGGTAAAAAATAGTACCTTTGCACCCCTTTAAGTAAAAAATTATTAACAAAAAACAACGAGTCATGTTGAAACATTACGAAACCGTTTTCATTGCAACTCCCGTTTTATCTGACAGCCAGGTAAAGGAAGCGGTAAAAAAGTATCGTGACTTTATCACCGAAAACAAAGGTGAAATTGTACACGAAGAAGACTGGGGTATGAGAAAGCTGGCCTACCCGATTCAAAAAAAATCAACAGGGTTTTACCACTTGATTGAGTTCAAGGCGGAACCTGCATTGATCGAAAAATTGGAAATACAATATCGCCGCGACGAGCGTATTATCCGCTACCTGACATTCAGTATGGATAAACATTCCGTGGAGTATGCCGAGAAACGCCGCAATACGCGCAGCGAAAAAAAAGAAAAAACAACTAAGAAAGAGGACTAAGACATGAGTACACAAGCTACACAAAATAACGCCGAAGTTCGTTTCTTGAATCCGCCTACCGTGGATTTGAAAAAGAAAAAATATTGCCGCTTCAAAAAAGCCGGTATCAAATATGTAGATTACAAAGACGCCGAATTCTTGAAAAAATTCCTGAATGAGCAAGGTAAAATCCTGCCCCGTCGTCTTACCGGTACGTCGTTGAAGTTCCAGCACAAAGTATCGCAAGCTGTGAAACGCGCACGCCACTTGGCTTTGTTGCCTTACGTAACCGATTTGTTGAAATAAACGAAGGAGATTGAAGTTATGGAAATTATCTTGAAACAAGACGTGACCAAATTGGGACACAAAGACGATATCGTAAGCGTACGTAACGGTTATGCAACTAATTTTTTGATTCCGAAAGGCTATGCTACTATCGCTACCGAATCGGCAAAAAAAATGCATGCCGAAAACATGAAACAACGCGCTCACAAAGAAGCTAAAATCCGCGAAGCAGCCCAAGCATTAGCTGCTAAGTTGGAAGGTGCAGTGGTTACCATTGCTACGAAAGTGAGCAGCACCGGCAAGATTTTCGGTTCGGTGAACAATATCCAAATCGCCGAAGCATTAGCTGCTAAAGGTTTTGAAGTAGACCGCCGCAACATCACAATCCTTGGTGAGGAACACGTGAAAGAAGTCGGTACCTACGAAGCCGAAGCTAAACTGCACCGCGATATCAAAGCCAAATTCAAATTTGAAATTGTAGCTGAATAATTCACGAGTAAGATATAATAAGAAAGAAGCCGGTTAAGCAATTAACCGGCTTTTTATTGCTATTCGCTGAACTTCGGTTTCAGAATTTCGCTGTACACAACGGCTTGTTCTATGTCGAATGTTTCGGGGTCTAATAGCCGATGAGGCTTGGTAGCTATGTTCTCGGCAAAAGCCGCTTTTTCTTCATCCGATTGGGTTTCGGCAGTAGCTGTTAAGGTACTTTGAACGCTTGGTGCAGCAACTGTTGCTACTGCCGGAGCGACATATTTCGGATATAGTTTTTCTTCGGCAACAACTGTTTCTTCAGCTTCTATTATTTCTTCTTCGGCATAATTTTCTTCTTCATTTTCGCCTGCCATTTCTTGCTGCATGCGTCGCACCCATTCCTCGAGCGGGTTTGCGGGGGCTGCCGATGGAGTGGGGTAGTGGCCGGGCGCCGGAGTGTTGCGTTGTTGCGCAGCCCGTTTCTTCTTGTTGTTGGAAGCCACGGCCTGTAATACAAAAAATGCTACACCAATAAGAATAGGTATTAATGATTCCATAATTACTATCTACGTTAACTAATATGACTACTCTAACTATTTTTTATTAAAATTCTTTTCGCTCGCTTTTTTATTTTTTTTCATGCGTTTTTTTGTTTCTTCGCTTTGCCACTGCTCGTGCCGTTTTTTACCTTCTTTCAACGCTTTTTTTTCTAGTTTTTCTTCTTCTTTCTGCTGCTTGGTAACTTCTTTCAGGTATATTTCTTCTTCTTTGGCCCGTTCTTCTTTCGCTTTTCTGGTTCGTTTTTCACGGGCTTGCTGCTCCTTTTGCAACTCGTTGCGGGTATTAATTTCCAGAATTTCTTCTGTCGTTTTTCCTACGCGCGGTTTCAATGATGAGCAGCCGCTCAAAATAATCGCAAAAATTAGTATCTTTGTAAGAAAGTTCATGCGAATGACAAAGATACTAAAAATATTCTGTTTGTTGGTAATTACTGCTTGCTGCTTGACTTGCGTCAAAGAAGGGTATGAGGAGTTGTTGCCATACGAAAAAATAGAACCGGTTAATTTCGATATGAATTTTCCGCCCTATTCATCGAACCTGTGGGTGGGTGGTGCTTATGTAATTGCCAACCGGGGTTACAAAGGGCAAGGAATTATTCTCGTTCGCTTGAGCGACGATTCGTTCCGCGCCTATGCGTCGGCGTGCACAAAAAATATCAATAAAGAAACAAATAAACTGACCTTGTCGGACGATAAGCTTATGGCTACCTGTCCGGTTTGCAAAACAGTTTATTATTTGCAGCAAGGAGCATACGATACCGGTCACACCTGCCACTTGCAAGAGTATCGCGTTACCTATAACCCCGGTACAAAAAGCGGGATTATTTCCAACTAAATTATTAATTTTAAAATAAAAAATCATGGAAGAAAAATCAATTAAAGGAACAAAAACCGAACAGAATTTATTGAAAGCATTTGCCGGCGAATCGCAGGCACGTATGCGCTATCAATTGTTTGCCAAGCAAGCCCGCAAAGAAGGCTACGAACAAATAGCCGCCTTCTTTGAAGAAACAGCCGAAGAAGAAAAGCGTCACGCTACCGAGTTTTTCAAATTCCTTGAGGGCGGCCCTGTCGAAATTACAGCTACTTACCCCGCCGGAAAAGTAGGCTGCACCGCCGAAAACCTCTTGGAAGCCGCCAATGGCGAGTACGAAGAGTGGGATGTCCTCTATAGCGACTTCGAAAAAATTGCCCGGGAAGAAGGCTTTCCGAAAGTGGCTTTGAAATTTAAACTGGTGAGTACTGTGGAAAAACGCCATGAAGCGCGTTATCGTAAATTGTTAAAAAATGTTGAAGCCACGTAAGATGTTACACCTGTTAAACCGAAGAGAAAAAAGAAAAAAGCTTTCATGATTGATTATTTTAAGTTAATTTATTTTTTTGCGAAATTTAATATATATTTTCATGGAAACCAGGGTTAAATTAGCAAGGCTAACTTAATGGGGGGATAGTTGACATAAATATATAGTATTAACTATAAATATAACACATTTTATGCCCCTTTTTTGTGACACTTTTATTAAAAATATTTAACCTTTACTAAATCAAAAACCTATATAAAATAAACTAATTGCATAAACTTAAAAGGAATTTCAAAATGCTTACCCTAAAACACCTGCCCATAAGTTCCTTTAATGAAAATATCGTCTACCTTCATAAGGACTGCTCGGCCTATAAGGTTGACGACATCAAGTTTTTAACAAAAGTTGAAATCCATGGTGGAAGTAAGCCCGTTTTTGCCTTTTTACAGATAGTTGAAGATCCAAAAATCATCAAAAATAACGAGATTGGTGCTAATACGGAAG
>JAVBNJ010000008.1:0-5053 GCA_031551625.1 Bacteroidales bacterium | reverse complement strand
GCAAATATTTTTTATTACTTTTGTATATTATTTTTTTGACCCGATGAGTAACGACATTACCACCCTTCTGCTTATACTTGCACCCGCTGCATTGATGCTGGCCGCTGTGTACCTTGTGCTCCGCCGCATGATTGAAGCCGACCAGCGCCGCCGGAATGCCGAAACACTAATTGCCACACGACAAGAAACAGTGCGCATACGCCTGCATGCAATTGAACAGTTAACGGTACTCATGGAGCGCATCTCGCCTATGGAACTGGTAGTGCGTACCACACGCCATACCACCCGCGCATCCGAATTGCAAATGCTGCTGCTAGACACTGTGCGCAACGAGGCCGAGCAATCCATCCAAAACCAGCTCTACGTAAGCATCGACACGTGGCAACTGATTGTCAATGCCCGCAATGAAACAACTGCGCTTATCAACAAAGCTGCGGCCACCGTGCGTCCGGAAGAGCCTGCCATCAGTCTCTCAAAAAATTTAATTGAAAGCCTCAAAGATTTGGACGCCTTGCCCACCGCAGCAGCCATTAATGCATTGCGCAAAGAAGCACAATATTTATTTGCCTAACTCGAAAATGTTTGCTACCTTTGTAAGGTAAAAACAAACACAACAACTATGTTCTTATCCACTCACAAACATTACCCGGCAAGCTTTCCAGCTTAGGCTCGTTTTCAAACCCCATTCTTAATTTTAATTCTTAATTATACTATGATTAGCCGTCGTTTATTACGCATCAAAACATTAAAACTTCTTTACAGCAATGCTGGCGCCGAAGAATTGAACATGGAATTAATCGAAAAAGATTTGCAACTCAGCATACAAAAATCCTACGATTTGTACCACTTCCTGTTTTCTGCCGTTATTCATGTGGCTGACTACGCCGAAGAGCGTATCAATATTGGTTTACAAAAATTTCGCCCAACCTACGAAGAAGCACACCCAAACAAAAAATTCATCAACAACGATGTATTATTTTCTATCCGCAGCAACGAGGCCCTGCGGCAATATTGCGACAAGCACAGGCTTTCGTGGGGTGGCGACAATATGAATATTATTACCGACATCTACCACCACATGGTAGAACGAGATTACTATAAAGACTACATGGAGCTGGAAACCCAGTCGTACGAACAAGATTTGAAGTTCATCAAAGATTTCTTCATGTACGAATTTGAAGATAATCCGATATTGGAAAATATGCTCGAAGAGCAAAGCTTCTGGTGGAGCGCCGACGAAATTGGCTATGCACTGGGCTCTATCCTCCGTACGCTCGACACATTTGTGATGGGACAATCGTCCGATACACCGCTTGCTCAAGCCCGCCGTTCGCGTGAAGACGAGCAATTTGCCATGCGCTTATTAACCCATGGCCTCAAAAACTATCACGAGTACTGGAACAAAGCCATGCTATTTGTGCAGAATTGGGAAGCCGACCGCGTAGCCGTCATGGACATGGATTTAATTGTGTTGGGCTACACCGAAGCCAAAGAGTTTCCTAACATTCCGGTAAAAGTAAGCATCAATGAATATGTCGAAATCGCTAAATATTACAGCACGCACAACAGCCACATTTTTGTAAACGGTGTGCTCGACCGCATGGTTCAGCAAGGCATTGCTGATGGCGACATTGTGAAAGAAGGACGCGGACTGGTAAGCACCACCACCATTCGCCGTAGGCCGTCATAGGTTTCTACAAAGACACAAGGTGCACAAAAGAAAAAGCCCACAAGGAATAAAAATCTTTGTGGGTTTTGTGTTTTTGTGGGAAAATTTGTGAGAAAACAAACTTACTTTTTCCGCAGGAACACCTGCATCGGACAACCTGTGAAATCAAAGTGCTGCCTCAATTTATTCTCAAGGAACCGCTTGTAATCGTCGCGCACATATTGCGGCAAATTGCAGAAAAATGCAAACGACGGCGACGGTGTAGGCAACTGCGTAATGTATTTTATTTTTATATACTTTCCTTTTGTAGCCGGTGGCGGATAGTTTTCTATTTCGGCCAGCATTTCCTCGTTAAGTTTCGAAGTGGCAATACGCTTGCTGCGATTTTCATACACCTTGGCGGCCGCATCCAACACATCAAGGATACGCTGCTTGGTAATTACCGATGTAAAAATAACCGGCACATCGACAAATGGCGCCAGGCGACGCAGGACATTCTCCTTGTATTCCTTCATCGTGTTGGTTTCCTTGGCTACCAGGTCCCATTTGTTGACCACCACCACCACGCCTTTGCGATTGCGGATTATCAAATTGTAAATACTCAAATCCTGCGACTCCACTCCTTTCGTGGCATCAATCATCAGGATACACACATCGGAATACTCGATGGCGCGCACCGAGCGCATTACGGAATAAAATTCGAGGTCGTCCATCTGCTTGCCCCTCTTGCGCAAGCCTGCCGTGTCAACCAATACAAACTCGTGTCCGAATTTATTATAATATGTACTGATAGAATCGCGCGTGGTGCCGGCCACAGGAGTAACAATATTGCGGTCTTCGCCCAACAACGCATTCGTCAACGACGATTTGCCCACATTCGGGCGGCCCACAATAGTAAGATGTGGAATATGCCGTTCTTCTTCGCGCTCCTTAGTATCTTCGGGCAGGTATTTCAAAATTTCGTCGAGCAAATCGCCGGTACCCGTGCCATTGGCCGACGAGATGGCCTGTGGTTCACCGAGGCCCAGCGCATGAAATTCGTGAATGCCGTATAATTGATCGTTGTTGTCTACCTTATTCGCCACTACTATCACCTTCTTTTTTCCGCGACGCAGAATATCGGCAATCAATTGGCACTGGTCGGTGATGCCCGTCATTGTGTCCACCATGAACAGGATCACATCGGCCTCTTCAATAGCCAGCAACACTTGTTTGCGGATTTCTTCTTCAAACACATCTTCGGTATTCACCGCATACCCCCCCGTGTCAATAACCGAGAACTCGCGCCCGTTCCACTCGCAACGACCGTAGTGGCGGTCGCGCGTTACACCGGCCACCTCATCGACAATGGCCTGCCGCATACCCACCAAACGGTTGAACAGCGTTGATTTTCCCACATTCGGACGTCCTACTATTGCTACAATTCCCATAAAGCTATAAACTAAATTAAGAGGCAAAGATACGAAAACAGATTTGCTTTATAAATAATTCCTAATTTACAACTGCACCGGGCGCATCAGGTACTCCGAAAAATCTTTCAGTTTCGGCTGGTAGTCGCTATCGAGCAGCGGCGATGAAATGAGGTAATCGGCCGTAGAGCGATTACACGCCGTAGGCAGGTTGTAGAGGCTCGAAATACGCAACAGCGCTTTCACATCTACATCGTGCGGCTGCGGCTGCATGGGATCCCAAAGGAATACCAGCATATCTATTTTACCTTCGGCAATCATAGCACCCAACTGCTGGTCGCCGCCAAGCGGACCCGATTTGAGCAGTGTGATATCAATAGCATCAGCCGCTTTGCCTAACTTGTGATGTAATGCTTGCGAAATAAGCCCGCCAGTAGTACCCGTACACACCAAATGATATTTCTTCAGCACATCGTTATTAAACTCCACCCATTCAATAATGTCGCGTTTGCGATTATCATGCGCCACCAGTGCTATTGTTTTTTTCTTGGCCATATTTAGATTCAAAATTTAAAATTCAAGATTCAGGATTATGATGAGCGCGCTCATCATCGCGATTACACATACACATTAATTACTCAGTTATTCAATTTTCAATTATTTATTGTGTGCAAAGGTACTAAAAAACGAGTGTTTAAAAATGAAGTTTTTGTTAAATCCGACAATTTCCGTATATTTGTACACCATAACTATAAAACTATTATTTATGTCGCGTGAAGAGCAACAAGAACTGAAAAAGAAGAATTACCTCGAAGCCATTCGCTACATGGACAATGCGAAGGAAACACTAAAAAAAGCGGGAAAGGAAGGCCGTTACTACAATGATAAAAAATACGTACGGACAGCTTGCGGCATCGCTTACAATGGAGTCCTTATTGCTTTAGATGCCTATTTGCAACTGAAAGGTATTGAAAAAAACAAAGGCCGCGAATCTATCGAATACTATTGCCAAAATATCGGCAAAGTGGATAAAAAATTATTGAACCACTTAAGTAATGCTTACGAAATTCTTCATTTATCCGGCTATTACGATGGGGGAACCAATGCCACGGTAGTGCAGGAAGGTTTCAAAGAGGCTTACGAAATAATCGAAAAAATTAAACCTGCACAAGCAGCATAACGCCTATGAACGACGCATTAATTAGCATTGCCGACCTCAAAAAAATTTACCAGGTGGGAACGCAGGAAGTGCGTGCCCTCAATGGGGTTTCGCTCGACATTTATAAAAACGAATACGTAGCTATCATGGGCCCTTCGGGCTCTGGAAAATCTACGTTGATGAATATTCTCGGTTGCCTCGATACACCCACATCAGGCAGTTATATCCTCAATGGCACCAACGTGAGCCACATGGACGACGATGCGCTGGCCGAAGTGCGCAACAAGGAAATCGGATTCGTGTTCCAATCATTCAACTTGCTGCCGCGCTATTCGGCGTTGCACAACGTCGGGCTGCCGTTGATATATGCGGGGATTTCGAAACACGAGCGCGAACAGCGTGCATTGAATGCCTTGCGCAATGTCGATTTGGAGAACCGCATGGATCACAAGCCCAACGAACTGTCGGGCGGGCAACGCCAGCGGGTAGCCGTAGCACGGGCGCTGGTCAACAACCCGTCCATTATCCTTGCCGACGAGCCCACAGGAAACCTCGACACCAAAACGTCGGTCGATATCATGACCCTTTTCGAAGACATTTATGCCAAAGGCAATACCATTATTGTAGTAACGCACGAAGAAGATATTGCAAAACATGCACGCCGCATTATCCGCCTGCGCGACGGGCTGATAGAGAGCGATGAAACAAACCCTAATCCTGTAAGCAGTAATCAGTAATGCAGTGGTTTTTACAAACCGTTGTGGAGTGCACCATTCGCAATCTTTGGAAATTTTGCATGAAGGCATGAACATAAAA
>JAVBNJ010000016.1:0-11226 GCA_031551625.1 Bacteroidales bacterium | reverse complement strand
GGCTTCAGATTGGGCACACGATGGAGAATACATTTATTTTTTCAACACGGTAAATACCAGTGGTGGTAGAGTAGCAATATTTCATATTCCAACTAAAAAAATAGTTTGGATGCATGTTTTTGATAAAGAACAAAACATCCGGCCATTGGAATTACAGTACGCCAATAACCGAATTTATGTAAGAGATAATCATAATACGCTACACATTTTTGAGAAAGAATAAAAAAATGAAATAAAAATCTTACCATTTCACTTCTTCTATTTTCCAGCATTACTTGCTTTAGCTGATGTTTTGAATGATGCTTCTATGCCTCCGGCATGCGGCAACAACGGGGAGTTGATTCTTGAACCCCGAACGAATCAAATCACTAACAGCAACCGGTAAGGCAAAAGTAATTGATGCGTGGGCAAAGCAAGGGTGGTTTAACAATGTAGAAATAATAAATCTATCTTAAATTACCAAATCCGAATTACGAAATTCAACACATTTATTATCAATAAATTTAGTGCCATCAAGTATATAGTTGCGTTTTGTTTTTATTCTTTTTTGTATTTTTGTACAGAAAACCCAAACGTACTATGAACCTATTTCGCGCTATTGGTGCTTTTTTCTCTAAACCGGTTTTCCGGAACGAGAAATTTATTTTCGGGCTATGGATGCTGGCCGCGCTACTAATGAGTTTGCAGAAGACACTGGGTGGCATCAGCGGTAATTACAATACGTTTCAGAATGTATTTTGGCATACGATCGAACAGGTCAACCTGTATACTACCGTATTTAATACGAATCACTATGGCCCGGCATTCAGCATTGTGGTAGCGCCATTTGCTTTGCTGCCCGAGAAAGTAGGGAGTATACTGTGGGGAGTTTCGCTGGCCTTTGTGTTGTATATGGCCATCCGCCAGTTGCCGGTGGTGTGGGGCGCGAAGGTGGCCATTTATTACATCTGTTGGCACGAAATGATAACTGCCACGTCGAACATGCAGACCAATACGCTGGTTGCCGCATTAATCATTTTTACATTTTCATTTATCCATAAAGGGAAAGACGGGTGGGCGGCATTGTGCATTGCACTGGGTACATTCATTAAGTTATATGGGATTGTTGGTTTTGCATTTTTCTTTTTCTCGCGCAACAAGCCAAAACTAATTCTTTCGTTTATCGGGTGGAGTGTGTTGCTGTTTGTGTTGCCTATGCTGCTTTCGTCGCCGGATTTTATTATCCAGTCGTACCAGGATTGGTATCTCGATTTGGTAAATAAAAACATGATGAATACCGACAGCATGGCACAGGATATTTCGGTAATGGGCCTATTCCGCCGTGTTTTCAATCATCGCGAGTGGTCGAACTTATTTTTCCTGATTCCCGGAATATTTTTGTTTGCATTGCAATATAGTAAGATTAAAAATTATAGGCATCTCACATACCGGTTGGGAATACTGGCTTCTACGCTGTTGTTTGTGGTGCTGTTCAGTTCCGGTTCCGAATCATCGACCTACATTATTGCCATGGCAGGTGTAGCAGTGTGGTTCATCATACAGCGCAAGCCTTATTCTGCTTATGCAGTGGCATTGTTGGTATTTGTGTTGCTTATTACCAGTTTCTCACCGTCGGATTTGTTCCCGGCCTACCTCTACAAGAATTTTATTATGCCATACGCCTTGAAAGCGTTGCCGTGTGCAGTGGTGTGGGGAACATTAGTGTATCAATTGTTATGTAAAGAAAACTCCCTGCAACCCTTGCCGGAGCCTTTGGCAAGCGAAGGGTAGGGAGGCTATGCCAACTGTTGAATAAATTCATACAAGTCGTTGTCTTTTTCCAAGTTTAACTTTTGTTTCAGGCGATACTTGGTCATCCGTACCGTGTTGTATTCTACGTGCAGCATATTTGCCATTTGTTTCGACGGAATTTTCATGTAAATGTAGGTACAATACTTCAGGTCGAGGTCGGTTAGTTTTCCTTCGGCCTGCAATTGCAACGAACTGTAGAATTGGGGATGAGCTTCTTTTATCAGCGTGCGGTATTCTTCGAAATACTCGTCGGACTGCAGGTTCTCGCGTATCATTTTTTCGAGCTGCTTGTCGGGGTGCAATTTCACAATTTCCTGCAGTACTTTGTTTTTCTCCTGCAGTTGTACCGACGTGACAAGTATTTCTTTTTGCAGCAGCTCGTTTTGTTGTAGCAATTCATGTTCGTTGACTGTCTGCAACGGTGTGTGTGGTATTCGCTTGCGGAAGCGGAAATATAAAAATGCAATACCTAATAAGAATAGCACCCCGATACCTATCATTATTACAAAAGGTATAGTTGTTTTTTGGCTTTCTCCATTGACCGCCTCTTTGGCTGTAGCTTCCTGGATACTCGCAGCGTGGCGCATGGAGTCTATAATCCGGTAGATGGAGTCTGGCGAAACAGGGCTTTGTTCTATAATAACCCGTTCGATAACCTGAGGAGAACTTTCTTGCAGGGGACTCTCCTGTTCAATGGTATGGTCCTGTGTCTGCACTTCTTGCCGTAGTCTTTTATATCTATCTAATGTTTCATAATCGCGGATATCGCTGGCCCATTCGTGGGCCTTGTCTAATAATTTGAGGATTGTATTTTTCGGGGTGTTTGGGTAATTATAATAAAGGAGTGCTGCTTGTTGTATAGCTGCCAATCCTCCTATATAACGTTCGCCAATCGCGGATTCATACTTTTCAAATGTTTCCACAGCTTTGCTTAAATGGAAGACGGCAGAATCTAAATTTTTCCGGTTGCCTTCGGTCTCGAATCTATAACCTAAAAATTTACCTATCGTATACTCGCTCAAGCATTCAATGTCATAGCCGGTTATTTCTTTTTGCGCAAAGCGATATAACATACGGGCATATTTTTCGTAGTTAGTTAAGTTGTCATCATATTGTCTGCATTTTTCTGCCAGTAAGTAATAAGCATGTGCGATGGTTAGTTTCTTTTTATCTTTACCCACCAAATCAAATGCATCGCTCTCTTTTTTATCCGATAGCAGCTCTATAGCTTTTAACAGATATTTTGGAGATCCCTCATAATCGTCTTTAAAGTATCCTGCTGTATAATAAGCGTTGCCTCTTATTGAAATTAGGCCAGACTGCTCGGCATATTTTAAGGTGCTGTCAACTGCATTATGTATAATCGCATCTTTTTCATTTTGGCAGGCGAAGCACATAGCCGACCAAGCGTAGGATGCATATTGCTTATCGTCTATTAGCTGGCTAAGGTAAACAGCTTCTTCGCAACGCGCTTTAGCTTCTGTGGGATTGCTATAGCGAAGTGCTTTCCCCAAGTCGGAAAATGCTTTAATTTTATCTTTATTAGACTTACTGGCCGTTGCAGCCGATTCGAGTTTGTGAATCTCGAAACTTTGCCCCCCTGCCAGGTAATAGCTGCAAAATAAAAAAAGTGTAATAATTTTGAATTTCATGTGAATAGGTTGATTATGAGTACAAAGATAATGAAAATTTTGATATATGTATACACTTTGTATACAAAGTGTATACATAGGAATTGATATTCGTAAACAGATTGTATTGCATTGTATGCGTGTTCACTTAGCATGGTTGCTTTACCTTTGCAGTGTCATTTACCTTTAAATTTATTTTATCATGAAAAACATTCACATCGGTCAGTTGATCAAAGAAAAATTTGAAGAGCGTCAGCAAGTAGACAAGCATTTGACGAAGGCATCTTTTGCCCGTCAAATAAATGTGCATCGTTCTACTTTGTATCTTTTGTTTAGTCAAAAAAGTATTGATATAGAGTTGCTTATTAATATTTCGAAAGTGCTAAGTTACAGTTTTATAGAGACCGTGTACCTACAGCGTCCGGTGGCGCAGGCCAATAAGGTGTTTGTGGGGGTGGAGTTTGAGGTGGACGAGTTGGGTTGTTTACCGTTGCCAGCTAACTGTTTGCAGCTGTTCCCGCAACGGATGATATCGTAGAGTGTCGATTTTTATATCGCAACTGTCTGCATTTATCACAGATTGATGCACTTAACTTTGGCGATTGGAATGTAAATTTGCAATTTAAAAGAGGAGCATATTAGAGCTATGAAGAATATTCACATAGGAGAATTGATTAAACAGAAGTTTGAAGAACGGCGAAGAGTGGATAAATCACTGACTAAGGCCTCGTTTGCCCGGCAGATAAATATTCACCGTTCGACGTTGTATCTTCTCTTTGCCCAAAAAAGTATTGACATTGAATTATTAATGAACATATCGAAAGTATTGAACTACGATTTTATAGAGAACGTTTATCTTGACAAAAAACCGATCAAGAAGAACCGGATTATACTGGGTGTTGAAGTGGATGCCGAACAACTTCGCAAACTTGATTTGCCGGATCATTATATCCAGATGGTGTCGCATTTGACTATAAAATAAATATATTTCTAAACAAAAAACTTAATTACTAACTAAAAACAAAAAAAAACTATGTTGTACGGAATTACACTTATTCTGTTGAGCTTGATCGCTGTGCCGAGCTTGATTCTTTCGAAAAAACCGAATGCGCAGGAATTGTTGGACAAAGTAGCTCCTTACCAAGGCTGGATTGGCTTTGTGTTCTGTATCTGGGGCGTGTGGGGAATCATTAGCTGCGTGTTGAACCTTGGTCTGTTGGGCCATAGCATGTGGTCGGCTATCTGGTGGATTACTTGGTTGGCTGCCTCGCTGGTAGAAGCTATCCTTGGTTTCATGTTGGGCTACGGCCTTATCAGCAAATACCTGCTATCGAAGAACGAAGCAGCTAAAGCCAAAGGCGAACAGCTGCGTGCCAAACTGGCTGCCATGCAAGGCAAGCTGGGTATCTTCGGTATCATTGTAGGTATCTGGTGTATTATTGTGAACATTGTGATGTAAGTCATACGTGTTATTTTAAGTTGGGCTGGACGGGGATCAAAAGTCCCCGTTCGGTGTATAAAAATATCATATAATTAACTACCTATTTTTTTACTATGACAGAATTCCGTTTTTTAAAACAAGAAGGCAATCAATACCTATTAAAACAGCAATTGCTGAGAAAATATAGTGTAGCTATCATAGGCATCGCCTTTGGAATATTTTTCTTCAAATATGAGATGTATTTCGGAGCTGTTAGTGCGATACTGCTGAGCCTTTTTTTACTAGTATACACTATGAAATCGAAAATAATACTAGATGCTGGTGCCAGAACCATTACATTTACAAGAATTAATAAACCGGACATTTATTCTTTTGACAACTTTCAAAATTTCCGCATGACTAAAATGAAATATGGAGGTTTTACTTCTGGAAGCATATTGAATATGGTTTTTGAAAAAGACGGAAAAACGAAGGAATGTGCGATATGGCAGTATGGTCCATTTTCACGAAGCGCCCAAATTTTATGTGATGAAATCCGATATATAATGGCAGATACTCGTGAAATTAAAGTGCCTATTGAAAAAGAAAAGGTGCTATATGCTTCTGAAAAGGAGGATATTATTTATGCTCCTTTCGGGCGGGGAGTTAAAATAGATAAATGGTTGATACTAGCGGGGTGCCTGCTTAGCGTGGCAATCATTATTTGGAAATACCCTTTGAATATGTATGATAATTGGTTATTCGCTTTAGCTATTGGTATAATGCTGATAATTGTAGGTACTTATAGAATCTTTTTTACTGATGGAGTTATTTTGATTTTTGATGCAAGAAGCAGGATTATATTCAAAAAATACCCTTATCTGTTCAAAGTAAAAGTCATGGATTTTGAAGATGCGCATTCCATTATAACAGAAGGAGAAGATGGGTGTTTTTGCTATTGCATTGCACGGAAACGTAATGTATTCGGCAAAAATTTAAAAATTTCCGAGAGCTTCCGGGAAGACAAATATGATAAAGAACGAAACCGGTTTGAAGAACAGCTTCTGCCGGCCATTACAAAAATGTTGGACGCAAGCCCGACAGCGTGTGGACAATAAGGTGAAAAATTGAATAAAATATAAGTGATATGAAAAATTATAAAAACATATTATCTAAATTAGATTTTAATAACATCCCATTTGAAGATATACCTGAAAAAGTTGGGAACAAAGTGGATGACATTATTCTAAAATTCTTTGATTTTAGAGATGAGATTATTGATTCTCTTCCCGAAAATATAAAAATCGTATACTTGGTTGGAGAGTTTGAAAGCGCAATCCTCAATGACGGATTATTGTCTGTATTCTACAACAATAACCTGAATGAAATAATGAGATTTCGAAGTGCAATTGAAAAAACAAATTCAAAAAAATTATTGAATCTCTTTGATGAAGCCAAATCTTTAGTGGAGAGAAAATATACTCTGAAATCTAACATAAATTTCGTTGAAGAACATCCGATTGATGATCTATTTGATTTCTTTGGCGAAGAACTAAGTAATGATATAGAAAAAATTGAGGAGAAAATTGATGATTTGCAGAGCAGTGGAGAGTATTGGGACAGAATTGAAAAATTATTTTGATGACGACTGACATGAAAGCCTATACCTAACTGCCTGCCTGCTTTCAGGCAGATCGAAAATATCTTCAGCAGAATATGTTGCTAATCTGAAAAATCATAATGTTTATATGAGGAAAAAAAGTATTAGTTCTCATATTGAGAAAAATTTTGGAAAGGACAAAAGTGTTCTTCACGAGATTGCTTTGCCAGACACTGTAGTTACACATGTGAACCTTGGATTTACAGTCGCCGATGGTGAGCGAGTTCGCCTTTTGTATATTGAAGATGATTATACACTCATTGTTTGTTTCACCGATTTGGAAGATGAAGAAGTGTGCTTTATGTGCAGCAATACATTAGCGTTTCAGTGGCAACGTGCTGAGTATTTTCTTAGCAACGAAGAAAGAGACGATTCAGCATACGAGGTATGTGATTCGGCGTGGTTGCGCATCCACCGAGAGCAGGGATATGCCTACCACAATCATAGGCACTTCAAATTGAACTTTAATGCTGCTGGTATATTGGAGATTCTATGTGCGAAGATAGAAAGAGTGAAGTCCCCCCCCAAAAAAGTTGGACGGATTATTAAATTGTAATAGTCAAGATTATATCTGACAGTTTTTGATTAGTTGTAAAAAGAAGGAAGGTGTAAAACCAAAATGATCTTACACCTTCCTCGCGTCACCAAACCTACAAAATGACGCTTATTGAGTAATGTATTCTAATTTTTTGCTGAACAGAAACTCAACCCTTCGGTTGGCTCGCTGTTCTTCGTCAGTACAAGGGATCCCTTTTTTACATTGATTTATCAACCGGCTGTATCCATATCCTTCTACTTTTATTCTATTGGCTTTTATTCCTTTTTTCATTAATTAATTGGCCACAGCTTTAGCACGGCGCAGGGATAAAATTTGGTTGTATTCTTTTGTGCCTCGCGCGTCCGTGTGTCCTTCTATGAGCATTGTTACATCGGCTTGGGAGCGCAGGGTGTTGGCCAGCCTGTCTAAAATTTCTTTGGCTTCGGGGGTTAGTTCATATTTGTCGAAATCGAACAATATTTCGGCCGATAGACTCATCCGTTGAGGGTAGTGCAATACCATGTCGGCTGTGTATTCCGGTTGAACCTTTCCGGTGGTTCCGGTCGTATTTACCAATACGGGGTCACATTTCATGCAAGGTTGGTTGATTTTAATTTCCCATATTTGGCCTGTTGGAACCGGTTGCGATACGTAGCGCCCGTTGCTGTCCGTCCGGTAATAGTAGCTGTTCCCATGGTGGTCGGTGATACTAATTTCGGCATTGGGTACCGGTTGCCTATCCGGATCTATAATCGTTCCCTTAATCACGGTGTATGCCGTTGTTTCCGGCAGGGGTGTATAGACTGTGTTTCCAGGAGTATGGGCATCCGGCGAAATGGGTTCCGGTACCATAGCCTGTAGCCAGTAAATATTGTCGCTGGTATCCGCACGGCCGTTTATTTCCAATGGCCGGTTTGATGAAAAGAAAGCGTATTCGTTGCCCTTATAGAATACTAATCCGAAATCGTCGTAGTGCGAGTTGACGGGTGCCCCCATGTTTTGCGCAATGCCGGCATCCGTTAGCGGTAGCGTAATCTGGTAAATATCCAATCCGCCCAGTCCGCCTTGGCGATTAGAGCTAAAGTAAAGGGTTTTGCCGTCTTTGCTGATAGTAGGAAATATTTCGGTGGCGGCACTGTTGACCTGGCTGCCCAGGTTTTTCGGCATGCTCCACTCTTTGCCGTTGCGTTGGCATACGAATATATCCATGCTGCCCAGCGTACCGGGCATATCGGAACTGAAGAATAGTTGCTGTCCGTCGGGTGTCATAAATGCATGGGCGCAGTTATACCGGTTACTGTTGTAAGCAAATGCGGTCATATTGTCCCACTTGTTATGCTTGGTATTGCGGGTATAGAAGAATAACTGCAATACGAAGGAGTGTTCCCCGTTCTCCTTATAGCTGTCGCTTTTCTTAGCTACATTGCGTGTGACAATGAGCGTGTTTCCATCGGGCGATATGTAGGCAGGCCCTACATTGTACCGGCTGTCCAGCTCTGCGGCAAAGCGTTTTATAGCGCCAGTATTGCCGGTTGTATCCAGTTCGGCACTGTAAACAGTATAAAAGTCGGCGTTTGTTTGGTTATCGATATGATGTAACAGACGGGAGGTACGCGGCTCCGGGCGGTTGCTTATAAACACCAGGCGGTTGTTGTACTCAAATGCCCCCCAATCGGCATATCCGGAGTTTACTTCCAATGGCGTAATACGGTAACGGGCACTGTCGGCCGGCAAGCCGGGTTGTGCCGCGAGTATGGTTGCGTAAAGTCCTGCGATCAACAGAAGGCCGGTACGCTTTATGAATATTATGATGGTTGCTGTTTTCATGGTGGTATTAAAATAGACGTGGTGATACAACCCGTTTGTGCAGTACATCGAATGTATAGGTAAATGATACCTCGTGGCTACCTCCCAAATATTGACGGGTATTATTGCTAAGATTCATGTCGTAGGAATAAGCTACGCGAAATTTCTTATAGAATTGCACGCCGGCTAGCGCCGCCAGTGAATTATCGGTACGATAGTCGGCACCCAACCACAATGTTTGCCATAGCAACGCCATAGCCGATATGTTGAGTTGCGGTTTTGCTCCGGCAGTTAGTTTCAGCATCCCAGACGGCATAAACTCGAAGTTCTCGTCAAAGTGGAACACATAGCCGGATTGGAGGTAATACGTCCAGTCGCGTATATCTAATCGTTTGTTTTCTCCGCCAATGTAATCGTTGTTTAAAATACGGGGAATGGAGACCCCTATGTAAAAATTCTTTGTGTAGTAATAACTTCCTATGCCGGTATTGGCTACAAAATTCGCCGGGTTGTTTTGCAGCAGCGGATCCAGTCCGGGATCGGTTTCCATGTTCTTCAGTTCGCTGTAGCGGTTTGTTTGGTAACCGAAGCAACCTTGCAGCCCTAATGCCCATATCCCTTTTGGGAAATGGATACGGTAGGCGAAGTCAATCATACCGTAAGTCTGTTGGTGAACGCCTATGGTTTCATAGGTGGCGCCAATGCCTAACCCGATTTTATCTTGTGCCAGCGGCGTGTGTGCATTCAACGAAATGGTGCGGGGGGCGCCGGTGAAGCCGCTCCACTGGTCGCGTACCAGGCCGGTAATGGAGAGAGCGTCTTTGGCGCCCGCATAGGCCGGGTTCACAAAAATTTCGTTGAACATATAGTGAGTGTATCCGGGGTCGTATTGAGCCCGCGCCGGTGTGTACCAACCGGCCAAAAGTAGTGTGGCGGCAATCGCCAGTAGGCGGCGATAGGCGATGTACTTATTTTTTATATGTATGGTATAGCGTAACATAATAGTCAGTCTTCCTTTTGTTGCTTAGTAGATAATCTCTATGTACCCTTTGAAGACACGGTGGCTGGAGTCATTCAATTGTAACACGTAGAAGTATGTTCCGCGTGGTACTTTTCCGGTTCCCAACCGGAGCCCGGTATTCGGGTAGGTATCCCAGGGCATGGTATTGTTGTAACCGGTTTTTTCATACACTTTCTCACCCCAACGGTTGAAAACGGTCACTGTATTGTTCGGGTATTGTTCTATATTACGGATTACCCAGGTATCGTTGTAACCATCGTTATTGGGTGTAATACCTTCCGGAATGAAAATGTCATTATTTACGGTTACTGTTACTGTTTGTTGCATGGTGCTTTCACAACCTTCGGGGCTTACTAAATGCAAGTAGTAAGTGGTGCTTTGGGCGAGGTTCGGCGTCTTATAAATCATTCCTTCATGGAGCAGTAGATAGGTTTGATTTAACTCATACCAGCGTATTATTCCTGTTACTGGTGTTATTACTTCGAGCGTGGTAGAGGTATTCCTGTCTATCGTGGTTTTTCCTGCTATTTGCAAGTCCGGTAATACCGGTAGTGGGTTGACTACAACGACTACTTGTTTCGCAGAGGATGCATCGCCCGTACAGTTACCGCTTACTCTTTTGGCTACTACATAATAAGTGGTAGTGTTGTATAATACCGGTGTTGTATAATTGGTTCCTTCGAACAGGAAATCAGTAAGTGTGGCATCGGAATACCAGCGGGGTATAAATCCGGAAGCAGCGGTGGCACTTACAACGGTTGTGTTTCCGGCGCATACCGTAGCTCCTGTTACGGAGGTAATGTCACCAGCGGTCGGCAGCGGGTTAACCGTAGCCACTACTTGCTTGGCCGCTGTAGCATCGCCGATGCAATCTGTTGTGGTATTTCTTGCCACTACATAATAAGTAGTCGAAGTGTTTAATACCGGTATCGTATAATTATTTCCTTCAAATAAGAAATTAGTTAAAGCCGCATCGCTGTACCAGCGGGCTGCAAAACCTGTTGCAGGCGTGGCATTCAACGTAACTGATTCCTGCCCGCATGCAGTTGCATTGGCTACCGAAAGAATATCATTGGCGGTAGGCAGCGGATTGACGGTGACAACCATTTGTTTGGCTGCTGTGACATTACC
The DNA here is from genome assembly GCA_031551625.1 of Bacteroidales bacterium. Classification (GTDB taxonomy): domain Bacteria; phylum Bacteroidota; class Bacteroidia; order Bacteroidales; family UBA932; genus JAVBNJ01. The sequence continues at coordinate 228 of JAVBNJ010000016.1, read as the reverse complement.
GATACAATCCGTTGAGGTGTTTTTTGCCACTACATAATAAGTTGTCGTAGTATTTACTACCGGTGTAGTATAAATGTTACCTTCGAATAAGAAATTAGTTAATGTGGCATCGCTGTACCAGCGAGTTGTAAAACCGGCAGCAGGCGTGGCGTTCAACATAACCGTTCCCTGTCCGCACACGGCAGCATTAGTTACCATCGTAATATTATTGCTGGTCGGCAGTGGGTT
>JAVBNJ010000010.1:0-17973 GCA_031551625.1 Bacteroidales bacterium | reverse complement strand
AAGCGGTGGCGGTGTGTGTCGGGATAGCTGAACAGGCGGCCTTGCAGCATCTTGTCGGGCGAAGAGGCAATGCCCGGCACCATATTACTTGGCGAGAATGCAGCTTGTTCCGTTTCCGAAAAATAATTTTCGGGGTTACGGTTGAGCACCATTTTGCCGAACGGGATGAGCGGATAGTCGGCATGGGGCCAAACTTTTGTAACGTCGAACACATCAAACGGGTAGCGGCCTTCTTCGCCCGGTTTCATAATTTGTACATATACTGTCCATGACGGGAAATTGCCTTGTTTGATGTTATCGAATAAGTCGCGCGTGGCATGGTCGAGGTCGTGGGCAGCCATAGCAGCCGCTTCTTCCATTGTGAAATTTTTAACACCCTGGTCGGTTTTGAAATGCAGCTTAATCCAAAAATGTTCGCCTTTTTCGTTATACCACATGAAAGCGTGGCTAGTAAAACCGTGCATATTGCGATAGGTGGAAGGTGTGCCGCGGTCGGAGAAAAGAATCGTTACCTGATGCATGCTTTCGGGCGTGAGCGACAGGAAATCCCAGAAAGCATCGGGGTCGTCGAGGTTTGACATCGGGTTCTTCTTCTGCGTATGGATAAAATCCGGGAACTTAATGGCATCGCGGATAAAAAACACCGGCGTGTTGTTGCCAACCATGTCGTAGTTGCCCTCTTCGGTGTAGAATTTCACGGCAAATCCTCGTGGGTCGCGGGCCGAATCGGCAGAACCACGCGGGCCACCCACGGTGGAGAAGCGAACAAATAAATCGGTTTTTTTACCGACTTTCGATAGAAATGCAGCACGGGTATACTGGCTTACATCATGCGTTACTTCGAAGTAGCCGTATGCGCCGGCGCCTTTGGCGTGTACTACCCGTTCGGGGATACGCTCGCGGTCGAAGTGGGCCAGTTTTTCGACCATGTGCGTATCCGAAAGTAGGGTCATGTGCGGACTCTGGGTAGTGATAGAAGCTTGGTCGTTGTCTACCGGCGTACCCTGATTGGTGGTAAATTTGTGCGTGTCTTTCATAATGGAACTTGTTTTAGTGGATGAATATAGAGAACACATTTATGTTGTGAACACAACACTACAAATATACGAAAAATTTTAAAACAAGAAAGCCACCCCGAAGAGTGGCTTTCTATATGGTATTTCAGCGCGTTACATTATTCTTGCTTCATCACCACAGTGCCTTTGATATGCAATATCAGCATAGAAGGCGAGGCGTTGGAAATTACGGTCAATGATTTGTTGAAGAATCCAATAGCTGCTGCATTATAGGTAGCTTCTATCTCTCCTTTGGCTCCCGGTGCAATCGGTTCTTTAGTCCAGTTGGGAGAAGTGCAACCGCACGAGGGTTGTACATTTTGAATAATAATAGGCTCTTTCCCCGTGTTCGTAAATTCAAATTTGTACGTGGCAGGTATGCCCTGTTTAATTTCACCAAAATCGTGTGTGGCGGATGTGAATTTAATAGTAGTGTCGGCTTGTTGGGCATTGGCGGCGATCGTCAATGTAAAACAGGCAATGGCTAGTAGGAAAATTTTTTTCATAATTTTTAAATGTGTTTAAAATTTTTATGGTGCAAAGGTCGTATTTCAAAATTTATTCCACAAATTTTTGACTACAAAAGATGGTATTTTTTGTGTCAAATTTGCAGTCAATATGTCAAATTAATGTCAAAAAATAGTCGTTTTTATGTCAAAAAATATGCCTATTAATTTAATAATAAATAAATTAAATATGTACAGTCATTTTCTGAATCTTTAATTGTATATTTGCACATGATTTCATTCAAACGACCTATTCGACCACTTTTTTTCTCCCTCTTAGGCATTGTTCTTTTGCTGGGTGTGCAAGTTATTTGGGTTAACCGCGCCTACCGAATGAGTCGCGCAGGCCTGGTAGTCAGTGTGGAACAGGCTTTTAACGAGGCCCGCCAAAAAGAACAAACGTATCGCATTCCGGTCAACAATATTATCAACCCTGGCGCAGTAACCATTCAGAGCTGCGGTAGCGAAGAAATTTTGATTATCCGCAAATGCCCTAAGCCCGACACCATTGTATATAGCAACCAATCGGGGCGTTCGTTGGAAACATTTATCAACCGTGCTTTTTCGGATTTACGCGAGCATATCCTGCCACTGAATATCTATTGCTTGTCCGACCTGTTCGCCGGTGTACTACACGATGCCGATATGGCGGTACTGTTCGACATTGAGCGGGTAAATGTGCATACGGGCGAGGTGTTGGAAACGGCTGTGTCAACGAATCAAAAGGTGCGCAACGGTAAGCCTGCAATAATCATTGTGTCGGACTTGTCGGATAAGGAACTGCTACGGGCCAATCTCTATTTCGGCCCCTCGGTAGTATTGCGCCGTATGGGTGGTACGGTGGTGTGGACAAGTTGTTTGTTACTATTGTCCGTGTGTTGTGTGGTATTATGGTGTCGCTCTATTCACCGTACAAAGAAAGCACCGGTAATACAGCCACCCGATATCACTTCTTCTGCCAAAACACCGGAAACTCCTGTTCATCAAGGTTTTAAAATAGGTCACTATTGTTTCGATGCAGAGAAAAACGAACTGCACGGCATGGGGCAAACGGTAGCGCTCAACAAAAAAGAGAATGCAATATTGCATGCCCTATGCGCCCAATTAAGTAATGTGGTAGACCGCAAAAAACTGCTCGAAGAAAACTGGGGTAGCAGCGGTGTTATTTATTCGCGTAGCTTAGATACTTATATCACTACATTACGCAAATATCTGAAGGACGACCCGCGCGTACAAATTGTAACCATCAAGGGGCTTGGTTACAAACTAACAGTGAATTAAAATCAAATTCCTATCTTTGCACTCATAAATTTAAAAACTATTACGCGTATGAACACTTCAAAACGTTTAGCGGCCGAATTTTTCGGTACTTTCTGGTTAGTATTAGGCGGTTGCGGAACCGCTGTATTGGCAGGCTCTCATGTGGCTTTGGCCGGTGTGGCTTTGGCTTTTGGGCTTACAGTATTGACTATGGCTTTTGCCGTAGGACACATTTCAGGCGGGCACTTCAATCCCGCAGTAACAATTGGCTTGTGGGCCGGTGGAAAATTCGAGTCAAAAGACATCGCTTCATACATCACAGCGCAAGTTTTGGGCGGGGTGTTTGCTGCATTTATCTTGTTCCTTGTAATGAAATGCAGTGGTATGGAAATTGGCGATTTTGCAGCCAACGGTTATAGCGACCATTCGCCGAACGGCTTCGGATTGGTATCGGCATTGCTCACCGAAATTGTGATGACGTTTATGTTCCTGTTCGTAATTTTTGGTGCAACCGACGAACGCGCTCCTAAAGGCTTTGCACCAATTGCCATTGGGTTGGCACTGACGTTGATTCACTTGATTAGTATTCCCGTAACCAACACTTCGGTAAATCCTGCGCGCAGCATCAGTCAAGCAGTATTTGTGGGTGGCTGGGCGCTCGGCCAGTTGTGGCTGTTCATCGTAGCCCCGATTATAGGCGCTATTCTTGCAGGTGCCGTATATAAATGGTTGAAGAAATAAATGACAAAGTTAAGCGTAAACATCAATAAAGTTGCCACCATTCGCAATGCGCGTGGTGGCAACGTTCCTAATGTGGTACAGGTGGCGTTGGATTGCGAGCGTTTCGGTGCGCAGGGTATTACCGTACATCCGCGCCCCGACGAACGACACATCCGCTATGCCGATGTGCGCGAGTTGAAGCCGTTGCTCAGGACGGAATTCAACATCGAGGGGAACCCTGTCGGTTCGTTTGTTGATTTGGTACTCGAAGTAGTGCCGCATCAGGTTACATTGGTGCCCGACGCACCCGATGCACTTACATCGAACGCAGGCTGGAATGTGGTGAAACACGAAAAATTCCTGCGCGAAATTATTGCCACGTTCAAAGCAAAAGGCATTCGCACTTCTATTTTTGTAGATGCCGACCCCGACATGGTGCGCCGTGCAGCCGACACCGGTGCAGACCGCGTGGAACTTTACACTGAGTCGTACGCCACCCATTATGCGGCCAACCGCGAAGCCGCCATCGCCAACTTTTTGAAAGCGGCACAGGCTGCTGCCTCCGTGAACCTTGGGTTAAACGCGGGACACGATTTAAGTTTGGAAAATTTGGCGTATTTTAAACAACAAGTTCCCAACCTGCTCGAAGTATCTATCGGCCACGCACTCATCAGCGATGCGTTATACTATGGGTTAGAAAATACGATTCAATTGTATTTGCGACAATTGGTGTAAAAGTAAAAAATATTCTGTATCTTTGTCATTCTTAAAATTTTGAAAAATATGAAAAAAGGCTTATTGATTGTAAATGCTGTCCTGGTAGTGGCAGTAATTGGTTTGTATATCCTGCATTTTTGCGGTTGCGGCAGCAAATCGTGCGGCACGGGTGTAGCAGTACCTACGCTCGAAGCAGGCGAAGCAGCGCCAGCAGGCAGCATCGTATATATCCAGATTGACTCACTGGTAAACGGCTACGATATGTTCCACGACCTGAAAACGGACATGGAAAAGAAAGCCAAAGCTGCCGAAGAAGATTTGACAAAGCGTGGCAAGGCTTTTGAACGCGAAGCAATGGACTTTCAGGAGAAAGTACAAAAAGGGTTGATTACCCGTTCGCAAGCCGAACAATTGCAAAACCAATTGCAACAAAAACAAATTACGCTGCAACAATATGTCGAAAATAAACGCGCCGAATTGGGCGAAGAAGAAAGTGTAATGCTGCGCCGCATCTACGATGCCATTACTACTTATTTGAAAGAATATAATGCATCGCGCAACTATTCGCTCATCATCAGCACTAACGGTACTACCAATGTAGTGTTGCAAGGTAACCCTGGCCTTGATATTACGAAAGAAGTATTGGCCGGATTGAACAGTTCGTACGTGCGTCCGGGGAAAATAGAATAAGGGAATACTTACCCTCAAATGAAAGAGAGATTGCTCAGAAAGATGTGCAATCTCTCTTTTTGCTTTCCCATAAATACATTTCATCGTTTTAATTTGCTATTTGCAGATTGTATTTTTTTTCATACATTTGCACTTGCAGAACGTTCTTTTCAATTGGCTTACTTTAGTTCTGTCTAAAAAACTTCGAAACTTTTTACACACAAAGGAATAAAGTGAAAGTAACACGTGGCAAACGTGAGCTTTGCTTATTTATGTGTGGGTATTCGAAGACCTTTTAGACAATAAGTAAAATTCACGTTTCTTTTTGCCCACAAGTTCCACGAATAGACAAATTGAAACAAAATGACAACGAAATAAAAATCGTAGCAAGGGGGTTGTTTTGTAAATGTAGAGATAAAAGTGTTTGTTTGGACACAAAACAATCCTAATGCTATGATAATAAAACTAAAAAATTAGTTAAACTAAAATACAATGATTATGAAAAAATTATTTCTGTTTATTATTGGCGCCGTATGCACGTATGCATTATTTGCCGGAAACTGTATATCGACCAGGCAAGTCAGCGTAAACTACGCCACTAAAACCGTTACATTTACGCTTACATGGAATGGTTGTGACAATGTCGGCCACTTGAATAAAGCATGGACGTTCATTGAGTTTCGTGAAGTGGATAATAGCGGGAACTATGCTTCCGGCAGCTCGTGGACGCGTGCAACGATAAGCGTAGCGCCATCGGTAAACAATGGCACGTATGCCGCTGGCAATACAAAAGGGTTTTACGTGACTGGTACAAATGGGCAATCGGCAACAGTTACGGCAAAATTAGGCAATGCTCCGAAGAAATTCAATTGGTGCGCTTTTGTCACCGACCAGCCGCCCTATGTTATTGCCGACGGCACTACTTACCGCTTGCAGGGAACACCTCCCTTTGTGCTGTCAGCGTCCGGCGGAGCGACACAAACGGTTACCGGCAAAACATTGCCTGCAGCCAATCTGCAAATAGCCGCTACAACCTTTACCGATGCTACAGGCTGCCCCGGTACGTTCTGTCCCTATACCGGTAGCGACCTGTTCCGCGATGCTACCCATCTTTGCGGACACCGGCCAGGTGGTGCAAAAAACTGGGAAGCCTATTTCAAAGATGCGAGAAATAATCAGATTTACCGGACTGTGTTGATGCCCGACGGTAACTGGTGGATGGCTGATAATTTGTATTACTATACCGGGCTGGCCAATGGTACACATTATGTGGGTGGTTATGGCAATATCTATTATACAATGGGGGTGTCTGTTTGTCCCAGTAATTGGGGAATGCCCAGTAGTTCTCACTTCGTGAATTTGCAGAATAACTATGGAGGGAATTATCAGAACAATTTAAAAGCAACCAACGGATGGTCGGGTAGTGGCTATGCGGGAGCTGGAAACGATTATTACGGAATAAGTTTTAAGGGAACCGGGTCTTATACCGCATATGATGGAATAGATTGGAGCTATATGTATTATCACGTAGCGTTCAATGTTAGCGATTACTCAACCTATTTAAATACTTGCACAACTAATCCATGCATTGCTGTTTACTATGCTTTAGGAACAATTTATTATGGGTATCAAATAGAGACTCTTTCTGGAAATGTTACTAGGTGGGCGTCAACTTTTTCCCCTGTGTTCAGTACAACTCGTTGCATACGGGTAGCTATGTAATATAAAAAATGCTTACCGTAATTTGTTTCGCTTGAAATAGCCGGTCGATACGGGGCTGAAATAAATCAACCCTATAGCTGGAGAAAGGCCGCATCATAAGCGCCGAGATAGTGTATGGTCGCAGACGATAAAACAAGGTTTAGAACGGCTGTGCCGGTGGCGCTATTCCACCTTACCCGCCAATGTGACCAGCACTTTGTCGATACGTGCGCCGTCCATGTCCATAATCTCGAAATGGAAATGTTGCCACGAGAGTTTTTCGCCTTCCACCGGTACATGTTCCAATTTTTCGAGGATAAGCCCGCTTAGCGTGTTGTAGTCGTGGTCGGAATATAAATCTTCCATGTCAAAATATTCGAGGAAATTGTAGAACGGGCACTGTCCGTCGATCAGGTAACTGCCATCGGCCCGTGCCAAAATATCTTTTTCCTCGCCTTCTTCTATTACCTCGCCTACCAATGCTTCCATGATGTCGGTCAAGGTAACGATACCCTCGATGCCTCCGAACTCGTCGGTCACAAACCCATATTTTACATGTGCTTTTTTGAATTGTTCCAATGCACTGTACACGCTTTTGTTGTCGGGCAAGTATTGTGCCGGCTGTATTAATTTTTTCAATGAAAAATCCGGTGAATTAAGATGCCCGAATAAATCTTTCAGAAACACGACGCCCACTATTTTCTCGTAGCCGCCTGCTGTTACGGGATACACGTCGTGCATGTTTTTCATTACGGTGGAGCATATTGTTTCCGCGCTATCATCAATACTTAGCCACACAAGGTCGCTACGATGTGTCATCACCGATTCGATATCGCGATCTCCGAGGCTGAATACACGGTCTACAATATCGCGCTCCACCTCTTGTACCTCGCCCGCATCAAGCCCTTCCTTCACCAGTGTTTTAATTTCTTCTTCGGTTACCTTTCCCTCGCTGTCTTTGATGCCAAGCACTTTGAGAACGATTGTTGTACTTTTGGAAAGCAACCATACAAAGGGATTCATAATGCGCGACAGTAGCAGCATAGGGCTTGCCATTGTTTTCGACAACCGTCCGGCAAGACTCAAGCCTATGCGTTTCGGCACTAATTCACCGAACACAATGGTCAGGTAGGTAACTACTAATACTATCGAAGTGGTAGCAATGGCCGGTGCGTATGGCGCCAGAAAATCAATTTGTGCAACAATCTTTGCAAAATCATGTGCAAAGGCTTCGCCCGAATATAACCCGGTGAGGATACCTATCAATGTAATGCCGATTTGGATAGTCGAAAGAAATTTGTCCGGCTTGTCGGCCAACTGCAATGCCGTACGCGCCTGCTTGCTGCCGCGTTTGGCTTCGAGCTCCAGTTTCGATCTGCGTGCAGATACCAACGCTATCTCGGACATGGAAAACAACCCGTTGAGTATGATAAGCGCGGCTATAATAATTAATTCCATTTTGTACGAAAGTGTATTTTTACAAAGATAATTAAAAAGTATCATTTACATAACGAAAAAAGTTTATTGGAATTTCTTCCAATAAACTTTCCAAAATCTCAATAATGTAAAGGATATTACATTAGTCGTCAATATCAATCAGGTTGAATTTCAAATCGAATTTCAGCTCCAGCTTATTGCTCAATTTCACTTCATAATCGCGGCTGTCGCGTTCGATGCGGAGTACCTTTGCTTCTTTGTAGTTAGTTGCAATATAGTTTTTGATTTGTTGGGGAACGATGCCTTCCGGTACTTGCGATTGTTTGCAGTCTACCTCGTTCCATTCTCCTTTTTTATCAAACTCTACTTTGCCACCGTCGGCAAAAATAACCTCGTAGCTTTTATCAAACAATTCCGAGTCCATTTTTACAATAGAAGGCTTTGCATCCGGAAAGTAGGTGGCAATAAATTGTTTGGCTGTGGCAGGCAATTGGTCTATGGTAATAACTTTATCGTTATCGGCAAATGCCAGGGTCGTCATTGCAATCAGACCAACCAATGATAATAATACTCGTTTCATGACTGTATATTTTAAAAGTTTGTCCAACAAAGATAACATTTTCTTTGAAATTCGCATCATGCCCACCAGCAACAATATTTTGTAAATAAATTTGCAGATTAGAAATTTTGCGCTATATTTGCAACATTACAACCCGTTCTTTAACGTTATAAAAGAAGCTGCATAAGCTTCGATTCTGCTACTTGAAACTTAGACAATTTCAATGTGATGACTGGAACTACTAACCACTATTAAATGTGGATTTAGTTTGTTTGTCATCACGGGTAGTCTAAGACCTCAAGTAGCGATAAATTAAGTCCACGTTTCTTTTTTGCCCCGCAGCTTACGCGGATTACACAGATTGAAACAAAAAGGCAGCGATTGAAATGTAGCCGCAGGGAATTGGTTTATAAAGTGTTTGTGTTTGTTGATGCAAACCGATTCCCGAAGCTACAAAAATAAAACTAATAATATAGTCAACCAACTAAGAAATTAATAATTATGAAAAGATTTTTTTTATTCATTATGTGTGTAACGCTTGTGGGCAGTGTATTTGCACAAAATTACAAAATCACAGTATCGTCTACGAGTGGTAGTTACTCTACTTCAAAGGCTGTTAGTTTTACCGTGTCGTGGACAAACCGTTTGGAAGGGGAATACAATTCTAAGGTATGGGTGCTCATTGATTACAAGAATCTGACAACAGGAGTTTGGGATCGTGCTACAGTGACTGGCGTAAACGCCGGCACTTCAACAGCAACCATTGATGCCAATGGTCGTGGCTTTTGGTTGCAAGGCAATAATGGAGCCTATAGCCAAAAAGTAACCGTAACGCTGAACACAGGGAATGTAGCCAAATATAATTGGTGTGCAAATGTGAGTGATTGTCCACCGAATATAACGGCCAATAACGGTGTCTATACCTTCCACGGCACTGCCCCATTCACATTAATAGCTGCCGATGGTGTAACTAAACAAATAGTTAGTGGAAAAACATTGGCTGCTGCGGACTTAACAATTACTCCAAAATCATTGAATGATGCGACTGATTGCCCCGGTACATTCTGTCCCTACACCGGTAGTGATTTGTTGATTGATGCCTCGCATGCTTGCCAATTACGAACCGCAGGAGCAAAAAATTGGGAAGCATGGATAAAAGACGCGCGTGACAATAAGTTCTATCGTATCGTATTGATGCCAGACAATAGATGGTGGTTAGCGCAAAATGTAAAGTTAGCAAGTTACAATAGTACAACTGTTGGTGCTGTCATCCCAGGCTGTACGGAAGACGAGTGTGGGCGGCGTTACGCTTGTAATGATGTATATGCTCCACGTGGAGGAAGTAGTGGCTCATCCGGCAATGTACAAGGAATTTGCCCTGACGGATGGCTGCTGCCTGTTAGGGCAGATTTTGTTACAATGGCTAATGCCATATCAACAACAAAGACTATCGTTTGTAGTGCGCTAAGAAGTTATAACAGCCCGTGTTCGCCTATTAACGACACATATGGTTGGGCATCTCGTTATGGAATTAATGCATCTAGAATAGACTATCAAATCTCATCATTTTACACAAATGACTCGGGTAGAAATGACGGGTTTATTGTAGACCATACAGGATCTGCTGCTTCGTGTGGTGCATGGACTATTACATACCCTGGTGACTGCTCTAAGTATAGTGTAATAGTGAGGTGTTTTAGAGCAGATTAATATAAAATGGCTTACTATGTTATCCGTCGGTGAGCGCAAGTTCGTCGACGGTTTTTCTTTTGCCAAAATGGCCTCAGTTGTTGGTCAAAGCACTGCTGCTTTTGCAACTCCGCCACAATTTCATTGAAAAGCCCAAGCATCGCTTCTTTGTGAGGATTGTTGGTAAGGCAAATTATAGCTCCGAAATGATGGGTATTTTCTACCCGTATCACACCCGATTCCCTTGCATATTTATTATCGTTGTTTGCAGAAGTATACCAGATTTTAAATAACCGGTCTCGCAATGATTGCTTGGAATCTCGCGTGTCGCAATAATACAACAAAGCTCTTTCATTAACAGTAAAAACGCTTCAACGATAGCAAGGATTGTCTGTCCAATTTTTTCATCTTTCCGGTTGGGAGTATTGGCTGTGTAAAGAAGAAAATGATATACGACATAGTCCTGAAAAAGATTCGTCTCTCTTTGAAATGAAATGACGTAACGAACATTGCGTTCCGTAAAAACACTAACGACGTTTTTTCTTCGTCGTATGCTACCAAATAAGGTGCACCGACATTTATAGCATTAATGTCTACCAAAATTTTGTCCTTCATGGGAAGCCAATATTATCCTAATTTTGATAAGATAATACCTTTCTCCTTCAGAGATGAAAGAGGTTTGTTTTCACGAACACAATCTATCCACTCGGTCTTATCCGCTATTATTTTTTTTACGGCAGCGACTACGCTCGTTTTTGAGTGATTATTTGTGGTACTGTTTTTCATAATTCTATTATGGAATAGAATTATACAAAGGTAGTTGTTTTTCTTGTATTTACAAAATTGTCGGGAATGTAAGCAATTTTCGGGGAAAGTTGATTATTTGGAACCTAAAATTCTGATTGTTAATATCTTTTTAAACACTATATTTAATTATAAATCAATTTTTTAAGATCAATTCTTTGGTGATATTAACAGGTAAGGTTAAAAACTTGAGTGGAGAGAAGTGGAAGAAAGTGGCGTTAAATGGAATAAAATACGTAATTTTGCATAAGAATTAAGTACGCAATCCATGGCAACACATTTCATAGGCGAATATACCGGAAAATTGGACGACAAAGGCCGTCTGATTTTTCCTTCGGAATTCCGCGCCCAGGCGGCCGCCGACGAAACACGGTACGTGGTGAAAAAGCACGTGTTCGATCGCTGTTTGGTGATGTGTTCGCTGCAAGAGTGGGAGCGCCAAGCCGAAGCGGTGAAAGCCAAACTCAATCCGTTCAACCGCGAGCACAATCAATTTTGGCGCGACTATACGCGTGACCGTGCGGAGGTGGTGCCCGACGAAAAAACGGGGCGCATATTAATTCCGCGCTACTTGCTCGACATGATTGGCATAACTAAAGAAGTAGTTTTTGCTGCCGAAGATTACCAGATTGAAATTTGGGCTAAAGAACACCGTCCCGAACGCACGCACGAAGACGAAATAGCAGCTTCGGCTGAGAAAATTTTAGGCTAGTGCAGGTTTGAAATTAGAATTCTGAAATCAGAAATTAGAAATACAAAGACCATCTTGTTATGAAAAAAAATATTTTGCTGGAAAAAACATTTGCATTTGCTGTACGATGTGTAAAGTTATACAAATATCTTGTGGAAGAGAAGAAAGAATTTGTAATGAGCAAGCAAATGCTGAAAGCAGGAACTTCTGTAGGTGCAAATAGTAGAGAAGCCCGTAGTGCTGAAAGCAGGATGGATTTTGTTCATAAGCTAGGAATTGTTAGAAAAGAATGTGACGAAACAATGTTTTGGTTTGAAGTATTATATGCCACAGAATATATTGATAAAAAAATGTTTGAAAGTATATATGCCGATGCGGAAGAAATTTTAAAAATTGTAAACAGCACTATCCTTACCACAAAAGGAACAAACAAGCAATAAATAGCTCTAATTTCTGATTTTTAAATTCTAATTTATGTCTATTTATCACACTCCGGTATTATTGCACGAAAGCATTGATGCGCTTTGTGTGAAGCCCGGCGGCACGTATGTCGACGTGACGTTTGGTGGTGGTGGACATTCCCGCGAAATACTGAACAGATTGGGTAGCAAAGGCCGCCTCGTAGCGTTCGACCGCGATGCTGATGCCGCAGCCAACGCTATAAAAGATAAAAGGTTTACTCTTATCCGCAATAATTTCCGCTACATCCGCAACCTCTTGCGTTACGAGGGCATACGGCAGGTCGACGGTATTCTGGCCGATCTCGGAGTGTCGTCGTATCAATTCGATACAGCTGAACGCGGTTTCTCGTTCCGCTTCGAAGCGGCGCTCGACATGCGCATGAACCAGCAGTCGGACCTCACGGCCGCAAAGGTAGTAAACACTTACAGCGAGCAGGACTTGCAGCGCATTTTTAAATTATACGGCGAAGTGGAGAACACGCCGAAAGTAGTGCGCTACATCATTGCGCGGCGCAATGAGCAACCACTCGAAACCATTGGTGCATTGGTAGAAGCCGTTCGCCCATGTATGCCAAAGTTGGCGGAACATAAATATTTGGCAAAAATTTTTCAGGCATTGCGTATTGAAGTGAATACCGAAATGCAGGCGCTGGAGCAATTATTGATTCAATCGTTGAAACTCCTGAAACCCGCTGCCCGCTTGTCGGTTATTACCTACCACTCGTTGGAAGACCGCATGGTGAAAAATTTTATGCGCACCGGCAATGTCGAAGGAAAAGTGGAAAAAGATTTTTACGGAAACGAGCAAACGCCGTTTATAGTTATAACTAAAAAGGCAGTTGCTCCGTCCGAAGAAGAAATACAGCGCAACACCCGCGCGCGCAGTGCAAAATTGCGTGTTGTAGAAATGAAATAAATGGCGAAGGAAAAGAAAAATAAAGAACGAGGAACCATTATCCGTAGCGTGTTTTCGGGCAATGTACTGTTGAGTGATGTGATCACCAAACAGTGGCGGTATTTACTTTTTTTGGTGGGATTGGCGATAATATACATTGCATTCCACTACATGATGGCCGATACTGTACGCCAGGTGCGGCGTACCGAGCGCGAGGTAAAGAACTTGCAAGCAGAGTATGCCACCAAATCGTCGGAGCTAATGCGCATGAGTAAACAATCCGAAGTATCGCGCATGTTGCGCGAACGCGGCATTACAACGGTAGCAGCGCCTAAAGCGCCACCGAAAAGAATAAAATAATTGTATGAGCGAGCACAAACACATAATAAAACGTATAGGCCTTGTCTATTGGCTTGTGGTGCTATTAGGTGTGGCTATAGTGGGCCAGATTGTGCGTTTGCAGTTCAACCGCGAACTGAAGGAAGACGGGCAGAAAGTAAGTTTCAAGGAAGAAGATTTGCCGGCATTGCGCGGCAATATTCTAGCTCATGATGGCCGTGTGCTGGCCATTTCACTCCCTTATTACGAACTGCGCCTTGACTGCACAGTGGCGCACGATACCACCTTCAACAAATATGTCGGTCCATTGGCAGTGGGTTTGTCTAATTTTTTTAAAGACAAATCGGCTGAGCAGTATAAAGCCGAACTCGTTCGCGACCGCAAAAAAGGCAATAAGTACAAAAAGATAAGCAGCCGTTTGGTAAACTATACCGAGTTGCAACAAATTAAAAAATTACCGCTATTCAACCTCGGGCAAAACAAAGGCGGACTGGTAGCCGAACAAAAAAGCCAACGCAAGAATCCATATAATCGCTTAGCCTACCGTACCATCGGCTGGCAGAATACCGAAGGCGTGGGTGTGGGTATCGAAGATGCTTTTGACAGTTACTTGCGCGGAACGCCCGGGAAGCGCATGGTGCAACGCCTGCCGGGTGGCGACTGGATGCCTGTGAATAGCGATGTCGACAAGGAACCACACGATGGACTTGATGTGGTAACCACGCTTGACGTAGATATTCAGGATGCTGCGGAAACCGCATTACGCGGACTGCTCGTTGAGAAGCCGGTGTTTGAAGCAGGTACGGCTATTGTGATGGAAACTGCTACCGGCGAAATTCGCGCTATTGCCAACATGAAGCGCAACAACGACGGCAGCTATGACGAGTCGTTCAACTACGCCATCGGCTGGGCTACGGAACCCGGCTCCACCTTTAAGTTGGCGACGTTGATATCGTTGCTCGAAGATAATTATGTGACGCTGCAAACGCCCGTGAATTGCGAAAATGGCAGTTGGCAATACTATAATAAAGTATTTAGTGATTCGCACAAAGGCCTTACTACTATTCCGATGCAAGCGGTGTTGGAACAATCGTCGAATGTGGGCTTTGCTAAGACTGCCGTACAATTTTACGCCAAGGGAAAAGAAAAACAGTTTGTAGACCGGCTGTTTGCCATGAACTTAAACAAGCCACTGGGCCTACAAATCAACGGCGAAGTGAGCCCGCGCATGAACTATCCCGGTGATAAATCGTGGAGCGGTCTCTCACTTCCAATGATGGCGATGGGCTATGAAGTAACGCTCACACCCATGCACACGCTTACGTTCTACAATGCGGTAGCCAATAACGGAAAAATGGTGAAACCGAAATTTGTGACAACCATCCAAACAAAGAGTGGAGCCGTTCAGCGGACATTCGGCACGGAGGTAATCAGCAGTTCCATCTGTTCGCCTACAGTGTTGAAAGAAGTGCGTACGGCCCTGCGTGCGGTGGTAGAGAAAGGAACAGCCAAAGCCATTGACGATCCGCGCTACAACATTGCCGGAAAAACAGGCACCTCGCGCTTGCTGTTGAGCAATGGCAAATACGACAGATACGGATTGAAGAAACACCAGGCATCGTTCGTGGGGTTTTTTCCTGCCGAGGCGCCACGCTACACGGCAATAGTGGTATTGTATTCTGAAGAAACACTGGCAAACTTCTACGGAGGAACGTGGGCAGCGCCGGTGTTCAAACAAATTGCCGATAAGCTCTATGTGGCTAACAGCGATTGGCCGGCCAATGCGCAAGCCAATGTCGACAAGCTCGACAACATGCCGCTGGTAAAAGGCGGCAAAAAATCGGAAGTCGATGAAGTGTTGCGTGAATTGGACATTCCCTCGAAACGCCTCTCAAAAGATGTGCAATGGGTGGGCGTGTCGCGTAACGAGACTTATGTGGAAGAAGTAGCAAAAAACACTTCCAACAAAACAGTACCCTCGGTAGTGAACATGGGATTGAAAGATGCATTGTTCCTTTTGGAAAATATCGATTTGCAAGTGTCGTTCTCCGGTAAGGGGCGCGTGCTGCGGCAGTCAATTGAAGCCGGTTCGCCGGTGGCTAAAGGGCAATCAATATATTTGGAACTAGGAACATAGTTGATAAACTAGAAAATTAGGTAACAAAAAATTATGCTATTAGCAAAACTTATAGAAGCAATAAAACCGTTGGACGTAAAAGGTTCTATGCAAGTGGAAGTAACCTCGTTGGGGTTTAACTCGCAGGTAGTGGAGAGCGGGCAACTGTTTTTCGCTTTGCGTGGCGAAAAAGCCGACGGCCACAAATATATCGACGATGCCATTGCGCGTGGCGCCGTGGCAGTGGTGTGCGAAAAATTGCCAACAACACTCAACGAAAAAATTAGTTATATAGTGGTAAAAGACAGCCACGCTACGATGGGACAACTCGCATCTGCTTTCTACGGCAATCCTTCGCAGCAGTTAAAGCTGGTGGGCATTACCGGAACCAATGGCAAAACAACTACGGTAACATTGCTGTACCGCTTGTTCCGTGCGTTGGGCAACAAAGTTGGTTTGCTATCGACGGTTACGAACTACGTCGACACCGAAGAAGTACCCGCTACACACACTACGCCCGATGCTATTACATTAAATGCATTGTTGGCAAAAATGGTGGCAGCGGGTTGCACGTATTGCTTCATGGAAGTGAGTTCGCATGCTATTGTGCAACATCGCATTGCCGGCTTGTACTTCACAGGCGCATTGTTCTCCAACATTACGCACGACCATTTGGACTATCACAAAACGTTTGCAGAATATATCAAGGCAAAAAAAATATTTTTTGACAACTTGCCCGCCACAGCGTTTGCATTGACCAATATCGACGATAAGAATGGCCGCGTGATGGTGCAAAATACCGTGGCAAAAGTAAAAACGTATGCATTGAAAACATTGGCCGACTTTAATTGCAAAGTGATTGAAAGTTCGTTCGACGGGATGCATTTAAACTTGAGTGGCATTGATTTCTGGACGCGCTTCATCGGAACATTCAACGCCTATAATTTATTGGCCGTGTATGCTACCGCCCAATTGCTGGACATCGACAAAGACGAAACACTGCGCTTGCTGAGCGCTATGGAACCCGTGGCCGGACGTTTCGAATATGTGCGCAGCAACAATGACATAACCGTAGTAATTGACTACGCCCATACGCCCGATGCATTGCAGAATGTGATGAACACGATTAATGAAATCCGTCGTGGCGGCGAACATTTGATAACCGTGGTAGGTTGCGGTGGCAATCGTGATGCTACCAAGCGCCCCGTAATGGCGCGCATTGCAGTGGACAATGGCAACAAAGCAATTTTTACATCAGACAATCCGCGCTTCGAAGAACCGCAAGATATTTTGGACGATATGAAAGAAGGCTTGGATGCAGCGCAGCGCGCCAAGTCGCTGTTTATAGTCGATCGACTTGAGGCTATCCGCACAGCGTTGATGATGGCGCAACCTGGAACTATAATTTTACTTGCCGGCAAAGGCCACGAAAACTATCAGGAAATTAAAGGTGTGAAGAACCACTTCGATGATAAAGAAGTAGTAATGCGTGAACTTAAAACCTTAAATCTTAAACCTTAAACCTAATATGCTCTACCATTTATTTGATTACTTAAAAGAGTTTGACTTCCCGGGCGCACGGTTGTTCCAATACCTGTCGTTCCGCTCGGCGTTAGCCATTGTGTTGTCGCTGTTGATTGCATGGATTTTTGGTAAGTATATTATTCGCGTGCTGCAACGCAAACAAATTGGTGAAGAAATCCGCGATCTTGGCTTGGAAGGGCAGATGCAGAAAAAGGGAACGCCTACAATGGGCGGTATCATTATTCTTTTAGCCATTTTGGTGCCGATGTTGCTTATTGGTGATTTGACAAATATTTATGTATGGCTGATGATTATTACCACTGTATGGCTTGGTTTTATTGGCTTTCTGGATGATTATATAAAGGTTTTCAAGAAAAATAAAGCAGGCTTGCACGGTAAATTTAAAATTGTCGGGCAAGTGGGGTTAGGTCTGATTGTGGCAACTGTCATGCTTTTCAGCAACCAGGTGATTGTGCGCGAACGTGTTGCTAAAACAACCCCGAATGCATACGAAGAAGTGATAAACGGAAATGACAGAACCGTTGAGACCGTGTATGTATGCGATACTAAGAACCCTACACAAACAACTATTCCGTTTGTGAAAGAAAATGAATTTAACTATTCGTGGTTGTCGCCCTGGGGCGGTACATTTGGTTGCATAGTAACGTGGCTGATTTATGCATTTCTCATCGTGTTGATTATAACAGCCGTGTCGAATGGGGCAAACCTCACCGACGGCATGGATGGCTTGGCATCCGGTGTTTCCATTATTGTCGGCACCACGTTGGGAATTTTAGCTTACCTCTCCGGCAATGTAATTTATGCCGATT
>JAVBNJ010000086.1:0-12630 GCA_031551625.1 Bacteroidales bacterium | reverse complement strand
GGTGTTTCGCCGCGCTGTTGTACCGCGGTTATCACGGTTTCCAAGTCGGCATACTCAATTAACGGTAAATAGGCCGCTACTCCTTGATGGTGTGTGGCCGTGAGGCTGTTCAGTTTTTCGATGGGTACAAATTGCATAGGGATATTCCGCTCGGTGAGTAACGACAATAACTCTTTAGCCAAGTCGCCTTCCAGTCCTTGTTTTACAAGTACGCGCTCCACAGCACGCCCTGCTTTCACAGCCTCTATTACGGGACGTAATCCCACTACAATATTTGCATTCTCCGGCTTTGCTTCGCGCGGTTGTTGCGGCTTAGGCCGGTACGATTGTTTTCGAAAATTATTCATAATGGCTGCAAAGATAGTCAAAATAAAATTTGTAGATTAAAAAAAATGTTCTACATTTGTCGCTATTACTACGTTCTTTTAAAGTTGATTTATTCTATAGTTGAAACTTGGAAATTTCATCATTAGTAAGGGATAATAAGCAACATGGTCATTTAAACGTGGGCTGTGTTTATTTTACTAATGGTATTCCAAGACCTCAACTATAATAAACAAAAGTCCACGCTTCGTTTTTATAATAGTAATTAAAACGAATTCGGCAATAGAAATTAGTTGTCGTAAAGGGATATTATTTAAAATAGTAGATAGGAAAAATAAGTAGTAACGGGAATTGGAAAATTATTGTTTGTGTTTGTTGAACCACATATTTCGCAGATGAATGCGAGAAAGGCGGATAAAAGAACCAATTCCCGAAGCTACGAAAAAATAAACTAAAAAATTAGTTAAAAATGAATTATAAAAATAATACCATGATGAAGCATCAATTTTTTTTCTTTCTTGTAGCATTATTGCTAAGTGTAGCAACGACTGCTCAACAACGCACGTTTACAAAGTCGGTCAGTACAAATTATGCGACCAAACAAGTAACATTCAATATTTCGTGGGCTGCGGGTAGTCGCGGAACATACAGCGGAAAAGTATACAATTCCAAAGTATGGGTATTAGTCGATTATCAGGAAATACAAAGTGGCATGTCAACTGGCGCTTGGAAGCGAGCAGATATTGATGTCGATAATTTGCCTGCCAATTGCTCGAAGGAAGGGACTAACACCAAAGGCTTTTGGTATCAAGGGCAGGCAATGGCTGCACAAAATGCAACTATTACAATTACGTTAAAAAGCGTTCCATCTCAATTCAAGTGGTGCGTTTTTGCGAGCGATTGCCCTCCTAATGCAGTCAAAAGTGGTAGTAGTTATACATTGCATGGCACACCTCCCTTTGTGTTAATTACTTCGTCGGGAACAGTTTCGGTTGACACGAAGAGCTGTGTTACTGATTGCATTACCGCAATAACCGATGCTACCATGTGTCCGGGAGATGTTTCAGCATGTTGTGGTAGTCGTGACAAGTATGTTAGCTCGTCGGGTTGTTGTACTGCCGGACTTACTCTAGTGGGTGGTTATTGTAGGGATTTGAATGCAGATAATGCCTATTCTGTTATCTGTGGTGGTCTCATTGGAGGTTCTTTTGAGATGAAAAAGACAAGTGTTTCAGGGAATAGTAGCTGTGTTTCTCCTTGGCGATTACCTTCCTATACCGAAGCAAAATGTATGTATGCATCACGTAATTCTATTGGTCTCATGTCTTATTTATATCTGGTAGTTAGTTGTGCAGCCGGTTATGATCAAGAGTGTAATTGCCAGGAAAATGATTGCTTATTGCATGTCACCGGTTGTAGTGGTTCGTGTAAAGGTGCTGATATTTCCTGTGGAAGTATTGGTTGTCACCAAGCTGGTACCACAAATGGTGTACATGCTTTTTGCGTGCGCTAAGTATAGATAAAAGTTGAACAAACTCTTTTCAAAGCATAATGAAATATGTTGGCACAGTTTTGAACCTTAAACTTTAAATCTGAAACTCTTCCAATTGTTCCTGCAGCAATTCCCATTCGTACATCGCACGCTCCAGCTCGTTTTTTTCTTTGTTGTACTGCTTGAAAAAATCGTCGTTGAGGGTTTGTGCTTCGGGTTGTGCCAGTTGTGCATCCATGGTAGCAATGGTTTGCTCGTGTTGCTGGATGCGGGTTTCTATCTTTTCTATTTCGGTTTTCAATTTGCGGATTTGCCGCTCCTGTTCTTTCTTGGCTTGCCGTTCTTCTTCGGTATTGCGCGGCGCGGTGTCCTGCTTGGGCGCAGCAACTACTACTTCTTTCCGTTCAATCTCTTTTATATTTTCGAGTTTGCGGCGTTGCAGAAAATAATTGATGTCACCCAGATATTCGCGCACGCTCCCGTCGCGGAATTCGTATATTTTGTTTACCAATCCGTCAAGAAATTCGCGGTCGTGCGATACTACCAACAACGTTCCGTCGTAGTTCATCAGTGCATTCTTCAATACATCTTTCGAGCGCATGTCCATGTGGTTCGTAGGCTCGTCGAGTGCGAGGAAGTTATAGGGTTGCAGCATCAGTTTCGCCATTGCAAGCCGTGAACGTTCGCCGCCGCTTAGCACCTGCACTTTTTTATCGACCTCGTCGCCGCGGAAAAGGAATGCCCCGAGGATATCGCGCAGCTTGGTGCGAATGTCGCCCACTGCCACGCGGTCGAGCGTATCGAACACGGTAGCTTGGTTGTCCATCAATTCATCCTGGTTTTGCGCAAAGTAACCGACGTTCACATTATGTCCCAGTTTCACTTCGCCCATTTCGTAATCCAGGTCGCGCGCCACCATACGTAGCATAGTGGTTTTCCCCTCGCCGTTACGACCAATGAAAGCTACTTTTTCGCCGCGCTCAATAGTGATGTTGGCACCAGCGAAAATTACTTTTGCATCATAACGCTTTCCTGCGTCTTTGGCCGTGAGTACGATATCGCCCGAACGTGGTGCCGGCGGAAATTTGATGTGAAGCGATTTGGTATCTTCTTCGTCAATCTCAATGCGGTCAATCTTCTCCAACTGTTTGATACGCGATTGCACTTGGTTCGATTTCGTGGCCTTGTAGCGGAAACGTTCGATGAAATCTTCCGTTTTTTCAATCAGTCGCTGTTGGTTCTCGTAAGCCGCTAGCTGCTGTTCGCGGCGTTCGCGCCGTAACACTACATATTTAGAATAGTTGACTTTATAGTCGTAAGCTTTTCCCAGCAACAGCTCTATCGTCCGGTTAGTCACATTGTCCAAAAATGCGCGGTCGTGCGAAATAAGCACCAGGGCTCCGTTGTAGTCTTTCAAGTACTCTTCGAGCCATTGGATGGATTCAATGTCGAGGTGATTGGTGGGTTCGTCGAGTAGTAATAATTGAGGGTGGCGCAACAAAATTTTTGCCAACTCAATACGCATACGCCAACCGCCGCTGAACTCGGAGGTAGCCCGCGTAAAATCTTCCCGTTTGAAACCTAAGCCGAGCAATGTTTTTTCGGCATCGCCTTCCTGATTATCGCCGCCTAATACATGGTAGCGGTCGTTCACTTCGTTGAGGCGTTCAATGAGTTTATGATACTCGTTCGACTCGTAGTCGGTACGTTCACCTAATTCATTAGTTATACGGTCTATTTCTTCCTGCAATTTATGTAGGTATGCAAAAGCCTGCAAAGTCTCGTCCAACACCGTGCGGCCATCGGCCACGGCCATCTGTTGCGGCAGATAGCCAATGCTGTAGTCGGCGGGGACAACTACCTGTCCTGATGTAGGGATTTGCTTACCAACTAAAATTTTAAGTAATGTCGATTTGCCGGCTCCATTCTTACCTACCAACCCAATGCGGTCGCGCGGGTTGATGGCGAATGACACATCGTCGAACAGCGCTTGTCCGCTGAATTCTACTGTTATATTATTTACTGAAACCATAACACAGACTTAATTACAGATAACACAGATTTTTTTAAATGCAGATTTACCTTTGGGGAGCTTGCCAGCTCGGTTCACAGATAATGTTGAATTTGGAATTATTGAATCTTGGATTATTATACTCTCGCCGTGAAATCCTTTGCCACATCGGGGTTTTCGACATCTTTTTCCGGTGCTTGGCGTTTATGAATTACATCTGCTTTTTTCCACCGGCCCGACAGGTAATAAATACCAGCACCAATGCAACCGCAGGCCCAGCCAATGGGGATGGACCACCAGATGCCTGTTTCGCCCATGCTGTTGGACAGGAAATGAGCCACAGGTACACGCACTAACCACAGGCTTATAAGTGTAATGAACATCGGG
This sequence comes from Bacteroidales bacterium, assembly GCA_031551625.1. Lineage (GTDB taxonomy): Bacteria > Bacteroidota > Bacteroidia > Bacteroidales > UBA932 > JAVBNJ01. The sequence goes on along the minus strand of JAVBNJ010000086.1, from coordinate 8,416 downwards.
ATAAACGTAGCGCCTGCCCCACGTACCACTCCATTAAGCGTAAACATGGTGCAGAACAAAAAGTAGAACGAACAAATAATAATAAGATATTCATGCCCGATTGCTACTACTTCTGCGCTATTGGGTACCGATGGGTCTACGAACAAACGCATGATATGTTCACCAAAGAATACGATTAAAATCGTCAATGCGATACAGGTGGCATTGGACATGATGAGTGTGGCGCGCAGTCCTCTTTTTACACGGTCGTAGCGGCCTGCACCAATGTTTTGTCCGACAAAGCCGGACAGTGCAGCGGCAAAGTTCATGGCCGGCATGGCAATAAACATATCGACACGGCCGGCGGCAATATAGGCCGGCAGTACATTGTCGCCAAATCGGTTGACAATGGTTAGCAGGACGACCCCACCTACACCGACCAGTGTTTGTTGAATGCCCGAGGGTAAGCCGATGCGTAGCGATTGGCGGAAAATAAACCGGTCGAATATCAAGTGGCGTAATGAAACCCGCACCATACTGCGGGTACGGTAGAGGTAAACATACAAGGCTATCCATGCAAACGAAATAGAAATGAAAGTAGCCCACGCTACGCCTGCTACGCTCCATCCGAAGTAAAGCACAAACAGGTAATCCAGTGCAATGTTTATTAAGGTAGATATAGCAAGGAAATAGAGCGGCGTTTTTGAATTACCGATGCCACGTAGCATAGCGGCCATTCCATTGTATCCAAACATAGGAATAGTAGTGGCCAGAATGGAGATATGAAAGTATTCGCGGGCCATCGGGATAATATGCTCTTTGGTACCCATCAGGCGAAACAGGTCTTCGCTGAAAAACCATCCGAGTATGGATACCGCAATGGCGGCGAAGAATAGGAAAATATTCATGGTGTCCGAAGCGCGGCGTACTTTGTCGTATTGCTTGGCACCGAATAGTTGCGAAACTACCACGGAACCGCCAATGGTGATACCGATAACCAATGCGCTGATGGAAAAAATAATGTAGAACGAAGCGCCCACAGCTGCCAGCGCATCAGTGCTTACATATTTTCCGACGATTATGCTGTTGATGACATTGTATAATTGTTGAAACACGTTACCAATCAACATGGGTATCGCAAATTTAAAAATAACCGAACTTTCTTTACCTTGTGTTAAATCTTTCATGCTTCTCTCTTTCTTATAATCTATCGGAACAATCCTTCAAGGGTCTCAAATCCTTGGAGGAGCCTATAAAATTTAGCGTGCAAAGATAGCAAAAAAGCCGGACACAGTGCCCGGCTTTTTTGCTATAGTCTTTAAAACTTATTGTTTTGCGGTCGTGTCGGCTTGGTGGCCTTCGCATTTCTTTTCGCAACCTTCGTGGTTACCTTCGCATTTTTTTTCGCAGCCTTCGCCAGCTTTGCATTCTTTGTTGTCGCATTTAGCGATTTCAATAGAAGAAGCAGTGATGGTGTATTTGCGGATAATGCCTTGTTCAGCTACCATGCCTTTGATTTTTTCGGCCTTAGCCAGTTGGTCGGCTTTAGCAGTAGAGTCAGCTTCAGTATTAGCTTTTTCAACTAATACAGCGATGAAAGCTTCATCAATAACTTCTTCGCTAACGATACCTTTTACTTTCAAGGTAGCGCCTTTTACGCTGTCCGGAGCAGTAACGCCTTCGGCCGGAACAACCATAATCATTTTAGAGCCGTCGCAATTGCTGATAGCCAATTTGCCCGAGCAGCAGCAAACTTTTGCGTGGCCTGCTACAGTCACTTCTTGACCGATGTGAGAGATGGCATCTTCGTAGAAATTATCTACAGTCAACGCTTTGTTTCCACCGCACGATGCTAATACAAAAGCAAAAGCGGCAAGTGCTAAAAATTTTTTCATAATGTTTTTTGGTTTTTATTGTTTTTATCTGTTTTTCTGTGAGGATTTTTAAATATTCCCGGCAAAAATTCGGGCGCAAAGGTACAACATTATTTTAAATCCTTACATACAGTGGATATGGGCGAATATTAAATAATTGTTAAATTTTATAAACATTTGATTGTTAATCATTTGTTATTTTTTAAATTATTCCATGGCTTTTGTACATCGGATATACCAGGGGTAAGTGGCGGAGGCAGATGTTGCTGGCAGTATTTTTTGCGTTTTCGCAGCCATGCATGTGTTAAATAAATCGACAGTCGTATCAGAAAATAAAGCATAGCTATGGATGCAAGTGCCATAGCTGCAAAGGTGTACCAGTGCATGCCTAGAATCATTAATGGGCTTTTTTTACCGGCTTGTTGTGGGGCAGTTCTCTGAGTGGCCTGCAGGCTATCTTTCAGTGTCTTTAAAATGCCGAGGTTAGGATTGGCTGCTATGTGTACTTTTATAGTATCTATTATTTTTACATGCTGTTGGTTGGTGTAGGGGTTCCACCAGGCGACTCGCAAGGCCGGTAATACAAACTCGCCTTCCTGCTCGAAGAGATAAGTGGTTGTTTGTGTACTGCGGCCATTGGCGTCGCTTTCGTTGCGCGTGTCTTTCAATTCAGCCTCTTGAGGGTAAATACTTGCCCAGTCCACTTTTTCCTGCGCCGACAGGTTGGGGATAAATTGGGGGAGTGTTCCTTTGGCATTGATGGTAATCGTGCGTTTTACAACATCACCGACTTTTATATTCTTTAATGGTTTACTCCATGTTTGTTGCAAGGATACATCTTTGGCTACCAACCAGTCGCCGTTTTCTTTCATTTTAGCTGGCACATCGCGTACCGTGAATGCTTGGATATCGGTATGTAGTACGACTTTCCGGCTGGTCGCGCTGCCTTCGGGTGGGGTGTGTGCCGTAATTTCCAATGGTGGAACATTGAATTTGCCTACTTTGTAGGGAAACACAATATAGTAAAACTGAATGCCTGCATATTGTTTGCCGTTGATATGGAATACGCCCGGTACGGTACGTTCAAAGGGAATGATGAATGCATTCGGGATTTGCAGGTTTCCGAATTCCAGCGGTGCGGTAAACCATGTGGAGGTGTATACGGTAATGGTTGCACGGAATGGTTGTTGTACATACACATTCCGGCGGCTCAGTTCAACATGGGCAAAGCAATTTTGGGCGTGCGCTTGGGGGGGTACCCCTAACAGGACTCCCAACCCTATTAGGATTATATACAATAATAATATATTTTTTCTTCGATATATATTCATCATACCTTTGAACTAATAAATATTGCTCCCTTGTTTCACGTTTGGATAATATCTTTGTTTCTGTAATTCAAAACGCCGGTGTAAAAATTCTCCCGGATCGGCGTGTGTTTGCTGCATCAATACTTTGGTTTCGAGCGGTACGTTGGTTTCTATCTTGAAGTCTTTTGGCGGAAACTTTTGTTCCTTGGCGCGGTGAATATCGCTGGCCACTTCGTCGCTCATCCGGTCGCCATGAGTGGGGAGTTTTTTTACTTCCGTGTCCGACGATAGTTGTTCGTCTTCCTGAGTCGGTTTCCGCTCTTTTAATCTACCTTCCCCCTTGTCCAGCGTTTTGTCGGATTTATTGCCGTGCTGAGCGTCGAAACGCATAACCGAATCGGCCTGCGCATGCAATTTGCGTGTGGCTTCGAGGCTTTGTTCGGCTTGCGATTTGAGTGATGGATCCATTGTTCCAATTTTTTCGAAAATAGTTTCGGCTTCGGCATATAAGCCCATTTTTGCCAGCGATAGAGCATAGTTATACTGCCCGGAGACAGTGGTATCCATAGCAAAGAGTTCCGATGCCGCATCATAATTGCCGGCTTTATAGTAGGCTATCGCTTTATGCGCAGGGTCGGTAAAATATTCGGCCGCTTGCGCGTAGTCTCCTTCTGTGTACCATAGTTGACCCTGGTAGTTGGGTGTGTACCACCAATCGGGGTGCTTGCTATCGGTACCGCACGATGATAGGGAGAGTGTGGCTAACGGCAGCCAGCACCACTGTACGACCCATCCGCGGCGAAACCACATGGCTACAACGAGGAGTGCGGGAATAAGGAATAGTAATCCTTCATCGTCCCATTCCTTTGCATCCTTCTTTTTATCCTGCTCGAAAATCAGGCTATCGCTAATGCGTTTGGCAATGCCTTCTACATCCGATTTGTCGAGGGTTATAAACGTTACATGAATTTTCTCGTGCTGTTGTAAGTTGGCTAATGCCGAAGAAGACTGTTTTGATACTACATTCTTTGAGCCCGGAATGACTGCGCCGTCGGGGGTTGAGAATAATAGTATCTCGAGCCGGTGAATCGAATTGTCTACAAAGCCGGTGAGTGTAACTACATCATTGTCGTCTACGGCATCGGTCATTATTAGCAGAGTACTTGGTGCGTGTATACGGCCCATCAGCGTGTCGACCATATTCATCAGTAGCGGATAGTTGGTGCCTTGCACGGGCATTGCCCAGTTATAGAGGCTTTCGGAGTGGAATTTGATAATTTTGTAGTCGGCCGTGAATGGCAATACAGGATGTGCTGTCCCGGCAAATGCCAGTAGTCCGGCGCGTGCCCGAGGGTTGGCATCGAGGAAGTCACTGATTTTTAATTTGGCGCGTTCCAGCCGGTTTGGTTGTACATCGGTTGCCAGCATTGATTTTGAGAGGTCAAGGGCAATCATTACTACAGCCGGAATTTTTTCGCCGGGAATGTCGCGTTTCTTCCATGTGGGGCCTGCCAGTGCAAGGGTCATGGAACTTCCTGCAATGATCATCAACACGAGGGGGGCAATGATTGCTGTACGGCTGCTTTTGCTGAACATAAAGGGGCGCAAGGCCGGTGCGACTACACGTGTCCATTTTTTCTTTTCCCAGTTGGTAAACAATAGTAGTAATACTATGGCTGCTAATGCTACAAATAGCCACAATGCGGTTGGGCGCAGAAAATGGAATTCTTCCCAGTTGAAGGTTCCGAGGGTATGTAAAAAATCATTGAACATATTTTTGTTTTTAGATTTGACAAATTTTAGAAATTTGTCAAATCTTTAATGGCGGAATAATTTTATAATCCCACTGAGTAAATAAAATAACAATGCAAGCCCTATGGCTACTGCTAACGGATACATGTAGAGCAACACTACCGGCCGGTAAGTTTCTTCTTCGTATTCCACCGGTTGCAGCTTGTTCAGTTCGGTGTACACATTTCGTAACATTTGTTGATTGTCGGCGCGGAAATACTTGCCGCCCGTGGTTTCTGCAATTTGAGTCAGCAGCTTTTCGTCAATGGCGTAACCGCCGCTGGTACTGTTGCCTATACCGAGCGTATAAATTTTTATACTGTCGAGTTTGGCGGCGTTAGCGGCATCAAGCGGCGAGATGCTTTGTCCGCCGTCGACACCGTCGGTCATCAGCAACATCACACGTTGCTTGATGGTATCTTCGCGGAAGATTTTTATACCGAAAGCAATTGCTTCACCAATGCTGGTCATCTGTCCCGCCATGCCCACTTCGGTTTGGTCGAGCAACCACGAGATGGCTTCCAGATCGGTAGTAAGCGGCGCTTGCAGGTAAGCATGTGTAGCGAACATTTCCAGCCCAATCTGGTCGCTCTTGCGTTCGGTTACAAAGTCTTTCATCAGGTATTTCACTGCTTCCCAGCGTGTCATCACTTTTCCATTGATAGCCCAGTCGCGTTGTGCCATGCTGAACGATATGTCGGCCGCGATCAGGAAACTGCGTACGGTTTTTGTCCGTTTTCCAGGCTGGCCGACCAGTTGCGGCGATGATGCGGCGGCTACTAATGCGACCCAGCAAATAGCGGCTGCAATCCATGTTAAGATATTCTTACGCGACACCCATGCATTGTGCCGTGGGTGTTGTCCCGATATGTTCACTGCGCGATGATAGAAAGGTGCAATGAGCGCCGAGCGTCGCTTACGCAATACCGGCCATAGCCAGTAAACGAGTAGTGGCAACGGTAGCAGTGCGAACACCCATTTATGGGCAATCTCGAAATGCATGAGGTTATTTGTTACGTCAATCATTATTGTTGTGATGTGCCTTTTGTGTAACCCTAACAGTATTCTGAACCCTCTTAGGGTTGTGGGTCTTTATCCATTTTTTCGTTTTATTGATAAACAAATCTATTTCATGTTTGTCAATAGTGTCTTTTGCATACAGTCGTTTCAAGCATTGCACATCGGTTTCATCGAACAGCGCTGTTTTACATGTTTGATTCAGGAAAGCGATCCATTCGCTGCCTTGCAGGCCGGCTACGGTATCGCGTTGGTAGTGTTGCAACGCAATGCGCTTCATTAATGTATCGGTTTCGTAGAGCAGTTTGCCCGATTCGTTGGCTGGAAGCAGGCTGCTTTCCTGCTTTCGCAGCCATTGAAGTGCCTGGCGGCGGTAGCGGTTACGTTGGTAGTGTTGCCATAGCAGGTAGGCTGTAATGAGTAGTATGGTTATCAGCAATCCTTCTGATACATACCAGCCCGGTGCGGAGAAAGTGAATTTTACCGATGCGGGTTCTATCGGATTTCCTATTTGCAGAAAGTGTGTCATCTTATTTATTCTTTCTTGTGCTGGTAGGTTTGATAAATGCGTTAATCCATTTTTATCTGTTTGGTTGTTGACATCGCTTTGCGAAATGTGTCTTCAAAATCCGCAAAATCTTCTTCAAATATCATGATCCGTTGGTGTTCGTAGTCGTTGCCTACTTTTTTACTTTCGGAAATTTTAAGGTACAACTCGCCGCGCTCATTCTTTTTGATGTCAAAAAAATAGGAGCGGCGCCCTTTGAATAGTTTTTCGGTGTGGAGGAGGTTGTTGTTCATAAGTGGATTTTTTAATAGTAATTGTTTTCATGAGGAGCCGTAATTAAAATAATTCCCTACCCAGGTGTTGCATGATTTGTTGTTCGACAGGTTGCATCGTATTGAAAAAGGCGACGGGAATTTTGTAGTGACGGAATTCTTCCACCAATTTGTTTCGCCAGTCATTGTAGTTTTTGTCGTATTTGGTGCCCCAATTGTTTTTGTGATTGTTCCACATAATTTGCCGGTTGCCATCGCCCAATACTAGCCGCCCGTCGGGAAGATGCGCGTCCATCGAGTCTTCGATGTGTACGAGAATAACATTGTTGTGGTAGGCCATGCTGCGCAAGTGTTGTTTACTTTCGTCGTTCAGGTACGAAAGTTCGGCAATAACCATAACCACGTAGTCGTGTGTGATGGTCGAGCGGGTACGTTGCAACATTTCGGTCAGTACGTTGGTATTGGGAATTAGTTTTTTGCGTTGCGGAAGTTGTTGGTTGCGGTTTACAATCAGTTGCAGGAACTGTTGCACCAATGCCTTGCTGCGCTTGGGTGTTAAGTAGTCGTATCCGGCTTCATTGAATATTAATCCGCCGAAACGGTCGCCGCGTTTTATGGTATAGAATGCCGATAAAGCAGCTACATGAGCCGCTGTTACTGATTTTACATAGCGCTGCGAGCCGAAGAACATGCTTGCACTTTGATCAATGATTACAAAGGACGGACGTTCCTTTTCTTCATTGAATACCTTGGAGTGGGTAGTACCTGTGCGGGCTGTTACACGCCAGTCGATATTGCGGATGTCGTCGCCGGGAACGTACGGACGCACCTCTTCGAAATCTAATCCGCGGCCTCGCATTTTGCCTGCATGACGCCCCGCAAGGATAGAATAGACCGGTTTATTCGGCAGTATATTCTGTTCGGAAACAAAGTATTCGAACCGCATCAGGTCGTTCAGGTTGGTTGCTATTTCTATAGGATATTCCATATTTTTATGGATTTAATAAATGTTCTCCTAACAAGTTTTTGTATTTTGACCTGTTAGGTTTTAAAGCTGAACACAGACCTAACAGGAAAAGAGGCAAAACCTGTTAGGTCTTTATGCAACCACCACATTTTTCAAAATTGTGTCAATTACGGTGTTGGCGTTCACACGGTCGGCATTGGCTTCGTACGACAGGATTAACCGGTGGCGCAGCACGTCGTGTATGATGAATCGGGTGTCGTCGGGTGTTACTGCATCGCGCCCGTCGAGCCACGCCACTGCACGCGAACATTTGTCGAGCGCAATGGTGCCACGCGGGCTGGCGCCGTAGCTAATCCAGCGTGCCAGATCTTTGTTGAATTTATCGGGATAGCGCGTGGCCGATACCAAATCGACCATGTATTTTTCGGCGGCATCGCTCACCTTGATATCATTGATTTCTTTGCGGGCATCGAATATCACTTGCTGGGCAATCGGAGTAACGGGCGCTATGTTGCCTTTGCCTTCTTCGCGCACGAGGCTTACGATTTTCGCTTCTTCGTCCACATTCGGGTAGGTGATTTCTATTTTCATAATGAAACGGTCGAGCTGTGCTTCAGGTAGGGGATAAGTGCCTTCCTGTTCGATGGGGTTCTGTGTAGCGAGTACCATAAACATAGGTTCCATTTTATAGGTTTTTC
>JAVBNJ010000081.1:0-21493 GCA_031551625.1 Bacteroidales bacterium | reverse complement strand
AAACAGTGGCGCCTACAACCAGAAAGTAACCGTAACATTAAGCGGAGTCCCTGCCAAATACAACTGGTGTGCCCATGTAAGCGACTGTCCGCCGAATGCAACAGCAAGTAGCGGCGTATATACACTCCATGGTACACCGCCGTTTACCTTCACAGCAGCCGATGGTGTAACTAAACAAGTAGTTGTTGGAAAAACATTGGCGGCCGCCGCATTGACCATTGCACCAAAAACACTGACCGATGCCACAGATTGCCCCGGTACATTCTGCCCCTACACCGGCAGCGATTTGTTGATTGATGCTACCCATGCCTGTCAATTGCGTACAAGCGGTGCAAAAAATTGGGAAGCATGGATAAAAGACACGCGCGACAATAAAATTTACCGTATCGCACAGCTTTCAACCGGCCTCTGGACGATGGACGATTACCTGAACTACAAAGGACATTCGGCGGCGGTTAATGAGTTGTGTGGTAGCAATGCCGACCCTAATGGCACAGAATATTGGCGACACTTACTTCCCTCTACTTATTCCACTCTTTGCTCTTCGGGTTGGCGACTACCCAACCAGACCGAATTTGAACTTACAATTAATAGTTGGAATCAATACCTGTCAAAAATTTTTAAAATTACCGGCGAAACATGCTGGACAGAGTATTCTCTCTGTCAAGGAGGCTATATCGCATTTATTGTTTCCGATTGTTTAGGATACGGAGCGTATGGGCAAAGGGTAACTTCTATTAATCCTGTAACCTTTTTATCTTCTCAAAAAGGCTGTTCGCGATATGATTATTATCCGTCTTATAACTATGCATACAGTGGCTATGCCCGTTGCGTGCGCTAATTATAAAGGCTTTAGATTTGACAAGTTAAATTTATTATATTTCGTGTTCTTTTACCTTTGTGTGAAGTTAAAACTGCAGCCGTATCCCCGCCTGTACATTGCGTCCTACTCCCCAGAACCCGCGGAAGGTGCTAAGGTCGTGATTGGCGCCGTCGTCGCCACGCTCAATATATTTTTCGTTGAACAGGTTGGTACACGAGAAAAACAAATTGGCCCGCACCATTGAAATCTTGAACGGGTAGTTGATGTGCAAGTCTGTTACGAACGACGAAGGAATGCGGTACGACTGGCTGCGGTCGTTGGGGTTCGTGCGTTTCGAAGGGTCGAAGTTGGCATACATCCGGTCGTTGTAGCGGCACTCGGCGCGCACTTCCAGCGTATTCAGTATTTTTACGGTAGCCATGGCGCCCAGTTGTGTTTGCGGGGCATCGCCCACCAGCAGGCCGTCGGTAAACACTTTCAATGTATCTACAGGCAAGCTGGTGTAAGGGTCGTAAATAGTCGCGTTCACATCGTTCTTCCATTTCCAATTGCCTGCCGAAGCAAAGGCCGACAACGTGAGCCAGCGGGTGATTCGGTGGTCGTAGCTCACCTCTACGCCCATGTGCTGTGCATCAAGGCCGCGTAGCATATAGCGTACTTGCGAATCATCCAATTGTTTGTAAGGGTCGGAGAGGAGTGTTTTGTTTTTCCAGTAGCTGTAGTACCCATTCACATTTATTTGCACCGCGTTGTTGGAAAACTTGTAGCCAGCTTCGGCCATGTAATTGCCTTCGTTCGTCACATCTTCCGTAATATCGTTATTGCCGCTCGAAAAATAGACATTGGAGTACGGTACGCGCGAATAGTAACCGCCGTTTACATACACATTCTGATGTTCGGCAATGTTGAACCGCGTACCGGCTTTCACGTTGCCTCCCACGCCCCACACATGGTCGCTGTTGGGATTGCCGGGATAATTGTACTTGTCCCAATGTTGGTAGTTGTTGGCCATGAACATTGCTCCGGCAAATAGATACCATCGCCCGGCCGTATAGTCAAGCTGCGCGTAGAGCGAAACCGTGTGGTCGCGGTCGCCATTGTCGAGGCGGATGTAGTCGCCCACGCCTTTTACCGGATTGCGCCAGGCAAAACCTGCCAGCGAATTTTTGCCGTAATTTTCGTACCAAAAATTTCCACCTAAAAGATTAGTTATTTGTTCATTTTGCCACGAATAAAAATATTGGTAAAGTAAGCCACTCGATAGTTTCAAACGGTCGTTGAACTGCCAGTCCAGCGACGATTTCAAGCCCACTTGCGTGTGGCCTGCCAAGTAATCGGATTGAATATTTTTCGAATAGCCTTTGGCCCACGAGCCGTCGGGCAGTTGCACCGAATCTTGATTAGTGGCGTTGTCGGCTACCACGGCATACCAGTCGATTTGCCCGCCATCGTTGATGTACGATGTGATCTTTTTTCCGGTACTCTCTGTCCACTTGCCGCCTCCGCTGCCAATGGAAAAAAACAACGTGTTCGACAGCAATAATTGTTCCGAAGGTGTGAAAAAATGCGTCGCTGAAAAATAGGGCTTGTGGTAAAAATTTTCACTCACGTTATTTATTTTCCCATTGTATTCGCCCCAGTTTTTATTGTATTTCAGCCCGTAGGTATCCACCTCGCCGGCCGAGAGTTTTTGCGAACGCTGGCCGTGCCGCTCGGGCGAACCAAGCACCGTGAACAGCAGCGAATGCCGTTCATTTATTTTTTTACTCAGGTTAAAGAAATAGCCCCACGAATCAACGGCTGTGGCATCGACATAGCCCTCGCCCCATGTGCGCGAACCGACGAAACTCATTGCCCAACCGTTTTTGAGTTGGCCTGTTGCGAGCGATACACTGGCATTGTACAACCCGTAACCCGCCATGTCGAACGATACCGATCCGCCTGCTGCTTGCTCTGCGGACTTAGTAACAATGTTAATAGTGCCTCCCATAGAGTTAGCCGCCAGCATCGACCCGCCGATACCTTTCTGCACCTGCACGCGGTAGGTGGCATCGGTTAACCCCAACCAGTTATTCCAAAACATTGACCCGCTACGGAAACCCGAAAGGGGAACGCCATTGAGCAATACCGTAAAATTCTCTTGCTTGAATCCGCGAATGTTTATTTTTGCATCGCCGTAGCTACCCGACTCCGAAGTGGCGTACACGCCGCCGACGTTACGCATGATTTCGGGATAAGTTTTGGTGCCGAGGTATTGCGTAATTTCTTTAGTGCCGATAGTGCGCAACGTTACCGGCGCATCGTCGCACAATTGCGAGGCAGTCACCGTAATTTCATTCAACTGCACGGCCTGCAATGCGCTATCAGCTTGCTGTGCAACGGCTGTCAATGCGAGGAGTAATGCAATAGTTGTAAAAAGTCTTTTCATCATATCTATATAATAATCCAAATAAAAACAAAAAAAGCCCCGAAAAAATTTCGGAGCTTTATATAGATGTCTAAAGAAAGACTGCTTCGTACCTCGTAATGACGAGTACACACTGCATTTTTCCAATTGTCAATCGTCAATAAACAAATCGTCAATTGTTTCTTCTTCCATCCGGACTATACCGTCGGTACTTGAATTTCACAAGTTCAGTCGCGCTTTCGCGGGAGTCGTGGACTATCACCACCGGTAGGGACTTGCACCCTGCCCCGAAGATTATTTTCGAGGCAAAGGTACGTAATTTTTGGAAAAAATAAAAATTAATTAGCCGATTTGATTTTTGCCGCACCACTGGTTTCTATACTGTCAAATCGTGGCGAACCCTTGTAATACACCGCACTGGCACCCGATGCCTCGACTGACAGGTTTTCTCTGGCATTTATTTCTACCTTGCTACTGCCCGACAGATCAACATTTACACGTTTCGCGAACAAATCGAATGCGCTGATATTGGATGCACCACTGGTTTCGAACACTACATTGTCGCAATTTCCAGCAGCTGTTATTTTAGAAGCCCCACTTAAATCGAACGACACTTTTGTCGCTTGCAATTGCAAATTCATTTTGCAGGAACCCGATGCGTCAAACTCGGCTTCGCGTGCCGCAATAATCATATCTACCTTACTGGCACCGCTGCTTTCCACATCAACTTTATTGCTTGCGTGCAGGTTCAATTTTAAATTACAAGCCCCACTAAGGTCGCCCTTAAAATCGACAGGTTCAAATGTCGAAGCGCTTTCCAATTTACAAGCCCCGCTTAGTTTCACTTTAGTCAAATTTTTCAGGCTTATTTGTACTTCCGGTTTAGTTGTTCTATCTTCCCGGCTAACCTTCTTGAAATCATCTTTGATGTACAAACGGAGAGTGCCGTTGCTTACTTCACTTACGATGTAGGGCATCAACTCCTTGTCAGCAGTGATGGAAAGCGATTCTGTAGTGCCTTTTGTTACGGCAATGTAGAAGAAACTGGAAGCATCAATGGCTGTGAAGCCCGATACATTACGTTTTTCGGTAATTTGTGAAAACGCTGTTAATACCAAGCATAATAATACGATGGAGGTTACTAATTTTTTCATGATTTATTATTTTTTAGTGTTACTTGTTTCTTGTACCAGTTCGGCAATCATTTGCAGGCTTTGCAGATTCTGTTGATAGCAGCCGGCCAGCAATTGCCGGCTTTCGTTGGCGGGCAGCCCTTCGGGTATCAGTTCTTCTGCTTCGCGTGCCGCTTCAATGATATTGGCCACCTCGTCGCGCACCAATTGTTGGTCCCAGCTGTCCATTTGGTAGGTTAACCGGTCTATTTGTGCCACCATCTCATTCATCTTGTCAAAATAGCAAGCTTGCATATTGGTGCTTTGTTCGCAAGGCACCACCGCTATAGCATTGGGCTGCTGCATGTGCGGCGTAAAAATGCCGAATGCAACCAGCAACACTACCGAAGCGGCCACGGCCAGTGGTGCGCTCAACCACACAATTTTGCGCCGTTGTGAGGCCTGCTGCTTGCGCTCGAAGCGCTCGAAGTGCCCGGCGATGGGTTCTTCGTCGAAAGCATCCAAATTATTTTTTATGTAATCTTCAATCATGATATTTTATATTTTTGCGTGTAACGCAACAATTAGCGTAATTCGCGGTTAAAACTAAGTTTTTAGTAATTGTGCCAACTTTTGCTTTCCGCGGATGTATTGCGAGCGCACGGTTACTTCTTTTATGCCCAACTCTTCGGCAATGTCGGCAAACTCGCACCCTTCAAACAGCCGCATCGATACTATTATCCGGTACCCGTCGGGCAATTCAGCCAGCCGTTGCTTTACCCGTTCCACCGTCAGCATCATCGCTTCTTCGTCCACCGGCTCATCTTCCACTACCGCAAGATTGTCGACAGGTTCAAAATAAATTTTCTTTTTCCGGATGCGGTCAATCGCTGTGCGTATAGCAATGCTTTGGCTCCATGGATAAAATGCCTGCTCGCTGTCAATCTTGCCGATGTGGGCAAATAATTTCAAAAACGTGTCGTGCATCGCCTCTTCTGCTTCTTCGCGGTTGCCGATAATCCGCAGACAGGTGTTGTAGATACGCTTGTAGTGCATGTCATACAATTTCCGCTGGAAATCGGCTGTGTGCGTATCGCGTTTTTGAAAAAATAGGTTCATCCGTTCCGGTTTTCACTTAGTATAACGGGGGCGTTCTACAAATGTTGCATGAAGGTACGAAAAAAATACGCGAAAGCTAGCGGACACAACGCCAATACATCGAACACCAACCGGATTCATTGCTTTGTGCACAATCGCTCATTCTTATCATGTTATCCACGAATTTAAACATTCAACCATATATACCACTAAAAACTATGAAAACCGAAAACATTAAAAATCTATTTGAGCAATTTCGTACTGTAAAACAGCTGTTTATAAAAATTATTAATTAAAAAATTACTTAAAAAGTAAAATTAATTTTCATATTTACCTTTTTATTCCTAAGTTTGTCTTAAATTTACTTCCCCATGCAAGTAAACATCGCTAACAAAGATTTAGTAAAACTTTACCAAACAGGTAAATCTAATAAATATAAATTACCGACAAAAATTGTCGATAAATTTATGGCTTGCATAGAAAAAATAGAGGCTGCTGCCACTATTCATGATTTTTGGAATAACCCGTCGTTAAACTTTGAAAAACTGAAAGGATTAAAAGATGCTTATTCAATGCGATTGGATTTGAAGTACCGATTGGAAATGCAAATTGACTGGGAAGATGAGAAAATGATTGTAGGAATTGTAAGTATTACCGAACTATCGACTCATTATCAATAAAAATAAATACGGAGTAGTAATTATGGCTAACATAAAGGATTTAAAACCGCATAAACTAATAGGCCCCGGCTATCATATTCAGGAGCAAATGGAGCTTCGTGGTTGGGGACAAGCCGAATTGGCCGAGGTTTTGGGAGTATCTGTCAAAACAATAAGTTTACTTTTGCGAAATAAACAGTCTATAACCTTTGATATTGCTGTTCGTTTGCATGAAGCTTTTAATTTATCGGTACAATACTGGCTAAATTTGGAAACGAACTATCGCCTGCGAATTGAACAAAAGAAACAAAAAAAATCGGCTATTGGAATACGGTCAAAAATATATGAATTTATGCCCGTTAGCGAAATGATGAAAAAAGGTTGGTTGGAAAAAACAAGCGATGCTTCCCATTTAGAAAAGCAAGTGTTACGATTTTGGAAATTAGATACACTTGATTTTTCTTTTATGCAGAAAAATGAACTGAAAGTTGCTTGTCGCAAATCTGAAGCCTATACGCAGTTTAACAGTTATGCATTACAATGTTGGTTCCAAATGGCTAAAAATTGTGCCGAAAAAATAACAGCTCCCGCTTACAACAAGGAAAAACTGAATGAATTGTACGACAAAATAAATGAATATACTGTAAAGCCAGAAGGCGTTGAATTATTTTTGAAAAAATTAAATGCTTGTGGCGTGAAATTTTTTACGTTAAGCCACTTGCAAAAAACATATTTGGATGGCGCCGCTTTTTACGACAAAGGAAATCCGGTAGTTGTTTACACAGCACGTTACAAGCGCGACGATAATTTTTGGTTCACATTGGCACACGAGGTTGCCCATGTGCTTTTGCACTTAAAAAAAACAAATGACTACTATTTGGATAATTTGGCTGAGCTTGACGAATCGAAGCGGGAGCAAGATGCTAACAGCTTAGCACAGGAACACCTGCGGCATAACGAAATTCTAGATTACTTTACCGATAAAATGCAGTATGTATCTACTGCTGATGTAAAAAATTGCGCAGTCCGATTCCACATAAGCCCCAGTGTGGTAGTGGGCGCATTGGCGCACGAGAAAAAAATTTCCTACGCCTTGATACATCAATTTAGCGGTAACCCACTGGAGGCAATACCTGAAAAATACTTGGTAGAGAAATAGACTATGGACTCTCCAGTAATCACTGACCAAACAATTGAAAAACTGAATATCGCAAAAAATTCTTTTGCGAAAGGCGAGTACGAGAATTGCATGTTCAACGATTGTGATTTTTCCAATGCCGATTTTTCGAATTGTATATTCAGCGAATGTACATTTGTAAATTGCAACCTCAGCTTGATGGCATTGTCAGGAGCGGCATTGCGCGATGTGGAGTTCGTGCAATGCAAAATGATTGGCTTGCATTTCGAAAACTGCACGAAGGTTGGATTATCATTTGGTTTTGATAATTGTGTGCTCAATCATTCGTCGTTCTATCAACTGAAAATAAAGAAAACCGTTTTCAAAAACACCCAACTACACGAAGTTGATTTCAGCGAATGTGATTTGTCCGGCACGGTTTTCAACAACTGTGACTTGCGTAGCGCTACATTTGACAATACCGTATTGGAGCAGGCTGATTTCCGCACGGCCATCAATTATTCCATCGATCCAACCAAAAATAAAATCCGCAAAGCAAAGTTCACACTGCCGCAAGTAACCGGCTTGTTGGATGCGTTTGCTATTGAGATTTCTTGAAAAAGAAATTCCCGGATTTACAATTTCACGACAAATTTTGCTCCCTGTCCTGCCGCCGATTCCACGGTAATGGAGCTGGAATGAACGAATAAAATACCAGTAGCCGAGAATAACGGCGTTCGATTAGTTGGAAAATTCATGTAGTTCAAAGTTAACCTGGGACAGTGTCATATTGTTCCGGCTTTTTTTTATCTTTGTAGAAACTAAAAAAGAATAATTATGAAAGGTTGTATCATAGTATCCGATATCGCACCGCTGTGCGACGCCGGCGCCATTGACCCGCAAGAGTTCCCGACGCCAGCCTACCTGGTAACAAAACAATATGCTGCCATCGTACGGGCGCAACGCCCTAAATTCGCACACAAAGGACTATTCGGCCATGCATTAATAGTGGGCGGAAGTTATGGGAAAATAGGCGCTGCCGTACTTGCTTCCAAAGCCTGCCTGCGTGCGGGTACCGGCCTGCTTACAATACATGTACCTTCTTGCGGCATACCTATCCTGCAAACAGCCGTTCCCGAAGCCATGGTTGATGCGGATGACAACGAACGACTAACTTCTTCGTTATATACCGAATTAAATAGTTATGATGCTATTGGCGCAGGACCGGGAATCGGTACAGCGCCCGAAACACAGCGTGTACTACACCGACTGGTTACTACTACCACATCGCCGTTGGTGCTTGATGCCGATGCGTTGAATATCCTGTCGGGAAACAAAGAATGGATAAAGCAAATGCCCGCTAATACCATTCTTACACCGCATGCCCGGGAATTCGACCGGTTGGTGGAGCAATCGTTTGCATCGGGTTTTGAACGGGTAAGCGTCGCACGCGAATTTGCCATGCAGCATCAATTAATAGTAGTACTGAAAGGCGCGCACACCGCTACGTGCAGTCCTTCAGGCGAAGTATTTTTCAACACCTCCGGCAATCCGGGTATGGCTACTGCCGGTAGCGGCGATGTACTTACCGGGATTATCACCGGCCTGCTGGCACAAAAGTACGTCCCGCTGGAAGCGGCGTTACTCGGCGTGTTCATCCACGGCCGTGCCGGCGACCAGGCTGCACTTACTTATGGACAAGATGCATTGATTGCATCGGATATTATCGAAAACTTGCGATAGTCCCTTACATTTTATACCGCTATTCCGACCGACGGGCCTGGGCTAATAACTAAAAAATTAAGTGCTAAAAGGTTCTAACGCTAATATTCAGCGAACGCAACGCGGTAACCACCCATGAAGTTTTGGGTTATATTGTATTGCGGACCGGTATATAGAAGGTTTGTGTCCACGTACAGTGAATAGCTGCGCTGAACTCACAACGGTGTTTAGATTTTAATAATGTTCGGCTCATAATTATTTTGAGCCGGAAATAGCTACAGTAATAGGCGTAGCATCGCTTATTGTCATGCTACCGTTCAATTCCAAATAAAAAGCAGCCGTTTTTACAGATGTATTAAAACCTTGGTCAGGATCGGCAGGGATTGGTACCCCATCGCTACCAAGCATGCAAAATCCGTCGAACTTACTACCGGTGCTACTATTGGTGTAGTGCTTGCTGCCTTGCAGGTTGAAGGTGGTAGAGCCGGATTGGGAAACGGCAATATTTTTCACATTGAAAAAAATACCGTTTACATTACCCATTGCACCTTGAGTACGATCTATCAACGATAGGCTAAGGGTAGCGCCAACAGAACCGGTAACTTTTATAACGATCATAGTAGTGGCGCTATCGCCAAGATCGCTCACCACAAAGTTTTGTGCATAGGTGCTGTCGAGCGAATACGCCGGTACCACCGATCGTGCGGAACCGCTATAGGTACCGTACATGGTCACATCATCGTGTTTGTCTTTTTTGCAAGAGGTGGCTATTGTAACCAATGCAAGTCCTATTGCTAATATACCGGTTTTTACAATTGTTTTCATAGTTAATTTGAATAAAGGTTGATTTGAAATTGTTGCAAAGATACTCTTTTTTGTCTTGTATTAATCCGTTTGCTTAATATAGTATCAGTAACATGCTGGCAGAGATAATTACCCACAAGATAATGCCCAGCAGCACCGGTTTTGCGCCTACTGCTTTTATGGCGCTTACCGAGAGTGTGCTGCCAATCAGGAAAAGCGTAGCCGACAAAAGCCTGTGCGAACCTTCGGAAATTACGCGGAGCACGATTGGTGGAATAGTGATGTAGGTGTTGGCTACCATAGCTAGTACAAAAAACAGGATAAACCAGGGAATATAAATTTTCCGCCCTTCGCCTTTCCGGAAAAACAACATGGAAGCCAGCGATAGCGGAATAATCCACAACGCACGGGTGAGTTTTACGGTAGTAGCAATAGCGAGTGCCTGCTCGCCGTAGGCCGCACCGGCGCCCACCACCGAGCTGGTGTCGTGAATGGCAATAGCGGCCCACCATCCGAATTGCTCCTGCGTTAAGCCAAGCAGATGCCCGATTGGTGGAAAAATAAACAGCGCTGTCGCATTGAGTGTAAAAATAACAGCCAGTGAAACCGATGTTTCGTTCTGGTCGGCATTTACAATGGGCGATATGGCCGCAATGGCGCTACCGCCGCAAATGGCGGTGCCGGAAGAAATGAGGTGCGTGAGCTTGGGGGCGATTTTCAACCATCGCCCAATCAAATAGCCTATCAGCATTACTCCCGCTACCGAGCTAATAGTTACCAGTAATCCTTCGCGCCCGGCTTCGAGCGACTGGTGCAGGTTCATGCCGAATCCCAAGCCAACGACTGCTATTTGTAAAAAATACTTCGAACCTTTTTTTGTAATTTTTGGATACGGATTTGTAAAAACAAGTGCAAATACAATGCCGGTAAATAACGCTACGGCAGGTGAAAAGAAAGTAGAAACAATTACTAATAGAATAAAAAGTATGCGCACCGCTTTTTCCATACGCCGGTTAAGAATATATCTGTGCTACCATACGTTTCAATACCTGCAGATCGCCGCTCGAAAAGAATTCGTGGCGCGCTTCTTCGCCCGATGTGTTCAGTAAATCGTGTTGTTCGAGCAAATATTTCACGCGCTGTGCCACAGCCGGAGCCGGATCCAAGATAGTCACATGATCGCCCGTGATTTTTTTAATAGTCGGAATAAGAAAAGGATAATGTGTGCAACCCAGCACCAAATGGTCGATTCCGGCAACCAACATCGGTTCAATATATTTTTTCAATAATATCATTGCCTCATCACTTTCGGCTTGCCCGCTCTCCACCAGTTCTACGAGGCCGTCGCCGGGTTGCTCAATAATTTGCGTGTTGGCAGCAAATCGTTCCGATGTCTCGTGATACAACCGCCCTTTGAATGTGCCTTGTGTAGCCAGTACGCCCACTACGCCGGTTTGCGAATGTAATGCGGCAGGTTTCACGGCTGGCTCCATCCCTACAAACGGCACGGGATATGTTTCGCGCAGGTAGTCGATGGCCGCAGCAGTGGCCGTGTTGCATGCTACTACAATCAGTTTGCATTGCAATTGCCCCAGCAGGAAATCCATGATATGACGACTGCGTGCAATAATTTCGTCAGAACTTTTGGTGCCGTATGGGCAGTAAGCGCTGTCGGCATAATACACTGTGTGCTCGGCAGGCAATAGTTTTACCACCTCGCGCCACACACTCAGGCCACCTACGCCCGAGTCAAAGAACCCAATTGGATATGTCGATAGCTCATTCATTTCGGGGAACAAATATAGTAAAATTAGTACACTAATTTCCCTTGGAAATACGTTTGTTCTACTTGTGTGGCCTGAATATCTTGCGGGGCAATTTTCATAATGTCGCGGTCTACTACAATGAAGTCGGCAAACTTTCCTGCTTTCAAACTGCCGGTAATATCGTCTATCATCATTTGCCTGGCGCCATTGATGGTATAGGCTTTTAGCGCTTGCTCAATGGTAACGCCTGCTTCCCGCGGCGGGAAAAAAGTATTGTCATAATTTCTTGTTACCGCGCAGGACATTTGGAAGAACGGATTAATGGCTTCGAACGGATTGGCAGGGAAGTCGGAGCCGAAAGTTACATTAACCCCTTCGGCCATTAGTTGCCCCCACAGATATTGATGCCCGAAACGTTGTTCGCCTAATTTTTCTTTTGTAAGCTTCGCCGCCGAGGGTTGTGTCCAACTTGGAGTCGACTGGCAGGTCAGGAATGGTTTCATTTCCTCATATTTTTTCAATGCTTCGGGTTCGAACACCTGGTTGTGCGCAATGGTGCGGGTTAGTTCCGGGTTGATATTTTTTGTAGCTAAATAAGCATTCAGGATAGCTCGCTGCGCTTTGTCGCCAATGGCGTGCGTGTGTATGGCATAACCACCGCTGAGCGCCACACGGGCATGCTCCACAGCTTGCTCATCGGTGACATAAGTATTAGCCATCTTGCCCGACGAAGTATAAGGATCAATAAGGGCGGCCGTTTCCACTTCCACCGTGCCATCTTCAAACAGCTTGTAAATATTGCAATACAAGTGGCCTTTCGTATATTTCTTGTCCAGCATTTTCAATCTTTCCAAATTTTCGGTCGGCGATTTTCCAGCTTCAACAATGTGGCTTTTTTGATAGTAGAAATTCAAATTCCCGTCGGCTTGAATTTTAGCCAACGCGTCGTATTCAATATCGAAAAATCCGCCGGCATCAAACAGACCGGTGAAACCCATTGCCGATAAGGAGTTCAGCATGTTCGATATTCCAGTGGACACTTTTTCTGTCTCGAGAATCGGAAAGGTGCTAAGCATGAGAAAGGTTGTTTTTTCATAGATATAACCAGTCGGTTTATTTGTTTCCGGGTCGCGCACAAAAAATGATACTCCCGGGTCTAACTCCGGCGTGTTCTCATCAATTTTTGCAATTTCCAAAGCCTTGCTATTGGCCCACGAGGAGTGCCCGCCTTCGTCTAACAGCAGAATCGGAATATCGCTCGACACTTCATCTAATTCTTTAGTTGTGGGCAACGTGCCTTTGGGTAAGCCCAAATCGCCAAGACTGTAGCCCATACCGAGAATGTGTTTTGCATCGGGATGTTGACTCAAGTAATTTCGTAACGCAGCCTGAACCTCGGCCACAGTCATGTCGCCCAGCGGCAACATTCCGGCCGATTGCAGCAAGCCCGATATGGCGAGGTGTACATGGCTTTCTATCAATCCCGGCAAAATAGTTTTTCCTTGCATATTGACCACCGTGCTGGTTCCGTTTTTGTATTTTGTTGCGCCGCTGTTGCTACCGATATACAAAATTTTTCCGTCTTGCACCACCATTGCCTGTGCTTGCGGCAAACTGTCGTCGCACGTGTAAATAGTGGCATTTTCGTAAATAGCAACCGGTGGGATAGCCGTGTGGCATCCTGCTAAAAACAATGCACAAAACAACACCATGAACATTGGTGCAAAGTAAGTGTTGAAAATTTTCATAAGACTTTGATTTAACTACAAAGTTACGACTTTCGTTGTTCAAACAAAAATAAATTTTGTAAAGTAAAAATAATTTGTAATCTTTGCAGTGTTAAAGATGTTCTTTTACTGTTGATTTTTATTCTTACTAAGAAACGTCGAAAATTTCTAAATATGAAAAGAATAAGCAAAAGTACCACTCAAACGTGGGCTTTATTTATTTTTCATATTGGGTTTTCGACGACCTCTTAGTTGATAAATTAAGTTCACGTTTATTCTATATCCACCGATTTGTCCATAGATTTCACAGATGTGAGAACAGATTACACGGATTAATACAGAGAATGTTGAAAATGGCAACGAAATAAAAATCGTAGCAAGGGGTTGTTGTGTTTGTTTGTTGATGGAACGCGGATGACGCTGATTAGACGGATTTACGCGAATTTTTAAAACAACCCCGAAGCTACGTAATTTAAAACTAACTAATTAGTTAAACTAACCAAAAACAAAATAATGATGAAACAAATTTTCTTTTCTCTTTTCTTTGCAACGCTTGCGTGCGCTGCATTTGCACAAAACTACAAAGTAAATGTGTCTTCAACGAGCGGCAGTTACAGTACTTCAAAAACCGTAAGTTTTCAACGTGTCGTGGACAAACCGGCTGGAAGGGAAATACAATTCCAAAGTGTGGGTGCTGATTGACTACAGTGTGCCCGGTTCGGGTGTTTGGAGCCGCGCCACAGTGACAAGTGTCAATGCCGGAAGTTCCGGTTCTACCATCACAGCCGGTGGTCGCGGATTCTGGCTACAAGGAAACAGTGGCGCCTATAACCAGAAAGTAACCGTAGCATTAAGCGGAGTACCTGCCAAATACAACTGGTGTGCCCATGTAAGCGACTGTCCGCCGAATGCAACAGCAAGTAGCGGCGTATATACACTCCATGGTACACCGTCGTTTACCTTCACAGCAGCCGATGGTGTAACTAAACAAGTAGTTGTTGGAAAAACATTGGCGGCCACCGCATTGACCATTGCACCAAAAACACTGACCGATGCCACAGATTGCCCCGGTACATTCTGCCCCTATACCGGCAGCGATTTGTTGATTGATGCTACCCATGCCTGTCAATTGCGTACAAGCGGTGCAAAAAATTGGGAAGCATGGATAAAAGACACGCGCGACAATAAAATTTACCGTATCGCACAGCTTTCTACCGGCCTCTGGACAATGGACGATTACCTGAACTACAAAGGACACCCTGCAGTGGTAAACGAATTGTGTAGCTATGCCGATGCTTCCGGTACGGAGTATTGGCGGAATACGATTTATGCTAATAGCGGTACTCCGATATGTCCTACCGGTTGGCGGCTACCAACACAGGTTGAATTCGAACGTACCATTACCGATTGGTATCAGTACTTGACAAAGGTTTATAAAAACACAGGTGAAACAGTGTATATCTCAGAAGGGCATGTATGTCAAGCCAATGGTGGTTACATTTCTTTTATAACAAATAACTGTATTCAAGAATCCAGCTATGGTGGACGAGTGTCTAGTATTAATCCCGTTACCTATTCTAATGGAACAGCGGATCGAACATGTGGAAGTTATATTGGAACAGGGCGAAATTACTATCGCTATAGTGGCTATGTGCGTTGTGTTCGCTAAATACAACAAGCCCCGACAAAGAATTTATCGGGGCTTGCTAATTCTATTATTGTAAAAATACTAACGTGTCGCAGTGCCTGCAGCCATGGCCGGTACTTTTTTGTCGGCTGGAATTTTCAACTCGGTGCGCACGAGCGGCAACACGTCGATGCTTTGTTCGGGGTTGAAATAAGGAATGGAACCGGTGCTGGTGTCGAAGATATAGGTGAATCCATTGGCTTTGCCTACTTTGCTAACAGCCGCATTGGCCTTTTCGATCACCGGGCGCAACAAAGTGCCTTGCATTTTTTGGAAATCTTCGGCAGCTGTTTTTTGGAAATCTTCTACCCGTTGTCCCAGTTCTTGTATCTCACGCTGTTTCTGCTCAAGAATAGCTGCCGTCCACGTAGCTTCTTTGCTCTTGTAGGTATTCAACTTGTTGTTGAATTCCACTTGCAGCGCTTCCACTTGTTCCTGCAAGTCTTTGCCGTAGGCTTCCAGTTTCACTTGTGCCGAGTCGCGGTCGGGCATCAGCATTATCAGCTCCGAGGCATTGATGTGTCCGAATTTGAAGTTTTGTGCCGAAGCAGTTCCGGCAATGCCTGCCAGTAAAACGATCGCGAAAATTTTGTTGAAATGTTTCATATTTAATTTGTTCTAATAAAATGCAAAGGTAATGTTTTTAATTTTTATAGCCCAATTTTTCGAGTACTTTATCGCTCAAATCATAGCGCGGGGCAGTGTATATCATCGACGGATTAGCAGCAGTATCAAAGATTACATGGTAGCCATCCTGCGTAGCCAAGTCTTTTACGGCTGCCGAAATTTTTTCCTGAATCGGTTTAAATAGTTCGTCTTTCTTTTTGCTCAGTGTGCCGTCATCTCCAAAGTATTGGCGTTGCAATTCTTTTGCTTCTTTTTCTTTGGTTATGATTTCGTTCTCGCGGCGTTGCTTCATATCTTCAGTGAGCAATACTTTGTCGGCCTGGTATTTTTTATACATTTCTTCCAGCGCAGTGTAACGGGTTTCGATCTCTTTCTGGTATTGCTGCGAGAGCTTGTCGAGCTGGTCTTGTGCAGTTTTGTAGGCCGGAATTTTTTTCAAAATATATTCCGTATTAATGTACGCAAATTTTTGTGCGGATGCCGAGAGCGCCACTCCGGCAACAAGGACGAGGGTCAATAAAACTTTTTTCATACGCATTGTATTAATAGTTAAAGTAGTCAATAGTTAGAATAGTTAAAAGTAACGAAGCAAAATACGTGCCATTATTAAAGCTGCATACCAAATGTGAATGCAAAGTTGCTTCCATTGGCGCTGGGATTACCTTTCACTTCGTCGAACCCATAACCCCAATCAATACCCAGAATACCCACAATAGGCAACATTACTTTGACTCCCACACCTACCGCACGTTTAATGGCAAACGGGTTAAACTGTTCTATT
The DNA here is from genome assembly GCA_031551625.1 of Bacteroidales bacterium. Classification (GTDB taxonomy): domain Bacteria; phylum Bacteroidota; class Bacteroidia; order Bacteroidales; family UBA932; genus JAVBNJ01. The sequence goes on along the minus strand of JAVBNJ010000081.1, from coordinate 5,163 downwards.
GTAGCCCATGCATTACCGCCTTCGAGGAACACGCAGGCATAAATCGATGCTTGCTGTTCCATAATTACAGGGTGGCGAAGTTCCAGTGTAAATTTATCGTATACGTGTCCGGCATAGTGACCATTCACCGTGGGCGTAATAGAGGAGTTGGCGTAACCACGCAGGGCAATATTTTCCTGTCCGTAGCGGTTGAAGCCGGCCATGCCGTCGCCACCGAGGATAAAGCCTTCGAACGGCGAGTAACCGAGGTTACTATTGAAGTAGCCGAGGTAGCCGAACTGCGCGCGTGCCAATACCACCAAGTCGCCGATGATTTGTTGGTATATCGAAGCTTTGAATGTCCACTTGTGGTACTCAATCCATTTGTAGCGTTCGGCAGCGTCCATCGACTTATAGTCGGTGTCGGCAGGGCGGAACAGCGAATAAGGCGGCGTAATTTGCAAGCCTAACGAGAACTCCGAACCACGGCGCGGGTAGAACGGCTGGTCGGTAGAATTGCGGCTAAGCACAATGCGCCAGTTGATGTTGTGCGACGTGCCGTTCGAGAAGCCGTAGTAGCTTGCCGGCCAGTCGTGCAGCATGTAGCGCTGGAAGTTGATTTCGTTGTATAGTTGGAAATACGAATCGGGCCACTTCAGGCGCGTGCCGATGCCGACAGAGAGCCCGAGTGTTTCCATCCATTTGTCGACCGACTGGAAGTAGTACGAAGCATTTGTTTCGCGCGTAAAATAAGCCGTTACCGAAAGCGATGTCGGTTTTTTGCCCGTGAGCCATGGCTCTACGAAGCTAAACGAAAATGCAGTGTAGTAAGTGCCTTGTATTTGCAAGCGCAGCGCCAGTGTTTGCGCATCGCCCGAGGGTACGGGACGCCAAGCCCCTTTTTTGAATAAGCGGCGCAACGAGAAGTTCGAGAAACGTACCCCAACAGTACCAACAAATGTATTGCCGCCCCAACCACCCGAAAGTTCGAGCTGGTCGTTTGCTTTTTCGGTCAGCACGTAAGTCAAATCCACAGTGCCGTCGCGTTCGTTGGGTTCCATTTTGAATCCTTCGTTCGAGAGCAAACGCTCAGGTTCGAAGTTTCCGCTCGACGCCAATTCGCGCATGGAGCGTTCCCATGCACTGCGGCTGAAGAGATAGCCCGGTTTAGTCCATAATTCACGACGAATTACCCGTTCATTCGTCTTGGTATTTCCTACAATGTTAATGCGGTTGAAGGTAGCCTGATCGCCTTCGTACATGCGGATTTCAAGGTCAATAGAGTCGCCTGCTACATTGACTTCGACCGGTTCAACATGGAAAAATAAATACCCGTTGTCGGAATACCATGTACCGATAGATTGCTCTCCGTTCAAGCGTTTGTCGAGCAATACGCGGTCGTAGATATCTCCTTTTTGGATACCTAAAATTTTAGTTAACCCCTCGGCCGGGAGTTTGGTGTTGCCGACCCACGTGATGTTGCGGAAATAATATTGCTTTCCTTCGTCAATCACTAATTTGATGGCTAGCCGTTTTTCGTTGACTACGTATACCGAATCGGTTACAATATGAGCATCGCGGTAGCCCTGTTCATTGTAGGCCGTAATGATGTTATCCTTGTCGTTCCCATATTCCGTTTCGTCGTATTTTTTGCTGCTGAAAAGATTCCAAAAGGTGTTGGCTTTTGTCTTTTTCATTGAGCGGGCAAGTTTGTTATCCGATAACGCTTTGTTGCCTTCGAAATCTATTTCCTTGATTTTTACTTTTGATTTGCGGTCGATGTGGAAAGTTATCTTTACCGCATTGTTCATGACGGTATCGTTTTCCTGCAACACGTTTACTTCCGCATTACGGTAGCCTTTTTCATCGAAATATCTTTTGATAATATCAACCGATGTTTTAATCTGGTACTCCGAGTACTCGCTGCCGCGGCGCAGCTTGAGCCGCCCCTGCAAGTCTTCCTTCTGGCTTTTTTTAATGCCGCTGAAACTCCACGACGATACGCGCGGCCGTTCGGTGAGGTGGATATTGAGGTAAATTTTATCTCCTGTTATTTTTGGTGCGGTAAGCGAGACATCGGAAAAGTAGCGCATACTCCACAACTTTCGTGCTATCCGTGAGAGGTCGTCGCTCGGAATCATCACAGTGTCGCCAATGGCGAGCCCCGTAAGCGAAAGTAGTTGTTCTGTGGTGTAGTATTTGGCTCCCGAAATAGTAACATCGCCAATGATATATTTCTGCGGTTTGGAGTAATCGAATGTAGTACTCGTTACAGCTGCTGGAGTCATAGCCGGCAAGGTATCTGCCGATTGTGCTACGGCAATGCCGGCAAAAAGTAGAAAAACCGTACTGAAACTAACGATGCGTGATGTTATTATTTTGGCAACAGACATTAATTTTTCAAAAATAAAGGTACAAAGATAGTAAAATTGTTTATTTCCCACAAAGACACAAAGGGCACAAAGGTTTTTTATAGTTGTTTATTTTCATGCCTTTGTGTTCGTTGTGCCCTTATGGGAAACCTGCTCACTTGTTTTTCCGTAGCGGCGTTCGCGGGCGCAGAAGTCCTCCAGCGCTTCGGCAAAATGGAGCTTGCGGAAATCGGGCCACAGTAAATCCATGAAGTAAAACTCGGTGTAGGCCATCTGCCACAGCATAAAGTTGCTGATACGTTTGTCACCGCCCGTACGGATTAGCAAGTCTGGAGCCGGAATACCGGCTGTTGAGAGGTAGCTTTCTACAATTTCTGGTGTGCACTTTGCAGGGTCTTGTTTTCCTTGTTGCACATCGGCTCCAAATTTTTTAAAGGCTTCGGTAATTTCCCATTTACCGCTGTAGCTGAGCGCCAGAATCAGGGTCATGGTGGTGTCGCCGGCTGTACGGTCAATACATTCCTGCAATTTTTTTTGTACGTTGGCAGGCAACGATTCCGTGTGGCCGATGCATTGTAGGCGGATGCCATTTTTGAGCAGCGTCGGGGTCTCTTTGAGGATAGCATCGGCCAGCAGTTCCATCAGCCCGTTGACCTCGGCTTGCGGGCGTTGCCAATTCTCTTCGGAAAAAGTATAGAGTGTAAGATATTTCACTCCGCTTTCGGCAGCCGCTTCGGTGGCCGCACGCACGGCTTCAATGGCATTGCGATGCCCGAAGATTCTGTTCTGCATTTTCTTCTTAGCCCAACGCCCATTGCCGTCCATGATAATCGCCACGTGGGCAGGTACTCGTTTTGCGGTTTCTTTTTGCATAACTATATTTTTAGTTTCCGGAAATTCCTTCCAGTTTATGTATCTTCGGGATATGCTTGCGATGTGCGGCACACAAGCGTTCTTCATTCAGGCGGTAGGTTACCGACAGGCCGATGGTCCACACCCAGTCTTTGTTAATAGCCCACGAACCGGCCGGACTGTTGTAGAAATCGATTTGGTCGCTCACCGTTTTGCGTGCTACGTATTCGGCGCCAATAGTAATGCGTTGTGCAAGGGCTACCTTTATGCCGAGGCCCATCATCAGGTAGCCGAAAAACGTTTGCTGGTCGGCATGTTCACCCCATTTATCCAAATCGGGCGCTACGGCCGAAAACCCGATACCTACCAGCAGGTAAGGCGACCAACGCTTCGGCTTGTTGAAATTTATAGGATCAAACGGCAGGAATCCGATATCCGTTGCCGTTTCAATAAAAATGAGCGAGCGGTTGAATTCCAACAGTTCGCTGCCATTCATGGCCGGTAAATCGGGGCGTTGCCTCGTACCCTTGATGCGGCCTGTTGCCATTTGTCCGCGCAGGGCCATGTAGTCGTTGAAATTGTAGCGGTAGAGTAGTCCGCCGTAGAACGAAGCATCGCGAAAGAGCGTGGTGTTGTCTTTCAAATCGCCAATGTAAAACGTGGCGCCACCAATGGCGCCTACATCGTGGCGCTCGGGGGCAAAATAGTTGCTGTTGCTTTGCGCTGCCGCCGGACATCCGAACAAGAGAATCGCTAAGTACAGTATATTTTTCCGAAAGAGGGCGTTCATTCTATAGCGCAAACAATACGTTTTTTTTGACTTCGTTGTGGATCGAAAGTTTAATAGGGGTTACGGTTATCTTTTCCCCACGACAGTTTTTCGCGAATAGTGTCGAAAAAATTACTGCCGTGCAGGCGGATAACATGGAGTGCAAAGGCGGCTTTGCGCACCGTGATTTTTGTTCCCGGTTCTATTTCGATGAGTTGATTATCGATGGTGAGAAAGGCATTGCTTTCGCGGGTTTCTACGGTAACGGTGAGTACCGTGTCGTCGGAAATTACCAGCGAGCGGATACTCAGATTGTGCGGTGCAATAGGCGAGAGGACAAAACTCTTGGATTGCGGTACCACAATGGGGCCGCCTACACTCAAGGAATAGGCGGTGGAGCCGGTGGGGGTGGCAATCAGCAACCCGTCGGACCAATAGGTGGGCAGTATGTCGTTATTCAACTGCACATGTACGCCGATCATGGCGGGGCTGTGCCGCTGGATGCCTACTTCGTTGAGGGCATAGGCATACACCTGCTTGGGTAACGCACTGCTTTGCACTTCGAGCAAGGTACGTTTTTCAATTGTGTAGCGTTGGCCGATAAGCGAATCAAGGGTTTCGGATAGCTTGTCGAACGAGGCTGCCGAAAGGAACCCCAATCGCCCGAAGTTGATGCCGAGCACCGGAATACCGCTATCGCGCACATGCGGCAGGCAGCCGAGGAACGTGCCGTCGCCACCGATGCTCACGAGACAATCGGTACCGGCAGGAGGCAATTCGCTAAACGTAGTTACCTCCGGAATATTTATGTCGTAGGCGTTTTGCAAAAAATCATAGAACGGGCGGTTGATGGAAAAAGCTACACCACGCGCTTGCAACAACGCAAACAATTGTTGCATCTGTGCCGAGCCGTCGCTCGAAAAAGGCCGTCCGTATAAGGCAATGGTCATTAGCAAAAATATAAAATAACCTGCAAGATACGAATTTTTTTGTATATTTGTATTTCTAATAGTCCCATTATGAAATCATCACTTATATTTTTACTCCTCATTTTGTTGGCGCTTGTGTGTACTTCGTGTGGTTTCGGCGACCGGCGCCGGGCTAAACAGGTGTTGCCCTATGCCGACAGTATGCTAACTACGCAGCCCGACAGTGCATTGGCGGCTTTGCGAACCATTGTAGACCCCGATG
>JAVBNJ010000053.1:0-6736 GCA_031551625.1 Bacteroidales bacterium | reverse complement strand
CTCTTTCTTTTTTTCAATCGTTGTTTCAATTCACCGAAATCGGGGATGGCGCCGGCTGTTCCCCTGTCCTGCGAGCTAGCAGCCCATAGATTTACCACACTGTTGAAATATCGCCGGTTGTTGTCCGACGCTTCTATCCATTCAAGCAATAGAAGAACCTCTTGCTCGCCAAGCTCATGCTTGAGGTAACGAATGATAGTTTGTTTAGTCATATACATTGTGTCTTTATACATTAATAACACAATGTATACCTGCTACCCTAAACTTGTTTCGAAATAAATAGTAAAATGCAGGGAAGGTAGGGCCTTAGACTATTTCGAAACAATCTCAAAGTATGCATCATACGGTACTCGACCGTTTTTACCGAAACGCCCAATAACTCGGCTATTTCGGCATAGCTTAAATTTTTTTCGCGGCTCATTTCAAAAACTATGCGGTACGGTTCCGGCAACTCTTTCAACGTGCGGTCGATGATGCTTTGTAACTCTTGCAGCAACACCAGTTCAGCCGTCTTGTCTTTCAATGCCTGATAATTGGCGCCCAACTCGCGATGCCTGATATAACTATTATAATTACGATTGGCCAATTGTTTTTTCAAAAAATTCAAACTCTTATTGCGTCCCACGCGCAGCAGAAAAGCCTTGATATTCGTATCGGGCTGCAGCTTATGGCGTTTCTCCCAGAAAGACAGAAAACAATCCTGCGTTATTTCTTTAGACTGTTCGTAATTGTTAATGTATGTATTTATGTAATTAAGCAGCGGGCGGAATAAAGAGTTGTACACTAATTCCATAGACACGAGGTCTCCTTCCTTGATACGCGCAATAACCGTGGGTGTAAATGAATCCATACACGCATTTTTTTTGTGAATAAAACGCCCGGTTAAATAATTACAAATATAAGAAAAGTTATCAACTCTTAAATTTGTCTGTTCATCAATGTTTTTGCTTCTTAATTTTCTTTAATGAAAGCCTTGCTCCTGACATCTACAATTTATGCATGCTCAATAGGCGTGCAAAGTCTCGTTACTATGAGTCGTACATTTTTTAACAAAAAATATTTTTCACATTCCTCTAAAAATTTACTATCTTTGTTTCCTATCAAAATGCTTATATACATATAACTATATTTATTTTATTATTACATTATGAAGAAAATTCTTATTAGTACCATGGCATTGCTGGTCTTGATGGTTGGTAATTCCTATGCATGCACTAACTTTATTGTAACCAAAGGCGCGTCGAAAGACGGATCGACTTTTATTTCGTATTCGGCCGACTCTCACACATTGTATGGCGAGTTATACTTTTGGCCTGCCGCCAAATACAAAGCAGGCGCTGTTCGTCGCATTGTAGAATGGGATACGCAGAAATTCATCGGTACCATTCCCGAAGCGCTCGAAACCTACAACGTTATCGGCAACATGAACGAACATTCGGTAATGATTGGCGAAAGTACCTACGGCGGCCGCGAAGAATTGGTGGACACAACTGCCATCATGGATTATGGCAGCCTGATTTATATTGCGCTGCAACGTTCGAAGAATGCCCGCGAAGCTATCAAAACAATGGTGGAACTGGTAGAGAAATATGGTTACCGTTCGAGCGGCGAATCGTTTTCTATCGGCGACCCGAACGAAGTGTGGGTTCTTGAAATGATTGGCAAAGGCCAAAGCGACAAAGGCGCCGTGTGGGTAGCTGTTCGCATCCCCGACGGATATATATCGGGACATGCCAACCAGGCTCGCATTCAAACATTCCCACTCGAAGATGGTAAAAAATCTATTTCGTCGAAAAACCTGGGTAAAATTTTCGAGCCTAATATTGAGATTGTATATGCTGCTGACGTGATCAGCTTTGCACGCGATAAAAAATATTTCGACGGTAAGGACGAAGAATTTAGTTTCAGCGATACTTATGCGCCCGTTACTTTCAGTGGTGCCCGTGGTTGCGACGCCCGCGTGTGGTCGTTCTTTAAAGACTACAACAAAGATATGATGAAATATGAAGACTATGCGATGGGACATAATTTGAAAAACCGCATGCCTTTGTATATTAAACCTGACCGTAAACTCGACATGCACGACGTAGCGCATGCTATGCGCGACCACTACGAGGGCACAAAAATGGATATGACTGCCGATATCGGAGCAGGTCCGTACAAAGTACCGTACCGTTGGCGCCCGATGAGTTGGAAGTACAACGGCGTAACGTATGTAAACGAACGCGCTACGGCTACGCAACAAACCGGCTGGTGGTATGTTGCTCAAAGCCGCAGCTGGTTGCCCAATGCCATTGGTGGCGTGTTATGGTTTGGTGTTGATGATGCAGCTACTTCGTGCCTCACCCCTATTTATTGCAGTAGCAACCGTGTGCCGAATGCTTACGCACAAGGTAACGGCGATATACTGACTTATTCGGAAACAGCCGCGTTCTGGGCATTTACACGTGTTACGCAATTTGCCTACAGCCGCTATAGCGACATAGCTCCGGAAATTATCAAAGTGCAACAGGAGTTGGAACACCAGTTCGAAGAACAGTTGAAAGAGATTGACCAGAAAGTGCTGGCGCAATACAATAAAAAAGACATAAAAGGCGCGGTAAAAACAATCACCGATTATAGCGTGAACACTGCCGAAAACCTGGTGAAACGCTGGAAACAGCTCGACCAATATTTATTGGTGAAGTATATGGACGGTAATATCAAAAAACAAAACTCCGATGGTTCGTTTGCCCGCACACCCGAAGGCATTTCCGAGTTCCCTTCGCAACTTCCCTATCCGGAATTCTGGCGTAAAGCTATTGTCCTTGATCACGGAGATGTTATCCTGCAACCGGCAGGCGCTGCTTCGCACTAAATTGTTTAAAGGTTTAAAAATTCAAGAAGCCTGTGTGGAAAAATCCATGCAGGTTTTTTAGTTCCCAAATCATGCGATATTTAAGAAAAAATCAACATTTTGTTAAAAATTTTCGCAAAATGTTATGTTTTAACGATAAAAAAATTGTAAATTTGCATGATTCAATTGCAATTTATAATAATTTAAAATATATCATCATGAAACTATCTCACATTGAGCACATCGGCATTGCCGTAAAATCGTTGAAAGACGCTATTCCTTTTTACGAAAATGTATTGGGTTTGAAATGTTACAACATCGAAGAAGTGGCCGACCAAAAAGTTAAGACTGCTTTTTTTATGGTAGGGCAAACCAAAATCGAATTGTTGGAAGCGACTTCGGAAGAATCGACCATTGCCAAATTTATTGAAAAGAAAGGCGAAGGTATCCATCATTTGGCATTTGCCGTAGAAGACGGTGTGCAAAATGCGTTGAACGAAATGACTGAAAAAGGTGTACAACTTTTAGATAAGGCTCCGCGCAAAGGCGCCGAAGGGTTGAGCATTGCATTTGTGCATCCGAAAAGCACAATCGGTGTGTTAACCGAGTTTTGTGAAAAATAAATTATCAAGCAATAATCAAATAAAAAATAAATATGAGTCATCAATTAGAGAAAGTAAAAGCGTTGATTCAACTACGCGAAATGGCTCGCCTTGGCGGCGGTCAAAAACGTATTGACTCGCAACACCAAAAAGGTAAATATACCGCCCGCGAGCGCATCAGCATGTTGTTGGACGAAGGTAGTTTCGAAGAGTTCGATATGTTTGTGGAGCACCGCTGCACGAACTTCGGCATGGAAAAAGAGCATTTCCTGGGTGATGGTGTGGTTACCGGTTTCGGTACTATCGACGGCCGTTTGGTATATGTTTTTGCACAAGACTTCACCGTGTTCGGTGGTTCGTTGAGCGAAAGCTTTGCCATGAAAATTTGCAAAATCATGGATCAAGCCATGAAAATGGGTGCTCCGGTCATTGGTATCAACGACTCGGGTGGAGCCCGTATCCAGGAAGGCGTAAACGCATTGGCCGGTTATGCCGAAATTTTCCAACGCAATATTTTAGCCTCAGGTGTAGTGCCGCAAATATCGGCAATCTTCGGCCCTTGTGCCGGTGGTGCGGTATATTCACCGGCATTGACCGACTTCAATATTATGATGAAAGGAACGAGCTACATGTTCCTCACCGGGCCGAAAGTGGTGAAAACCGTAACGGGCGAAGATGTGACCCAGGAGCAACTCGGCGGTGCCAGCGTACACGCTTCGAAGAGCGGGGTAGCGCATTTTGCCGTGGATACGGAAGAAGACGGTTTGCAATTGATCCGCCGCCTGCTCAGCTTCTTGCCGCAAAACAATTTGGAAGAAGCACCGCAATTGGTATGCAACGACCCGATCCACCGCCTCGAAGATGCGTTGAACGATATTATCCCCGACAATGCCAACAAACCGTACGATATGTACGAAGTTATCGGCGGCATTGTAGATAATGGTGAATTCCTGGAAGTACACCGTGACTATGCAGCTAATATTATTGTAGGGTTTGCTCGCTTCAATGGTATTTCGGTAGGTATTGTAGCCAACCAGCCGAAAGTGCTGGCCGGCGTGCTCGACTGTAATGCTTCTCGCAAAGCCGCACGGTTCGTGCGCTTCTGCGATGCTTTCAATATCCCGATTGTAACATTGGTAGACGTACCGGGCTTCCTGCCGGGTACGCAACAAGAGTATGGCGGCGTTATCCTCCATGGCGCTAAACTGCTATATGCATACGGCGAAGCTACGGTTCCGAAAGTGACCGTTACCTTGCGTAAATCATACGGCGGTGCTTACTGTGTGATGAGCAGCAAGAACCTGCGCGGCGACATGAACTATGCTTGGCCTACTGCCTAAATTGCCGTAATGGGGCCGTCGGGTGCTATTGAAGTGCTATACGGTAAAGAAACGGCTGCCTCAGCCGAACCTGCTAAATTTGCCGCCGAAAAAGAGGAAGAATACCGCAATGCATTTGCCAATCCTTACAACGCTGCAAAGTATGGTTACATTGACGATGTGATTGAACCGCGCAACACGCGTTTCCGCATTATCCGCGCATTTCAACAACTTTCGACCAATAAGTTGAGTAACCCGCCGAAGAAACACGACAACTTGCCATTGTAATTGAGAATGGAGAATTGAAAATAGAGAATGATGAAAAACATATTTAAAATATTATTCCTTGCAGGTATAGTGCTCCTTGCTTCTCCATGCATGAACGCCCAAAGCATGAGCGACATGCGTATCAATGAAGTACTGAGCATAAATACCGATAATTTCCAGGATGACTATGGTAAACATCACGGATGGATTGAATTGTTCAACTCGTCCTACGGTACGGTTGATATTGCCGGTTGCTACTTGTCCGACGATCCCGGCAACCTGAAAAAATACATGGTTCCGAAAGGCGATGTATTGACGCAAATAAAACCGCGCCAGCATATTCTTTTCTGGGCAGACAACGAACCTTTCCGCGGCACATTTCACATTAATTTCAAGCTGGATTCGACTGGCGGAACCGTATACTTTACCAGTAGTGACGGGCGTACGCTCATTGATAAAATAACGTATCCAGCACTGGCCGAAAATGCTTCGTATGGCCGCACCAGCGATGGCGACGGCTCTATCGATGGTAATGGCACGGGCTGGCAATTGATGGAGCGCGTGACACCCAGCACGAATAATAAAACGCTTGATTCGTCGAAAGCACTGCTCATTAAAGAGCAAGATACTATTGGTATTATCATGGCTATTACCGCTATGTCGGTAGTGTTTGCCGCGCTAATATTGCTGTACTTGGTGTTCAAGCAAGTGGGTAAATCAGCTATACGTTCCAATGCTCGAAAGACAGCGGCTGCTACAAAGAATACGACAGTAGCCGTTGCAACTACCGAAGCATCAGGCGAAGTGTATGCAGCGATTGCCCTTGCTATCGAGTTGTACCGCATGCAAGACGAGACACACGATATTGAGCATACGGTATTAACGATGGATAAAGTAGCGCGCACGTACTCTCCCTGGAGTTCGAAGATTTACGGATTGCGCGAAGTTCCTACTAAACGCAAGAACTAACACGAAGTATTACGAATTACACGAATTACAAATCATGAAAGAATTTAAACTAAAAATAAACGGCATCGATTACAATGTAAGCATTAACAGCATTGAAGATATGACCGCCGAAGTGGAAGTAAATGGCACTCCCTACCAAGTAGAAATTGATAAACCTATTGCCACAAAAGCTGCGCCGGTGAAAATTGCTCGCCCGGCTTCCGCACCGGTATCGGAAAGCGGTGTACCGGTAGTGGCAAAACCAACGGTAAGCGGCGGCGGCGGAGCAGTGGTATCGCCACTACCCGGCGTTATTCTCGAAGTACTCGTAAAAGAAGGTGATGCCGTGAAGATGGGACAAAAACTGATGGTGCTCGAAGCTATGAAAATGGAAAATAGCATCGAATCTGACCGTGACGGGAAGGTGGTAGCCGTAAAAGTAAGTAAAGGAGCGTCAGTGCTGGAAGGTGCGGAACTTGTAATTATAGGGTAACGATATGGAACACGGATTTTTCAATTTCTTAAGCGATAATCTGCAAACATTCTGGGGCTACACCGGATTTGCAAATATTGCCGTCGGCAACATTGCCATGATTTTAGTAGGCTTGGGATTTATTTACTTAGCCATTAAAAAGGACTGGGAGCCGATGTTGTTGATTCCTATCGGCTTTGGTATCCTCATCGGTAATATCCCTTTTTTCCCTGGTTTGAAACTAGGTGTTTATGAAGAAGGTTCGGTGCTGAACATCTTGTACCAAGGGGTT
>JAVBNJ010000098.1:0-7022 GCA_031551625.1 Bacteroidales bacterium | reverse complement strand
GAAAAACACAAACGCTTTAACTTTGGCGCCTTCCTCTAAAAAACTTTGCGCGTGTTTGAGTTTAAACTGGTAGTCGTGTTCATCGGTATTCGGCCCAAACCGCACTTCTTTAATTACCACCTTGGCTGCATGCGCTTTCATTTCTTTCGCTTTTTTGCGCTGCATGTAAAGGTATTTCTGGTAATCAATAATCTTGCAAACGGGCGGTTCGGCAGCAGGCGAAATTTCAACCAAGTCCAACTCCTGATCCTGCGCCATTTTCAAGGCTTCGGCAAAAGGGTAAACCCCAACGGTTACATTATCGCCAACCAACCGCACCTCGCGGACACCACGTATATCCAGATTCACACGAAGTCCCGGTTCTTGTTCTTTCCGGTTATCGAAAGGTTTTCTTGGCCCTGCGTTGGGACGCGGCCCCGGTTTAAACGCAGGTTTAGGTCTGTACGGCGTTGCTATAGTTTGGTTCTCCTATTTTTAATTTCTAATTCGTTAATTTGGAGCGCGAAAGTACAATTTTTTTTTGACCCGGCAAAATTTATTTTTCTTTTTTGCCCACGAATTACTTTTACTCTATTTCTTTTTTTGTTTCGTTATTCACAAATGCCGCAAACTCGCCGATACCCATAGCGCCTTTGTCGCCTTCGCCCTGCTTGCGCACGGCAACTTTATTCTCGGCTTCCTCTTTTTCGCCGACAATCAACAGGTACGGGATACGCTTCAATTCGTTTTCACGGATTTTTTTACCGATGGTTTCGTTACGATCATCAATAATGGCACGCACCTCTGCATTATTCAACTCTTCGCTCACACGGCGGGCATAATCGTTATACTTTTCGCTGATAGGCAGAATGGCTACCTGCTCCGGCGTAAGCCACAACGGGAATTTGCCTCCTGTATGTTCGATGAGTACCGCTACAAAACGTTCCATCGAACCGAACGGTGCACGGTGAATCATAATCGGGCGGTGGCGCTTATCGTCGGCGCCAATGTATTCCAACTCGAAACGCTCCGGCAGGTTGTAGTCCACCTGAATGGTTCCCAACTGCCACTTGCGGCCGATAGCATCGCGCACCATAAAGTCGAGCTTCGGGCCGTAGAACGCGGCTTCGCCCAGCTCCACTACCGTTTTCAATCCTTTTTCAGCAGCAGCCTCCATGATTTCACGTTCGGCACGATCCCAGTTTTCATCGCTACCTATATATTTTTCTTTATTATTCGGGTCACGTAATGAGATCTGCGCCGTGTAATCTTTAAAATCCAGCGTTTTGAAAATATACAGCACGATATCGATTACCTTACAAAACTCTTCTTTCACCTGGTCGGGACGACAGAAGATATGCGCATCGTCTTGCGTAAAGCCACGCACACGAGTCAACCCATGCAGTTCACCACTTTGCTCATAACGGTACACGGTGCCGAATTCCGCAAAACGCACCGGCAATTCTTTATAGGTACGTGGTTTGGTACGGTAAATTTCGCAATGGTGCGGACAATTCATCGGTTTCAGCAAAAACTCTTCCCCTTCCTGCGGCGTATGAATCGGCTGGAACGAGTCGGCGCCATACTTGGCATAGTGCCCCGAGGTTACATACAATTCTTTTTGCCCGATATGTGGCGTGATCACCGGCTGGTAGCCATGGCGTTTTTGCACGGCGCGCAGGAAATTTTCCAACCGCTCGCGCAACATGGCGCCTTTAGGCAGCCACAACGGCAACCCCTGCCCCACACGTTGCGAAAAGGCAAACAACTCCAGCTCCTTGCCAATCTTACGGTGGTCGCGCTTCTTGGCTTCTTCTAGCATTTGCAAATACTCATCGAGCAGCTTTTTCTGCGGAAAAGTAACCCCGTAGATACGTGTCAACATTTTATTTTTCTCGTTACCGCGCCAGTAAGCGCCGGCAATCGATGTCAGCTTTACCGCTTTGATAACGCTGGTATCCGGCAAGTGCGGCCCCCGGCAAAGGTCGGTAAAATTGCCAGATGTATAGAATGTAATAGTACCGTCTTTCAGGTCGTTTATCAATTCGCACTTGTATGGGTCGCCTTTTTCCGTATAGGTTTTAAGCGCTTCTTCCTTGCTCACGTCGCGGCGCACAAACGGTTGTTTGAGGCGCGCTATTTCAAGCATTTTTGCTTCCACTGCCGGCAGGTCGGCATCGGTAATGGTGCGGTCGCCAAGGTCTACATCATAGTAGAACCCTGTTTCAATGGCCGGGCCTATACCGAATTTTACGCCGGGGTACAATGCCTCAAGCGCCTCGGCCAGCAAGTGCGACGATGAGTGCCAGAATGCATGGCGCCCTTCCTCGTCTTCCCACTTATACAGTTTAATAGCTGCATCTTTAGTAATCGGGCGATGCAAGTCCCATGTTTCGCCATCTACACTCACGGCCAACACATCGGATGCCAAGCGCGGGCTTATGCTTTTGGCAATATCAAGGCCGGTAACGCCCGGTTCGTATTGGCGTGAGTTTCCATCAGGAAAAGTAATCGTTATCATAAATTCATTTTAATACAATTTACAAAGGTACAAAAAGATTTACAATTTACAGATTTACGGATTTACAATTTTGCGCGCCGCAAGTCAATTAATAAAAACCCATATTATCAATATTTTAATAAATTATTTTCCGAGATTACGAGGCAATAATGGTACAAGTTTTCCGAAAATCAAAAGCTCTGATAAATTAATTGGTGAAATCGTTAGTGATTTTTCCGAACAGATATACGAAAGCGAGAAATTTTCTAACAATTTTATTTTACACAACGGATAGAAGCATTACATACTAAACCAGAGCCATCATAATAAAAGAAATCTCTACTACACCAATTACCACACATTTCTGTGGTACGCCATATCATATAATCTCCAGTACAGCTACTTCCTCCGGCGCCCAATAAAGCGGTATCTGTTCCACAGTAAGTGCAACCATCAGTATAAGACCATCCCCTATGCCCATACCAACTTGAAGCTATCACACTGTAAGTAAAACCACCTATTACATTTCTATTAGCACACATACATTGAGCCTCTGCCAATGTTGGCCATCGCCAACCACTTGGGCATCTTGAGTTCGGGTATTCATACGCATTTACAGTTCCTGCATCCGCATTCTTTATTTCAGAAGGACAACCCGAAAAGGAATAGACTGTAGAACCGTTGGGGTCTTTGCAAGTTGTACCAATCAATGATAGCCCGGCACAGCATGGTTTTTTCGATGTGGGTACAGCACCTACTGAACTACAACAGGATTGCGCTATTCCGGGATATCCTGTAGCATCAGTAATAGCAGTAAGGCAACCTGCAGCTACTCTACCACTTGTTACCGTTGTTCCTGCTGATGTAGTTAACGTAAACGGAGGGGTACCTTTTAGAGAATAAGTTCCATTATTAAAGACTGCTCGTGGTGGATAGTCGCTCGCAAAAGCACACCAATTGAAACGACCGATAGCATTGCCCAATTTTACGGTTACGGTAGCCGATCGGCCATTCACACCTGTTACATAAAAACCGGTAGTGTTTCCCGTTGTATAGGTAGCATTAGTAACCGATGGTGTTCCACTAATAGTCGCACGTTGCCAAGAGCCTTTATTACCTGCTGCATCCACCGACTGAAAATCGACCAGGCACCAGACTTTATTTAAATTTGTAGTATTGTTACAGCCTGTCCATGTGAGCACAAATGTAATTGTTCGATTTTTGTAGTTGGCACCAACTTGCTTCAAATCCACGCAACGGGCTGTTGCCGAAAGAGTGTATGCACACACCGAAAGGAAAAGAAATAGTTTTTTCATTGCAATATATTTTTGGTTGTTAATTTATTTCAACTAATTTTTTCGTTTTATTTAGCAGCGGTTGGGATTGTTTTGTTACACAAACAAACACAATAGAATCATATTCTACAAAACAACCCCCTGCTGCAATTTTTAGTTTGCTGCCTTATTCATTGTTTCTATTATGTAATTAAATAAAGAAACGTGGATTTTAATTTACCAAGTTTTGAGGTCCTCGAAAACCCTACCTAAAAATAAATTATCATCCACGTTTATTAAAAACGTATAATAATCTTTTAGGTAGCTGAAATTTTCGAGGTTTCAAAACTTAGACCGGAGTTTTACACTCCTTATACGATACGTTAAAGAACATCACATTTATGCTACAAAGGAACGTATTTATTTTTTATTATGCAACTTTTATTGTTGTTTTTTTACTACATTTGCATCATCATTTAAATCCAACGGATGTTTAGCATCTTCAAAAAAGAACTGCGTACTTTTTTTTCATCGCTTACCGGCTATCTGGTAATCGTTATTTTCTTGCTGGTCAATGCATGGTTCCTGTGGATTGGGCGCGGGCCGCTGAATATCCTCGACAGCGGGTTTGCCTCCCTCAGCGGGCTGTTCGAGATAGCGCCGTGGTTGTTCCTGTTTCTGGTACCTGCCATCACCATGCGCACCATTGCCGACGAAAAAAAATCGGGGACTATAGAGCTACTGCTCACACAACCGATAACCGAACGACAATTAATCTTAGGTAAATACCTGGCGGCCGTAGCCGTTGCATGGCTTGCGCTGTTACCTACGTTGATTTATTTTATCAGTGTCTATAAATTAGGAAATCCGGTTGGCAATATCGACATGGGCGGTACGTGGGGGTCGTACATAGGGTTACTGCTGCTGGCCGCGGGCTATGCGGCTATCGGCATGTTCGCCTCGTCGCTTACCGACAACCAAATTGTAGCTTTTTTGGTTGCAGCTACCGGTTGTTTCTTGTTTTACATGGGCTTTGATGGATTGTCGGCGCTCATCGCACCGTTTGATTCATTCTTGTTGGCATTGGGCATCGACGAGCACTACCGCTCGTTAAGCCGTGGCGTAATTGACTGGCGGGATGTGCTGTACTTCGTCAGTTTAATAGTGCTGTTCCTCGAAGCCGCACGGTTAAAGCTATTAAGATTCAAAGATTCAAAGATTCAAAGATTTAATTCGTTTCACGGCCCTGGTAGCCGCATTGCTGCTGCTGAATTTTGTGGCACATTTCATTTTCTTCCGCATCGACCTTACAAGCGACCGGCGCTATACGTTGATGGACGCCAGCAAGCAAGTGGTAAAAAATCTGGAAACGAATGTTTTAGTTCAAGTATATCTCGACGGCGACATGCCGGTAGAGATGAAAAAACTGCGCACTACCATTAAGGAAACGATGGATGAATTGAAGGTGTACAGCCATTCGCACTTGCAATATGAGTTTGTAAATATCTCTGAAACGACCGATCCGCGCGACTTGAACGATGTGTACGTAAGCCTGCGCGAACGCGGCCTCTCGCCTATTATGCTGCAAGAGAATGCGGCGGACGGAAGTCGTTCGGAACGCATTCTGTTTCCCGGCGCCATTGTAAGCTACACGCTGGCAACGCCTGCCGGAGTGGATACACGCGAAGCGGCAGTTAACTTCTTGCAAGATAATGCCGACACCAACTCCGACGAGAGTTTATTGATTGCCCAGCAAAATGTGGAAACAGCATTGGTGAACACCATTGCCCGCATTGTGAAACGCGAATTGCCACGCATCGCTTTTGTAGAAGGGCACGGCGAATTGGATGAATACGAAACGGGCGATATATCAAAGGAACTGGCATCAATTGCACACCTCGACCGGGTAACGATAAACGGCGAAATAAATGCATTGGACGATTACGCAGTGGTAATTATTGCCAAGCCCACACAACCGTGGCCCAACGACGATAAGATTGCCATCGACCAATACTTGATGAACGGCGGGCGTGTAGCGTGGTTCATTGATGCCGTGAATGTACACCACGACAGCCTCACACGCAGCGAAAATACATTTGCATTGGCTTGCCAACATGGGTTAGACGACCAGTTATTCAAATACGGTGTACGTATCAACCCGAATGTGGTAAGCGACCTGCTATGTGCCTACCTGCCCGTAAATATTGCACCCGTGGGGCAAACCGCCGATTTCAAACTGGCGCCATGGACGTATTACCCATTGCTTATTCCGCCCGCCGACCACGCTATCACACGTGGATTGAACCTTATTGAATCGAAATACCCGAGTACGATTGATACAGTGGGAAAACAAGATGGCCGTGTGCACAAACAAATCCTGTTGCACTCGTCGGAAAACAGCCGTATGCAAGGTATTCCTGCGCTTATTTCACTGTTGCAAAGCAAACAACGTCCTGATCCGGCTGCTTACCACTACTCCTTCCTGCCCGTAGCCACACTGCTCGAAGGGCAATTCCAATCGGCTTTCACAAACCGCCCGCTAGAGAATTACAACCACCAAAAGCCTTTTACTTTCAAGGGAAGTAGCGATTCAACCAAAATGATAGTAGTGGCCGATGGTGATATTATCCGCAACGATGTGGTAAGCCGCGCCGACGGCACACGCATTTTCCCGTTGGGTTTCGACCGCTACATGAACCGCCAGTTCGGCAACCGCGATTTTGTGAAGAATTGTATCTACTATTTGCTCGACGATGACAACACGATGCAAATCCGCCGCCGCGAGTGGACATTGCGCATGCTCGACCGGACAAAAATATATCCGCAACGCACCCGATGGGCGGCCATGAACACCGCCTTGCCCATTATTCTTACACTACTGGCCGGAGCTGTATTCATTGGATGGCGAAAACGGAAATATCAGAGCTTATAGTTTTAGCCACGAACCGCAAGCTCAGCGAAGCTAATTTCACTAATCTACACGAACTTGAAAAGACTAAAAAAAAAATACACTAATTGTATTTGTGTAGCAAATATTTAGTGTAATTACATGGCCGACGCATTTAGAAATTAAGTAATTTGTAAAGGAAGTCGATATCCCACGCCGCTTTTAATCTTTTTGTAACAAGGCTCATGTTTTTTGAGCCTTCATTCTTTAATATATTTAGGGTTATTTTTCGCACCACCGCAAAGTTTTCGGCAGCAAATCCATCACGTTTTCGTTGCGTATCTTCTTTAAAAACCACATCAAGTGTCCAATGCAAATTATT
>JAVBNJ010000066.1:0-5977 GCA_031551625.1 Bacteroidales bacterium | reverse complement strand
GTTTTAGTTTAGGAACTAATTTTTTAGTTTATAGTTGCGTAGCGTAAGGGTTGTTTTAGATCCGCGATAATCCGTCTAATCAGCATCATCTGCGTTCCATTAACAAACAAACACAACAACCCCTTGCTACGATTTTAACTTCATGGCCTTTTGTTTCAATTTATTTGATAAATGTTAAATAAAATGAAACGTAACTTTTGATATACTTCCATAGAGGTTCTACAATACCTAACAACAAAATAAACAAAAGCTACGTTTTGCGTGTAACTAATGATTCCTTATTGTTTGAAATGTTGTAGATTTCTATGGAGGAATAAAGCTATTTTAAAGAACGAACGAATAATGGTACAAAGAAAGCAAATTATTTTTTCTTGTGCAAATATTTTTTATTTACACAAAAATCGGGGTTATTTTTCTATCTTTGTCCAACAAATTACCTTGCTCAAAATATGGATTATCAAGATTTACTGGGGCTTTCAACCGAACACAATGATGTAGAAGCAAAACGGTTGTTTCTGGAATTGGTTGAAGCCGACAACCTATGGCAATCGGCGTTTACCGGCCAATCGAAGAAAGAAGCGGTCTATGGGGCATTCAAAAAAGACATATTGGACTATACATTTGCATTGTTCCGCAAAAAAGTAAAAGCCAAGCACGTGCCGGAGAATACGAATTTCAAACGGCTTTTTACCAAGCTCATTCGTGAAGCAGTGGGCGCCCACAAGCAGGATGTAGAGAAACCGCAATCGTTGCTTACATTTTTGATAGAACTGGGGTGCATCAAGGATTATCAGGAGAATGAATTCCACAATTATATAGAGGGAATTAACCCGTTCAAAAATAAGATGGACGAGCGGGAAGTGAGTACCATTTCGCGTTGGTATAAGATGCTGCCGCCCGATTGTAGAAAATTGCTGGAGTACAAATATGCGCTTGGTTTATCGCATCTGCAAATTGCCCAGCGGGAAAACACAGAAGTGGGCGATGAAGAATCTTCGCGCACACGCACCAATCATTGCATGAGTGAATTACGTAAAAAATGTTATCCGGAGAGTTAGCCATGACAGCAGAGAATTACAACCTGATAGAATATTATTTTAGCAAAACATTGGACAATGCAGAAAAGGCAGCGTTCAAGAAGCTCTACGAAACATCGGATGAGTTCAAGCGTGCGGTAGACGAACAGGCGAAAATCATGATCGTACTCAAAGGGTTAAGTATGCAGGAGCAACGCCAACGCGAGAAGCAGGCCGATGCCGAAGAGCGGAACCGTGCCCGGCAGGCGGCCCTGCAAGCTGCTAAACGGCAGGCGCTGGTATCTGAACAGGAGCAAGGGAAACAAAACAAAACGGTGGCCGAGCTGCTGGGGGCTACACTGCCCGTCATGGCCGGGAGAAAGTTGCCGCGCTGGCTGGTGCCTACAGTAATTGCCACGGCAGTAATAGCTGTGTTGGCATTGGCGCTCACCATACTGTTTGCCGTTTCTTTCTCGGCACGGTTGAACGGATAAGACTAATAATTTAGTTTAGAATTAAAAATTGAAACGTATACCTGCGGTGCCGCCAATCCACGATTCGAGTTTAGTGCCGGTGTCGTAGTGGCTGGCAATGGTGTAGGGCGTTGTTACCGATAGCGGGTTATCGACCGTGTTGTCTCCAATGTAGAGGTTGAACGCAGGCCCTGCAAAAAGCCTAAGATGCTGCGAAAGCCGGTAGTAAACCAACGGTCGCAGTTGAGCCAATATGTTGTAAGTATGCATTGAGAAATTTTTGTCGGTTAGCGTATATTCCATCAATTCGAGATTCATACCGAACTTTTGGGAGAATTCAAATGTGGTGCCCACTCCAAAGCCATAGGCCCAAAACTCATCTTTGAAGTTATAGCTGATGTTAATAATGGAATACAATCGTTTTACGCCCGAGCGGAACGAAAGTGAGGTATAAAAAAATTCGCTGGCGCCTGCTTCGAATTCCAACACGCCACCGCGACGAGCAATGTTGACTATGCCCAGCATGCAACCATCGGCCGTGTCGCGTACATTAACAATCCCTAATTGGAAACCGCCGCGATTGGCGATGTTGACAATGCCGGCAATTTGTGTTTTCATGGTATCGGCGACGTTTACGATACCGGCCACTTGCACACCGGAGCTATCGGTTGCCCTGTTCCCGATACCTGCTATTTGTATACCATTTACACTACCTGCGGTAACATTGGCTAATCCGGCTACTTGTGCACCATTCACCGCATTGCCTGCTACATTGACAAGTCCCGCCACCTGTGCGCCTTTCAGCGAACTGCCTGTTAGGTTTATTAACCCGGCTGCCTGCGCGCCTTTGAACGGGCCGCTAACCACATTGGCTAATCCCGCAAACTGACCGCCTTTGAATGTGCCGGAAGTTACATTGGCCAATCCGGCAAATTGGGCGCCGTTTACATTATACCGGTTGATATTATACAAACCGGCAAATTCAGCGCCGGACACACCGCCGGTAACGCCGCCAAGCACGTTTAACGATAACCCATAGGCATATTGTGGAGTGTTGGTACCATATATTCCCAGCGGGTATACAAAAGAAAGTTGAAATACTTTAGTGGCCCCGGGTTGTTTCGGCTCGGGTGTTGTTTCCTGTGCCATAGCAGGTGCGGTAGTCATAGTAAGCGCCAAGAGCGCGGCAGTAATCTGTTTTTTCATTTCTTCGTTGTTTTTGTTACTTATACTACTATGACAAGTGTGGGTGGATTCACCACTACTCAATGAAGAAATTTTCTTTAATGCTATTGATGTATCGCGCATCACGGCAGGTTCAGGAGTCGATGTTTGTAATGCAGTTGACGGTTTTGCAGCACCGATCATGGCGCTTTTTTTTGCGACGCTTATTATAATGTAGTTGCCGCTGGCTTTAAATGTACAGCCCTTTGGAAGCGCTTGTTGCAACACAGCGGAAAGGGAGCCTTTGCTTTGCACAGTAACTTTTTTTGAAGCATCGAATTGTTGCGGATCGTATGAAAAGACAGCGCCTGTTTGTTTCCTGATCTCGGTAAACAGGTCGGCGAATGATTTATTGCGGACATTTAAATCTACTGTTTGCTGCAACAAACCGGTACTATTGTCTTTCGGAAATCCGGCTTGCGCAAGGAAGCAGCAAAGCATACAAAGTAGTGTTTTAAGGCTCCGACAAGACATATACTCCATTTTCGTCCGATAATTTAAGGGCTAACGTTTCGGCAATCACATCAAGGATAACACGGACATCTTCGCCGTGAAAACGTACGCTAATGGTGCGTTGCGCCAGCGAGGCATTCTCCAGTTTCACCGTAACGCCATAGCGTTGCGTAAGCCGGTGCACCACTTCGTACAGCGGAGTTGCATCAAATACCAGGGGCGATGAGGTGTCTACGGCATCCTGTGCGGGCGCGTCGATTCCCTGTCCTACTATTTGTATTTCTTTCGTTGCTTTGTTAATAATGGCCGCTTTGTTAGCTACCACATGTACTTCGGTATCGGCAATGCCGGTAATGGCTACTTCCCCTGTTTCCACTATCACGCACAGCTCGCTGTTTTGCTCGTAGGCATCGACCGTAAATACCGTGCCGATATCGCGAATCACCGCATCGCCCGCTGTTACGGTAAACTGGCCATGCCCATGTTGGCCGACATCGAATGTAGCACAACCAACTAAATTTATAGTTCGTTCTTCTTTTGCATAATATTTATTGCACGTAATATGGCTATAGGGGCTTAACCGCACCATCGTGCTATCGGGCAACATAATCAATTCCATATTTGCAGATGAAGCAAATTGCAGTGGTGTTTCTTTCTTTTTCCATAGATGGAATATTGATAGTGTAATAGCTAAAACAACTACTGCAGCGGCGGGCCAGTATAAATGCGACCGTCGTGTTGGAACTGGGTTGTGTCTCACGTCTTCTATATTTGCAGGCTCAGCTTGCATTGATGTACCGGACGATAGCGCAGCCTCGCCCGAATGAATGTACTGCCTGAACAAACCTACTGCTTTAATGCCATTGGGCTTGCGGAAATCACCGGCGGGCGCGGCTTTTTCATAGAGTGACGTGAGTTGTTCAAAATATTTTTCGTTACCGTCCGAAGCGGCCAGCCATTCGTCGAGCTGCGACAAATCGGAGACTGTAGCTTCACCGCTAAAATACCGGGCCAGCAGGATATCTATGTCGGGATTCATGATTACCTCCATTTTAAAATAAATAATATTACTACCAACGGCAGATAGTCTTTCAGGTTCTCGCGCAACAGCCGCAAGGCTTTCGAGAGGTGGTTTTCTACCGTATTCGTCGATATGCTCATTTCGGCAGCAATTTCGGCATAGCTTAATTGCTTATAGCGACTCAGCTCGAAAACCCGCTTACACTGCGGCGGCAAGGCTGCCACGGCTTCCATAATTTGTTGTTCCAATTCGCCTGCTATCACTTTCCCGGCAGCGCTACCGGAGGAGTCCGGTACGGTGTAGGCATATTGCTCGTGGTGCCCGGCACGTGTCTTCAATTGCTGGATGCGGTTCAGGCATTGGTTATGCACCATTCGGTACAGGTATGATTTTATAGAGGTTCGAATTTCTAATGTATTGCGGCTGTCCCACAGTTTGCAAAATGTACGTTGCACCACCTCTTCGGCTTCATCCATGTTACGCAGTATGGAGCAAGCATAGCGGCACAGCGGTTCGTGCCACAAGACAAACAAGCGCTCGTAAGCGGCATGGTCACCCGCTTGTAATGCACCGGCCTCGATAGTATCGCGGATTATCGGCTCTCCCATTTGCTCATTCATTTTTTAGAAGCCGCAAAGGTACGTTTTTTTGTCCACGAATTACATGAATTTACACGAAAAATTGCTCCGTTTCTTGCAATGACATACATTAAGGCATTAAATAAAAAATTAGTGTTCATTCGGGTAATTCGTAGTTAACCCTGTTCTACATAATAATGACAGTTGAAAAAGGAAGTACCACTACCTGGTTTCGAAATTTTAGTTGGCCAATTGCTCCAGCAGGTTGCCGCATGCGTCTTCCAGGATATCAAGTACGCGCTCGAAGCCTTCAGTACCTTCATAATACGGGTCGGGTACATGGGTTACAGTAAAACGGCGGCAATAATCGGTCATACGTTCAACCTTTTTCGTGTCATCCACGTTATAGGCATGCGAGCATACGGTTTCGTAGTTATCGTCATCCATCACGATAATGCGGTCGAAGCGATCGAAATCATCGCTTGCCAGCTTGCGCGAGCGGTGTGTAAGTTGATAACCGCGTTTGGCAGCGGTAATGCGCATACGCGGATCAGGTAATTCACCGGCATGACCGCCATACGTTCCTGCTGAATCAATCTTGAATTTATCGGTTACACCACGCTTCTCGGATAGTGCGCGGAAAATGCCCTCGGCTGCAGGTGAGCGACAGATGTTGCCTAAGCAAACAAATAGAATAGAGGTTTTCATAGAATGCAAAATTACAGAATTTTTTAAATAATTTTAACATTTTTTAACATTGTATTATTTGCCAACTAATTTTTTTATTATAAATTTGCAGCTATAACACGTTCTTTTATCGTTACACAATTTATCCATAAATCGAAATCTGGAAAATTTCATACGTCAGGATAAGTTAATGCTTCACGAACGTGAGCTTTATTTATTTGACGTAAGGTATTCCAGAACCTCGATTACAATAAATTTAAGTTCACGTTTCATTTTGTCTATAGATCTGGACACAGAGTTTACAGGAGTGAGAACAGATTACACGGATTAACACAGATTGAAACGATAATGGCAATGGCTACAGGAATGCAGCAGGGGTTTTTAATTGACGATTGACAAATGACAATTGCTAATTGGCGCAGTAGAGGCAGGACAATTTCCGCCCGAATAGAAATTAAAAAAGAAAAATGGTTAACGATTGTAGCCGTAGGGCTTTGATAGCACAAGAAAAAATAAAATGACTAT
>JAVBNJ010000149.1:0-8272 GCA_031551625.1 Bacteroidales bacterium | reverse complement strand
TTGGTTTATATTTTAACTAAATTTTTAGTTTATCTATTAATGAATAAACAAATTGTTGCAGCTTTGGGAATTGGCTTGTAGGAACAAACACAAACGATGAAACCAATTCCCTCTACTACATTTATTCTTAATTCTTCATTTTAAATTCCTAATTTAAATAACAATTCCTTGCTACGATTTTATTCTCGTTGCCTTTTCGTTTCAATTATTTAGTTATTCTACAATTTAAGCTACTAAAAAAGAAACGTGAGTTACATTTATCAGGATAGAGGTCGACGAAAACCCTTAACTAAAATAAATACAACCCACGTTTGTGGATGTGTATTTATTCTCTAGTAAATCAGAAATTTCGTCGTTTCTATCCTAGAATAAATACCAGATTTAAAAGAACGTAGTTTAGGCTACAAATGTAGCAAAGAAATTTTTATTTACAAATTTATTTTGTGAATTTCAGTTTTGTAACAAAATCCCACAGCACTACACCTACGCTTACACTCACATTGAGCGAATGCTTGGTGCCGAATTGCGGAATTTCAATGCAGGCGTCGCAGGCATCTACAACAGGTTGCTGTACACCTTTTACTTCGTTGCCAAACACAATGGCATATTTTGCGGCGGGTTGCGGAATAAATTCGTTGAGCATTACGCTGCATTCAGCTTGCTCAATGGCAATGGTTGTATAGCCTTCAGCTTTGAGCTTGGCAATAGCTGTTTCAGTGTTTTCAAAATATTCCCATGCCACGGTGTCTTCGGCGCCTAATGCCGATTTGTGAATTTCCGCACTGGGCGGCGTGGCACAGATGCCGCAAAGTATAATTTTCTCCACACAAAATGCATCGCCTGTGCGAAATGCCGCACCAATGTTATGTTGGCTACGGACATTGTCTAACACTATCACCACAGGAATTTTCTCTGCATCTTGGAATTCTTTTGCAGAAAGGCGGTTTAGCTCGCTATTTAAAAGTTTTCGATTCAAGATTCAAAGTTCAAGATTGCTTCGTTCCTTGCAATGACGCACTTCGCCACTACCTGCAAAATCCAAAGCCCCCTTTGGAGGTGGGAGGCTTTACCACTTCACTGCTTTTCTGCGTATCGGCATTGTCATGCACCTTGCGCCACCGCCGCCAC
Organism: Bacteroidales bacterium; assembly: GCA_031551625.1. Lineage (GTDB taxonomy): Bacteria > Bacteroidota > Bacteroidia > Bacteroidales > UBA932 > JAVBNJ01. Next base: position 7,144 of record JAVBNJ010000149.1, on the reverse strand, counting down.
GTGGAAGTTCCGAGCCATCAATAGTTATTACACACTTGCCTGTTTTCTTCAAATTTACTTTTCCGTTGCACACGTCGTCGGCCGGAATTACATCGAAGCCGTATTTGCTCAGTTCTTCAATAGTGTGAATATTGCGGGCGTAGCTTAATACTTTGCCCGGTGCAATGGCAAAAAAGTTGGCGCCGCTGTGCCATTGTTCACGTTCCTGGTTCCACTCATCGTCGGTTCCGCCGCAAATAATGGGTTCCATGTCCATACCTAATTTTTTAAGGCCTGCCAGCAAATCGGATACATATTTTATTTTTGCTACTTTCCCGTTGTCCACTGTAATCATTACCGTTTCGTAACGGTTATCTTCCAATATCAGCGGTTCGAACACCATGCATTTGTCCTTATCCAGGAATGTGAACACCATATCAAGGTGGATGAACGATTCGGGCGTGTGTGGCAACTGTTGTACCAGCACATGTTTCTTGCCTTCTTCCTTGCTATTTTTGCACAATTGCTCAAGAATAAAGTCAACTCCTTGCGACGAAGTGCGATTCCCGTTGCCCACTAGTAGTACATCTTCGCGCGCTACTAATACATCACCGCCTTCGATAAGCACTTGCGGGCTATTTGTTATGCTATAAGGATTGATGACGTTCGTCGAAAATAATTTTTCGTTGCGGAAAATGACATCCATGATTAGCGATTCGCGCAAACGTACGGTATTCGCCATTTTTCCAATAAGCACATTATTTCCGATACTCATCGATGCATCGCGTGTGAAATAGAAATTATAAAGCGGGAACAATGCGTAATAATCGTCGTTGAGGAATGCCGTCAGGTTATCAATACGTGCCGGAAGCCCTTCAATCAGGCAGGTGGCAAGCTTATTCGGCGACATGTTTACGAGGTCGTCAAAATAATCGGACACATTTTCGGCGGCACAAATTTTCTCAATCAATGCAATTTTTTCACTGCCGTTTTCCAATACCTTTGCTAGAAGGTCTTTTACTTGGTAGGTTTTGGTTACCTTAGACAGCACGCCTTCCAGTTGCTCATATTCTTTCTGGGCAACCGGCAGGTTGAGTATATCACTATAAAGTGCTCGTTGTGCATGCTTGGGCGTCATGTTCTCTACTTCGGCACCGGGTGTATGGATAACAACCGCTTCCAATTCACCGATTTCCGATTGTACATTTACTTGTAAGGCTTCTGTTGCTTTCATAAATACAAAATTTTTAAAATTTCAAGAGCAATTCCAGCGATAATTTATCGGCTAAGGCATGTTCGTTGACACGTAGTTCCGGTAATTCATTCCGTAGAAAATAATGCTCGTAGTCAATACGGATTAATGAAGAAAAAGGTTTCGAGGTCAAGGCAAAAGCAAGGCCGGCCGTAATCCGGTTTACATCAATCCCGTTATTAAACATATCGTAGCTGACGGCATCCCAACGTACTGCGGGAATAAGCCCATGAAATATTTTTGCAAAATCACAGGGAATAGTATAGGAGCTTTGTACATAAATGCCTGTGAAATTTCTTATTGCCGACGAAATAGTATCGTTGTAGTTGTATCGGTTCGACATTTCGGCTTGTAGCAGCCAGTTGCCTTTGCGGTAACTGATATCTGCGCCATAGAGCAGCCAATCGGTTTTCGGGTAGCGGAATACTTTTGCCGAGGCTTTAAAGCGGCTCAATGAACCGGCTGTTACACGGAAAGCATACGAAGGATTATCTGTCCAGGTCGGATTGTTAATAGTAGATCCGTTAAACACTCCGCCATCAATTGTGATAGGGAATTCTTTCCCGATCTTGTAAGTTGCCGTAACGCCAAGGTCGCGGGCAAATGGCGAAAAAATAGCATTCATCAGGTCCATATTCGCAAACATCATCTCCGACGGTGTGATGAGATACAAGTTGTAAAACGGTACGGCCGTTTGCCCGATGCTTGCACAAAAATTATCGGTCGGTTTGAGAGTGGCATAACCGTCCAGCACAACAAATTTTCCTTCGGAGCTTAATTCTACTTGTACACGATAGTCCACATACTTACCAATACCACCGCGAAAACCGGCACGCGAGTTGCGGAGGTTAAACCGGACATCTCCTAAACCGGTTGCCCATTCGAATTTTGTTTTCAATGTCCCGTCGAAACGTATCCATGTACTGTCGAGTACACTGGCAGAGGCCAACATAGGAAAAAGAAAAACCGCCGGAAGAACGAAAAAATATTTTTTTACGAAATACATAAATAATCTCTATAAAATAGGTTATTCATCAAAACGGGGTGGTCCTACCACCCCGCTATTGAATTACTAACATGTAAGATCTGCGCAGGTACACATTAAATTACGGTCGCCATAGCCATTGTCCACGCGGGTTACGGCCGGCCAAAATTTGTTGTCGGCAATCCATGCCAGCGGGTAAGCGGCTTGTGTACGCGGGTATTTGTGCGCCCACTCGTTGCCGGTACACTCTACAGAAGTGTGCGGCGCATTCTTCAACGGATTGTCTTCTTTATCCAATTGGCCTGCTTTAATAGCTTCGCATTCGTTCTTAATGGTAACCAGCGTTTCGATAAAGCGGTTGAGTTCGCTCAACGGTTCACTCTCGGTAGGTTCCACCATCAACGTGTTTGCTACAGGGAATGATAGTGTTGGTGCGTGGAAGCCGAAGTCCATCAAGCGTTTTGCCACATCGGTAGCATCTACGCCGTATTCCTTGCCGAATTCGCGCAAGTCGAGAATACACTCGTGCGCCACGCGGCCTGTTTCGCCGGTATAAAGTGTGGCGTAGTGTGAACTTAGTTTTTTCGACAAATAGTTGGCATTTAGAATCGCCATTTCCGTGGCAGCTTTCAAGCCTTCGTGTCCCAACAGTTTGATATAGGCATGTGTAATAGGCAATAACATGGCGCTACCATAAGGCGACGAAGCTACGGCATGAACGCCTTTCCCCTCGTTTATTTTCACTACGCTGTGCGAAGGCAGGAACGAAGTAAGGTGTTTGGCTACGCCGATAGGGCCCACGCCGGGGCCGCCGCCGCCGTGCGGCATGGCAAATGTTTTGTGCAAGTTCAGGTGGCACACGTCGGCACCAATGAAACCGGGGTTTGTCAGGCCTACTTGTGCATTCATGTTTGCGCCGTCCATATATACTTGGCCACCGCAGCTGTGAATAATATCAACAATTTCGCGGATACGTTTTTCGAACACTCCATGTGTCGAGGGATACGTGATCATGATACACGACAAACGGTCTTTATTGGCATTTGCCTTTTCGCGCAAATCATCAACATTAATGTTGCCATTTTCGTCACAGCCTACTAATACAATGTCCATGCCCGCCAATGCAGCGCTGGCCGGATTAGTGCCGTGTGCCGAAGTGGGGATGATTACGACATTGCGATGCGCATCGCCACGCGAAATGTGGTAAGCACGAATAACCATCAAACCGGCATACTCGCCTGCCGCGCCGGAATTGGGTTGTACCGATACGGCATCGAATCCGGTAATTACCGCTAAATCGTGTTCCAGTTCTTTAATTAATTGCAGATACCCTTCGCATTGGTCGGCCGGTGCAAAAGGATGTACGTTGCCGAACTCGCTCCAGCTCAACGGTAGCATTTCAACGGCGGCGTTCAATTTCATAGTACACGAACCAAGTGAAATCATCGAGTGTGTGAGCGAAATATCGCGGCGTTCCAATTTTTTGATATACCGCATCATTTCGGTTTCGGAATGATACGAGGTAAATACTTTTTCTTGCAAAATAGGTGTGGTACGCGCCATATCGCCAAAAGCAGGGGCTACGTTGGCACAGGCACATTCGCCTTTCAAACCGAAAATTTCCATCACGGTTTTTGCCTCATCGCAAGTAGTTACCTCATCAAAGCTGATACGTACGCTATCGTTCGAAGGGTAAAAGAAGTTAATGCCTTTGGCCAATGCTTTTTTGCGAATGTCTTCTACATTCACACCCGATATTTCAATAGTGTCAAAGAATTTATCGGAAGCCACTTTCAGGCCGGCTTCTTTCATTTTAGCAGCAACTACACAGGTATATTTATGAGTGCTTTCGGCTATCGCTTTAATTCCTTTCGGTCCGTGGTAAGCAGCATAGAAGCCCGCCATTACAGCCATCAATGCGCTGGCCGTACAAATGTTCGACGATGCTTTTTCGCGTTTAATATGTTGTTCGCGTGTTTGCAGCGCCATACGCAGCGCTTTATTACCCATGCGGTCTACCGACACGCCGATAATACGGCCGGGGATATTACGTTTGTATTCTTCCTTGGTGGCGAAATAAGCAGCCGACGGCCCGCCGAATCCCATAGGGATACCGAAACGTTGCGTGCTGCCTACAGCCACATCGGCGCCCCAGGCAGCCGGTTCTTTCAACATGGCCAAAGCGAGGATGTCGCACACGGCAGTTACTAAAACACCTTGTTCGTGTGCTGTTTTGCAGAAATCGCTGTAATTGCATACTTCGCCATTAGCTGCAGGATATTGCACAATAGCGCCAAAACAGTTGGAGTCGAATTTATAAGTAGCAAAATCGCCTGTTACTACCTCTATTCCCAGCGGTGTCGAGCGTGTCATCAACACATCGAGCGTTTGCGGGAAAATGTTGTTATCGACAAATACTTTATTTTTACCGGCTTTCACAGCATCGCGCGAGCGCAGGTCGAACATCATTTTCATGGCTTCGGCGGCAGCCGTGGCCTCGTCGAGCAACGAGCAGTTGGCAATCGGGAACCCCGTCATACTGCTTACCATTGTTTGGAAATTTAACAATGCTTCGAGGCGGCCTTGCGAAATTTCGGCTTGGTACGGAGTGTATGAAGTGTACCAACTCGGGTTTTCGAACACATTGCGCAGTACCACGGGCAATGTGGCGGTGCCATAATAGCCCATGCCGATAAACGAACGGAACGGTTTGTTTTTTTGCGCAATAGCTTTGGTACGCACCAGGTATTCGTATTCACTAACCGGAGCATCCAACGCCAATGGCGCTTTCAGGCGAATGTCCGCCGGAACGGTTTGATTGATTAATTCATCGACGGTTTTTACTCCAATCGTTTTCAGCATTTCCTGCACGTCGTTTTCGCGCGGGCCGTTGTGGCGGGTTACAAAGTTGTCGGTTGACATGAGTATTAATTTTTATATATTATTATTTTTTTGCTTACAAATAGTTAATTTTTGCAAAGTAATCTTACAAAGATAGTCATTTTTTCGGGAATTTTTGCAAGGAAATGTAAACTTGAATCAACAGGCAAATGAGATAATGAATTCGCTACATTAACGCACACATCGTGTTGCGCCAGATGGTGGTTGAGATAAACACACTTGCCAAATCCAAATGATTCCATCCCAACTGACATTACATAAATTAGCCGGATCTCGCTGCCAAACCTCCGGCGTAATTCCACTTACAGCTTGCACAGCAGTGCAAGACCGACATACCGAACTTTCTCCAGAACCACCCCAACCGAGAATAACGCCTGTTGTATACCAGTCTAATGGGTTAAAATTAGGAATGGCACTCTTATTTAATATAAAGCAACGGTATTCATTAGCCGATGCTATGCGCCAACCTGTAGGGCAATTTGACTGAAAGGACGAACTCGTAATTGTAGCTGCTACATTATCGCGTGAAATCTCCATTTCATAACCGCATACAGTAGATTTTATGGCATTATCTGCCTCCAAATCCCGACAATACCCATTCACTATTGTTTGTCCGCCACAACAATACCCATTTACAGAAGCTTTATCTCTTGTCAAACATTGGACATTGCCGGGAGCGTTTGTCATATCACTAATTGATGCAAATGTTTTACCTATCCGTAAAGAATAAGTTTTACTATTTACTATATCGGTGGTATTATCAGTATATTTAATGATAAATGATGTTGTTCCTCTTAGTTTGATATCTGTTGCTGAATTAATAATCATTTGCGGCGGACAGTCGCTTGCAAAGGCACACCATTTGAATTGCGCAGGCACATTCGTTAGTGTTATTGTTATATTTGCATTTTGTGCAGCGCTTGTTTGTCCTTGGTACCAAAATCCGTTGGTGTTTGTCCCGTCGGCCGTGCAATTGGCCGGCAACTTTGTTAAATCAATGCTTGCCCGCTGCCAACTTCCGGATGGTACGCTATTTTTAATTTCTTGATAATCGACCAATACCCAAACTTTAGAATTGTAGGTACTAGCTCCAGACACCCCACGACTACCCACCGCCCACGAAATGTTGAAGGTTACTTGCTTCGTAGCATAGTTTGCACTTACCGATTTTGTAAATGTGCGCTGTTGGGCTGTTACTGCAATGCTTAGCAGCATAGTAGCCAAAAAGAAAAATGTTTTTCTCATAATTATTAAATTTTTAGTTAATAAACTAATTTTATAGCTTAAAACGTTGTAGCTTGGGGTTGGTCTCCAATCTGTGACATCTGCTTTTAATCTGTGTCATCTGTAGTTCAAACAAACACAACAACCCCTTGCTACGATTTATTTTTCATTGCCTTTTTCGTTTCTTTCTTGCAATCTAACAGAACAAAAGAAGCGTGGACTTTATTCATTTACATTGAGGTTCTGGAATACCTGTAATAAAAATAAACGAAGCCCACGTATTTCAACATGGTGTTATTCCTTTTATTACGTGAAATTTTCCAGATTTCAATGTAGGAATGAAATACCGCATGCAAAAGAACATTAATGAGTACAAATCTAAAAGTTTATTTTTATATCTGCAAATAAATTTTGCGCGATGCCGACAATTTCTTATCTTTGCAGTCCCTAATTTCGCTCGGGTGGTGGAATAGGTAGACACGCAGGACTTAAAATCCTGTGGGCAGTGATGCCTGTACGGGTTCGATTCCCGTCCCGAGTACAAACTAAATTTCTAATCTCCTGTCTTTTTTGCGTTTTTATTTAGTTACATTCATTAGTTGAATCTATCTCTTTGTAATTTATAATTCTCTTAAATAAAATTCGGTATTCAGATTTTTTTTACTACTTTTGCGCTCCAAAATAAACTAGTATAACAATTTATAAAGCATAAATACAATGGCTGTTTTAGAAAAAATCAGGGTACGCATGGGTATCTTTATCTCGGTAATCATTGGCCTGGCATTGATATCTTTCATCATTGA
>JAVBNJ010000037.1:0-11151 GCA_031551625.1 Bacteroidales bacterium | reverse complement strand
TATCTTTCATCATTGACGCAAATACCTTGCGCTCGGTAACCTCTATGTTCTCATCGAAGAACGATGTCGGTAAAATCAATGGCAAGTCGATCAGTTATCAAGACTTTGCAAAAAAACAAGATTACTATGCACAAATGCACTCGCTGCTTACCGGCAGCACGTCGCTGAGCGAACAAATGCAAGATCAAGTGCGCGAACAAGCCTGGCAGGATTTTTTCAAGGAAGATGTTCTCTATCCACAATATGAAAAATGCGGCATCGAAGTATCGGACAAAGAATTGCTGGACCTAACACAAGGTCGTTATATCTCGCCTGTACTAACACAAGACCCCGTGTTTTTTGGGGAGAATGGAACTTTTAGCCGTGCCAATGTGTTGGCATTTATTAAAAGCATCGGTAGTGAAACCGGTGACGTACGTGTACGTGCTACCTATTGGAAATATTGCGAAGACCGCATGCGCGATGCCCAATTGCTTGAAAAATACATGGCTTTACTTTCGCAAAGTAATTATACCAATTCGCTGGAATTGAAACGTCGCGTGGCCGACCGCAATACTACTGTCGACATCAACTATGTAGCACAAGCGATCGGTTTTGCGCCTGATTCGACAATTGTTGTTTCGGAAGCCGATGCTCGTAGTTATTACAAGAAACACGAAAAAGAGTTTGAACAGGAAACCTCGCGCGATATTGAGTTCGTTGCATTCCCCATCGAACCATCCGCTGAAGACCTGCGTCTCGCCGAAGAGAAAATCAATCAGATTTATACCGAATTTGGAAATGTGAAAGTGGCCGACCTCGGTGCATTCGTATCGCGTAATTCCGATATACCTTTCAACGGACGCTATTATAAAAAAGGAGAGCTACCTGCGACGCTTGATAGCTTTGCATTCAAGGCTGTTAGCAAAGATATCCTTCCGGTATACCGCGATGACAACTCGTTTTACACAGCACGCATTGTTAACTCGCGCATGATGCCAGACTCGGTACAAGCCCGCCACATTCTGATTCAAGATCGGGATAAAAAACAAGCAGAACTTCGTGCCGATACGGTAATGAGTATGCTGCGTGGTGGCGCCAATTTCGAGTATGTAGCCCAATTGTACTCTGCCGATCAGGTGGCCAATAAAAAAGGCGGCGACTTAGGCTGGTTCAAGCAAGGCAGCATGATCAAAGCTTTTGAAGATACCTGCTTTGTAGTACCTAAAAACAAGTTGATTAAAGTGGAAACACCTTATGGCTGGCATGTGGTCGAAGTTACTGACCGCAGCCCTGAAGAGCGCAAAGTGCAATTGGCTGTGATTGAAAAGACCGCACATCCGGGCAAAAACACTTATCAGTCTATTTTTACAAAAGCTAGTGACCTTTCTGCTACCAGCGAAAATCAACGTGTAAAATTTGAAGAAGCAGCCAAGCAAAGCAAGTACATGATTACTCCAGGCTATTCGTTGAAAGAGGGTCAAAAAACGATGACTGTCCTACCCAATACGAATACCCGCGAACTTGTACAGTGGGCGTATGGCGCCAAAATCGGCGATGTGTCGCCGGTAATTACACTCGATAATTATTTTGTTGTAGCATCAGTGGTGGTTGCCCGTGAACGAGGCATTGCCCCGTTCGAACAAGTGAAGACCGAAATAGAAACCGTCTTGCAGCATGAACAACGTGCCGAGAAAGTTGCGCAGAAAATGCGCGATGCCATGGGCGGAACTATTGAAACCGTTGCCGAAAAGATGAAAAAAACAGTGGATGTTGCTTCGGATATATCATTTAATTCACGTTCAATAGCGGGCATTGGAATGGAACCTAAATTACAGGGTGCTGTAGCCGGGGCTCCTGAAAATATGTTAGTAGGTCCCGTAAAAGGTAATATGGCTGTATACGTATTTTCTATAACCCGTCGTCATACCGCCGAAGTCTACACTGCCGCTGAGGAAAAAATGCGTGAACGCTATTCCTTGGCTCAACGTGAATTCTATACTTTTTATGAAGTAATGGAAAAAGCGGCCAACGTACAAGACTGGCGTGGACGGTTCTTCTAGGATACAATAACAATCAAAGAATAGTAAACCTGCGAAGTAGTATGTTTCGCAGGTTTATTGTTTTAAAAGATTAGAAAAGCCTTACAATCTTAGCTGCAAAAAACAAAAAACGCCCGAAAAATTTTCGGGCGTTCATTAAAAATATAGTTATCTGTTATTTCTTTTCGGGAGCAGGAGCTGGAATGGGAAAGTTGGCAAACATCATGTCGCACGCTTTTTTCAGGTTGGCTTGAGCAGTGTTTTCTTTAAATACATCCTCCATTACACCGGTAACCGAACCGTGCCACAAAATTTTCTTTGCAGCAAGATCAATCACATCTACCATCAAGGTGCCTTCTTTGTAGGTTTCTACATCCACTTGTGTGTCGGCTGTCCAATAGTTCATACCGCTCCAGTAGTAGCGGTATGGGCCGCCTCCCATCGGATATGCATTGGTAGTGGCGTTGGCTTCGTACTTGTTTTGGATATACATGCCGAGGTTAATCGCTAAATCGGGTTGCAACGTATCGGCCGTCACGGTTTGCAAACCGCGGAGTTCTAGTTCTGTAGCTACAGCCTGACGGATCAATTCTACGTGTGCCATTGTTACTTGCGGTGGCAATTTGGTTTGGTCAATAGCTACAAATCCGTAGGTTTTGTAATGTGTGAAATCGGCGGTCTTATCCACCAAAAAGCTCGAAGCTTCGTACGTTGTGCCGCAAGCCCACAACAACAAGGCTACAAGCGACAGGGAAAGGATTTTTTTCATAATTACTAAGATTTAATGATTATATTGGTTGTTTTCTTTTGGAATAATAGGACGAAATAGTAAATACCAACCAGCAGCAATGCTACGCCGGCCAACACCATAGTGCCGGTACCCATTGCTTCGGGAGATGTTAAAAAGATAATAGCAAAAAGACCGGTTACCAGGCCTACTAAAATAAACCATAACCAGTCTATTGCTCCGAATGATTTCATTGTAATAGCAGTACCGATGATTTGAATACTTCGAATGAGCATCCAAACGCCGATAGCAATAGCAAGTAGTTTCAAAAGGAGTTTCGAGTCAATAATCAGCCAGATTCCCAAGCCTACGGCTACAATGCTTCCTACAATCAGGTACCATTCGTTTTTCGCTTCTTTTTTTCGGCTTTGTACATAAGCCCAAATAGCCGAAATAGCGGTAATAAACAAAGCAACGGCAATTACTATGCTCATGATTGCCGGTAATGTTGCGGGAAAAAGGATCATAATAATTCCCAGAGCCGAAAATACTAAGCCTTGCAATAGGAACAAGGTTTTATTCGATGTTTTTACTGTTGTTTCCATGATCAGATGTTTTTACAAAGATAAAGATAACTTATTTTTTAGTTTATAGCCCGAAACGATAATTTACCGAAATCAATCCCGACTTGCGCCCGCCAAGGAAATTAGCTTCGGTGCGGAACTGCCAGTGACGGTCGAGCTGGAACTGTGCGCCGAGAATCATGCACCAGTTTTGCGATGGGCGTTTGTTAAGTGTGTAGTTGATTACATCACCTTTGTTTTTTTCAATGACGCGGTCTACTAAATTTTTCTGTGCATCCGATAAATTGTTGTACCATTCGGCTTTGGTTATGTCCGGTATAATGCTTGAGAGCGGAATGCTGCCAACGGTTTCGTTGTTGAGAAACACACGCCCGGCTCCAGTCCATATCGAGAAATTTTGTTCGGGATCATTATTGAAGTGAAATACATAGCCTACGCGAGGAGCTAGGTTCATGGCTACATTGTCGTTCTTCAACTCGTCGAAATGCGTCCACACAGCATTGAAATCGACCGAAAAGAAAATCGATCGTATACCGCCTGTAAGCATTCCGCCTATACCGTAAACATACCCATTGAAGTTGGCTTGGGTACTAATATCTACAGGCTTTCCTACAATACTGCCGATACCCACATCGGTGGTAACCCATGCGGCGCCGACTATCCCGTATACATCAAGAAACGGCAACACCCACAAGTCGGCACGGAAATTGACGTTGCGCACAGAGGCGCTGACATTGCTGAAACCCACTACGTCGTCGAGCGGGATAGTCGGGATTACTGTATTGCCATTGGCATCGTTAATACCTACCGTTAAATCCGAAATAGTTACATCCTGAGCACCCATGTAGCCGTTGAGCATTATGCCCACGGGATAGGGCAACATAAACCCGCGCTTGCCGAGGTTTTTGCCAAATAGCGGAAAGATGTAAGGATGTTCATTCTGTTTTTTCAAACTATCGCTCAGTGCACGTTGTGCAGGCAATACTTTTACAAAGTCCCCCGACTGCGCAAATGTAACTGTAGCAAAACAAGCAAGAACAACTAAAGCGATTATTTTATTCATTATGATTGTCGGATTTAATTAAATTTACAGTTGGTGTTTCTTCCACTTTATTTCTTCCACCTATGGGAATGCCCATGCCCACATGAATATAGGCGCTGCGCCCGCTCTGGCTGGTGTTTTTGTACACATCGGTAAAGCCTTGTGCATAGCGGACATTGAAATTCATTCCCTTGCCTTTCAGCAGACGGTATTGCACATCAATAGCAAAGCCTACATTGTACCAGTTGGTATACGATTTAATGCTGGTCGTGTAGTCCCATACCCCGATTTTGTTACCCTCACTGTCGGTCCGTGTCGATACGTAAGTGTCTTTTGCAATCATCCGGAAACCAAAGCAGGGACCCGTTCCTATGGCCCATGACGGGGTTATGTTGTAGCGAATTAAAGGTGTTATTTCAAAATTAGTAATGTCGCGATTGATATATATACCTTCTAAACCTTGAAGTTCAATGGGCAGGTCATTGATGTCAAGAAAATTTTCTGTGGCAGGTAAATGGCGTACGCCTTGCGGCGATTTAAATACAAGATAGTTAGAGAGCATCCATTTGTCGGACGTACCCAGTTTGATGTCAGTATAAGCGCCAATCGAAAAACCTACGTTCAGGAAATCGCCTTTCATGGGATACATCACCGGGTTCTGTGCCGCAAGGAACAAGCCAAGTTGCAACTTGTCGTTTGATATTTTTTTTCCGAAAAGCAGTGCTATCAATGCCTGCGAATGGGCAGGGACAAGACTTGCTCCGATGATGGATAGCGTTAGTACAACTTTTATGAATAGGCTGTTTTTCATGAATACCGTTGTTTGTGGGACATTAATAGTGCAAATATACGCAATAAATTGATATTGCAAAAAATAAAGGCCGTTTCGATTGAAACGGCCTTTTGTGTAGTAGCGGGGACAGGACTCGAACCTGTGACCTCCGGGTTATGAGCCCGACGAGCTACCAACTGCTCTACCCCGCGGTATTGAACTACGAAGGTACGGATAATTCTTGAATTGTGCAAATTTTAGTAAAAAGAGTTATCTTTACCGAAAAATTTAGTTCATTGCTGTTGCAACAAATTTCATATTTTATATATTTCCTTCGCGTAGCTGTTTGTACTTTGGGATTGTTTTTGGTAGTTCCTGCATTGGCTCAGGATGTGGTTTTTAACCATGTATTGTCGGCGCCGCAATATACCAATCCGGCGCTGGCCGGTACACTGGGGCTTTATCATGCCAGTGTGGCGGCGCGTAGTCAGTTTACTGCATCGGCTAATATCTACAATACGATTTATGCCGAAATAGACACGTATGATATCCCGTGGAGTCGCGGTATGGGCTTGTTTGTGATGGACGACCGTTCGTCGGGCGGCGTGTTCCAAACTACCTCGTTGGGTATTTCGTATTCCTACGCATTCCGTTTGTCACAAAACATAGAATTGCGTCCGGCGCTGCAGGCGGTGTTCTACCTGCAGCACCGCAACCCGCGCGGGCTCACATATCCCGATATGGTGGGTATAAGCACTGCCCCCGATCTGTCTGCTATTTACCGCGAAACCAATCGCCAGCGTATCGATTTTGCTACAGGACTTGTAATGCAACATCCGATACTTCAGTTGGGTGTTGCGGTGCAACACTTTGGTGCGATTACCTCCGAAAGCGAGCCGGCAGTATATGGCGATTATGCATTAAAAATTACAGCTCATGCACAGGCAGGCATTCCACTCATGGGTTCGGGGAAAGTCTTGGAACTGCAGCAGTGGGCTGCGTTCGATAATATTGTGCTGTTGCCGCAAGCCAAATACATTTACCAAGGCGGTTTCCAGTATCTTATTGCCAACTTCTCGGTACGAGCCGGCGGCTTGTTTGCAGGCGTGGCGCTCAAGACGCCATTTGCCGAAAACACGTATATTGCCATGGCTACAGTGGGCCTTATGAGCCAGACGTTGCGCATGGGCTACAGTTTTGATTTAGTGGCATCGGGCGGTAGCCTGCGTGGCTGGGACAGCGGCTCGCACGAACTGTTCCTGCACTACTCGTTCGGCGATTCGGAAAAAAGCCGCAAGCGCAGTACAAAAAAATTCCAAGGTCGCTATCTCAATCCGTTGTGCGGGTGTCCTTATTAAACAACAATTAACTATCAAAGCCGCCCAAAAAGGGCGGCTTTCAACCTTCCCCTTTGAGTTTGTGCACAAAAAACGCCGAGAGATTGACCTCCTTCGGCGCGACATGTGGGCTTTGTTAGAGCAAAAACTATTCACTTTTGCGCCAGAAACACATGGTATAATAACACCAAATATATTTACATAACTAATTTTTAGTTCAATGATAAAAATCATTTTTACTTTATTTCTCATTGCGTTTTCTCAGTAAATGAAAAAAACGAGAAGCGCGGTTCGCTCATTAAAATCACAGGCTTTGATAAACCGTCGAACGTAACAAGCAAGTACGCGCCTCTCGGCGTTGTTACGCTTTTATCATATCTACGTTCAAAGCGATCAGATTTTGTGATTTTTCTAAAACAATGCCAACTGCTCGTCCAGCAGCCGGAAACTCATGCGGTGATAGGGTGTGGTGCCGTGCGCGCGAATGGCGTCGCGGTGCGCTTTGGTAGGATAGCCTTTATTTTTCGACCACGCATATTGCGGGAATTGCGCGGCAAGGTTTTCCATATACTCATCGCGATGCGTTTTGGCCAACACCGAAGCAGCGGCAATTGAAGCATAGGTGGCGTCGCCTTTCACTACGCATTGATGTGGGATTTTTTTGTAGGGGCGGAAACGGTTGCCATCAATCAGAATAAATTCGGGCGTAGTGCCTAACCCGTCGAGGGCGCGGTGCATGGCTGCTACCGAGGCCCACAGGATATTTAGTTGGTCAATCTCCGTATTGTTGAGCGAAGCTACGCTCCATGCCAGCGCTTGTTCTTCAATTATGGTGCGCAGGGTGTTGCGGTGCGTTTCGGTTAGTTGTTTCGAATCGTTGAGCAATGGGTGGTAGAAATCGGACGGCAGGATAACTGCGGCGGCAAATACCGGCCCTGCGAGGCAGCCTCGTCCGGCTTCGTCGCAGCCGGCTTCCACCCGCTTGGGTGTAGCACAGGGTAGGAGGGAAGACACTGTTTTCATGTTGCAAAAGTACGGGAAATTTTGAATTTCCAAAATTTTACTATCTTTGCAGTCCGCTTTTTGAAAAAATGGAGAGGTGGGTGAGTGGCTGAACCCACCAGTTTGCTAAACTGACGTACTGGGCAACCGGTACCGGGGGTTCGAATCCCCCCCTCTCCGCGGAAAAACAAAAATCTCAAAAGCCGCGTGGTTTTTGAGATTTTTACGCTAAACACAAAGGAGAGATGCCGGAGTGGTCGAACGGGGCAGTCTCGAAAACTGTTGTACTCTTTATGGGTACCAAGGGTTCGAATCCCTTTCTCTCCGCACCACCGCGCAGGTGGATAAGTGTTCGGGGTGTAGCGCAGTTGGTTAGCGCAGCTGCTTTGGGAGCATCAGGTCGCAGGTTCTAAATTGTTGCTAAACAACCTGAAAAAACAGTCTTCTATAAATCATTTTTTTACTGACATTTTTTGGTTGACATCTCAGTTGACATCTGCTAATTCAAGATTGGTTAATAATTTAATTTTGTTTCTAACTTGTACATTCAGGCGGTCGGTTTAATCGTTACTTTGTGGTATATACTTCCATTCGTTCAAAGTCGATAACCCAACCATGTTTTACGAAGAAATTATTGCCTAAAATACCGTGTATAGGCACCTCTGTTTCTTCTTTGATAGTATCGAGTCCATTCGTTTCGCTCGTGCATAAAAACGGCTCAAAATAGCTACTGTTTTCGATTACAAAAGGCAGTTCTACCGTTATATTTTCTTTGAAAACACCTTGCAGGGTAACTACTCCACCCGATTGCTTTGTAGTTGAAATTTGGTCTTTAAAATGCTCGTAAATGCGCATGTCTATTATGTTACGATTACTACCCGTATCTAATAACAGGCAGATGCTCTCATTAAAAAGGCTTGCTACTATTAATGGCAAGCCCGTTTTGGTTAGTCCGTAGGTTAGTGGAAAATTTATTTTAGTGTAAAAGTTATTGTATTATTTTTCTGCAATGGAATGTAAAAATAGTTGGACTGGGAAGGCTCGTCTGCGGTCAAATAAACTCGTTGTAGGGAAGTGATAGTAATTATCCTCATTCCAGCCTATCTTTATTAGTTTTTGGATAGATTCAGCTACATTCAACAAGTCTGGTAAGTTCTCAAAATAACGGAACGGTAGTGTTTTTCCTTGACTTTGCAATGCGTGGGCTATATACTCCATTGCTTCTGCTGGGTTTAGTTCTATAGCCTCTTTTTCTCCATCTACAATCACACCTGCATACACATCTTGAAACAGCATAGCAATGCAAATATTTTCTACAAAGTCGAGGATTGGGATAGCAACGGGTTTGCACTTGATAAAGCTATACTCACAAGCTGCTAACGCCTGTTCTTTGCTAGTCCAAAAGATAGAATATACTTGGTCGTCTGTGAAAGTATTAGATTCAATTCGTGGCATTCCTTCATCGTTAACAATGCCCCAAATTACTTTGTTTTGGCAAATGGTTTGAAAAAAATCGGTTATTTCATGTTTTTGCATTGGTTGAGTATGCGTTTTTTTGCTAATTATTTCTACTATTAGTGTGGGCTAACACTCTTGCTTTCTCTTTTGTCCATTTGTTTACACCCATGCGAATTAATAATATATGAAGGTGCTTCAGGTACTCTATAGCTCCCTCTTCTATGAAGTTAACAAGAGCGCGAATTATTTCTACACATTCGGCAGTATTTTTTTTATTTGAGATTCAGCGAACCTTAAAACAAACCAGTTATTTGATGTAAAGCATTCGTCTCTTTTTACATCGATGCTATTTTCGTCATCATCGATGTAATGAATTTCTTTTTTGAGATAAAATCATACGGTTCGTCAATCTCTATATCAATGCCTATTCTTTGATTTATCCATACGGCTATATCAGGATAGTAACCAGACATGGTTGTATCTACTTTCACGTTATTAAAAAAATGAAACCCATCTAATGCAGCTAATAATGTATTTTCGGAATACCCTCTTTGAGCAGGCTCAGATATTCGTTGATAATTTTTAGCTCTAATAAGTTGGATTTTTTTCTTTAAGTAGTCATCAACACTTGCTGGGGTGTTAATTCTCTCTTCCCATAGCTGCATATATCGTTTATATGATTCGCATCTTTTGGGGTACGATTCTTTCTCTTTTTTATATTTATCATATTGTCTATTGTATTGTTCAATGCGTTTTTCAAAGGACTTATTTGTTTCGGCTTCTAACTCCAATCTTATGTTCTCTTTTTCTTCGTTGGTGTATTTGATATAATTGTTTATTGAGATAGTGTTTTTTTCTATGCCGAATCTTATAAGTACAGATACACTTATAATGGCGGCTGGGATAATAGAAAATATGTCAGTTAGGGTTTTGCTATTTAAAACATCCTTAATTATGAGACTAATAAAACCTCCAACAATCATAAAAAGAATGGGGGCTCCTATAAAAAGAAGTATTAAGAATGCGGGGGTATCGATAGAGTACTTTGTTTTAGTGATTGGTTGATTGTACTCTTCAGGAGCCCATACTGATTTTTTAATCGGTTTAACAGGTACAATTGGTATTTTGGGTAAATCCTGAGGCTTGTTATCATAGCCTAGTCCATCCTTGAGTTCCTGAGATTCAAATATTGTATCAAAATTTTCAGGAAATAATAGTACGGGAAAATATCGCTGACTTCTGTAAGAAATTGAATTGATTAATTGAATTATTTCAAACAGTTTATTATTTGCCTTTAAAGCGGGTAATTGCTTTTTTATAAGAATCTCAGGAATCATAGTACGCAGAAAATATCAACTATTTTAAAATGCAAATAACATAACAGAGTACTGCTGCTAAAAGAAAGCCCACCTGCCATTTTATCACACACCATGTAATACCCCCTAAATCATGTGCATCTTGACGTAAATTCTGTAGTTCAACGAATGTCTTATTATAGTCTGCATCGCTTTTATTTAGTAGAATTTCCGCACTCTTTTCCGTATCCATCTTCGGAGTTGAAAGTATTATCCGCATGAATGTACATAGCTTTAATCGCCAATTATGTGTTTCATTGGTCAACTTTGGGAAATCATCATTATCATTTTCTTTATATTTGCCCTTAATCGCAGTAACATTTCGTGTTAGTTTAAAATCAAATAAACGTGAAATTAAAACAATAGCACCTGCTAGTATAGAAAATAAGGATAACCACAATGAAACTACCTGTAATGTTAATTTACAATCCATCTCACAAAGAGTAAGGCGTATATCCGGTATGTCATAACTGCTAATACAAAATGATAAAAATCCTGTAGCAGTTGCCAATAGCCAATTATTAGCAGTAGATAGTTGTGAAATAGCTTGATCTTGCCAATAGTGATGTGCTTCTTTAGCGTCTTGTCGTTTTTGTGACATAGCAGTAAGGTTTAAAGTTTTGTAGATTTATTTTTATTGCTTCTTAGGGTAGGAAAATATTTTTCGACAATTTTATTTTGCGGTAGACAACAACCAACCTTTAAGGTAGTCGTTATTGTCTTTGTGAGTTACCCAACTTGGGAATTGTGTTTTTATAAAACTTACATCGGCTCCACTTAGCCTAAAATAAGCATTTTCTGTTTTAATGGGTAGTTTTTGTATAAAATCTGCAAGGTAACTTTGTTGTGAAAA
>JAVBNJ010000157.1:0-14048 GCA_031551625.1 Bacteroidales bacterium | reverse complement strand
ATATACCTTCTGTTGTCAGCAGGTAGTACTCGGTTTCGTCTTTCCCCATAGGGAACGGTTCTTGGTAATTAAAAGTTGTAGTTGCCATATTTTTTAGTTCAGAATTATGAGTGTAGAGTTATGAGCTTTTTGTTTCGCTCCAATCCGTGTAATCCGCTTTTAATCTGTGATCATCTGTGGTCTTTTGTCTTGGTGTTTCCAGCGGCGGTGGCTCCAGAGGTAGAGTTCCGGCTTATTGCGGATTTCTTTTTCCAGTTCGGCATACCAACGTTTGGTAATTTCCAATGGAGCTTCGATACTTGCGTCTTCGGTAATCAATATGTATTCGTATTCGTATACAAACCGTTTGGGTTGTGTCACATGGAGGAATACCACCGCGAATTTTAGTTTCTTTGCAATATGTTCTACGCCTATCAACACAGGGGTATCCTGGCCTAGAAAAGGAATCCAATGCTCGAGATTATTGGCCGAAGGACTTTGGTCGGCTACCATTAGCGTCAATGTTTGTATTTTTTCCTGATGATATTTTAACAATGCGCGATATATATCGTTCATGGGATGCATGACAACGCCATATTTCATCCGATCATATTTTACCAATTCATCGGAAAATTTGCCGGACAGGGGTTGGTAGGTAGCTTTAACCTTATAGTCGCATATCAGGGGCGCTGTGTTGGTATATTCCCATGTAAAGTAATGGCCGGCCACTAAAATAACGCTTTTTCCTTCCGCGCATAAGGATTGTAACAATTCGGGATTTTTATGGAATATCAATTTGTTCAGGATCGGTGCATTGTTGTAACGTACACGTACCAAACCAAACAAATAATCTAACAGTTGTACGTAAAATTTTCGGGCAATAGCTTTTCGCTCGTTGGCTGTTTTTTCGGGAAATGCTTTTTGAAGATTATCGAGTACTACTTTTTTTCGATAGCCTATGATGTGCCAGTTGAGCCATGCAAGAAATGACGAAATACCTTTCATCGCCCAGATGGGGAAGTGAGCAAAGGGCCAAAGGAGTATGTGTAGAATATATTTCATCTCTTTTTGTTTATTCCGTTTTCAATTCTCCATTAAATACGCTTTCATAAATCCATTTAAGTCGCCATCGAGTACTGCTTGCGTATCGCTTGTTTCGTAGTCGGTACGGTGGTCTTTCACTAATTTGTATGGGTGTAGCGTATAGCTGCGTATTTGCGAACCCCATTCGATTTTTTTTTTTCGAACCTTCTATCTCCGCTTCTTTTTCGCGGCGCTTGCGTAGCTCCATTTCATAGAGGTGAGATTTCAGGATGCGCAATGCGTTTTGGCGGTTATCCAATTGCGAACGTGTTTCCGTATTTTCCACTACAATTCCTGTCGGGATATGCTTCACACGTACCCCTGTTTCTACTTTATTGACATTCTGCCCGCCTGCGCCGCTTGAGCGGAATGTGTCCCATTCCAAGTCACCTGCATTGATTTCAATGTTGATCGTATCGTCGATAGCCGGAATAACGAATACCGATGAAAAGGTGGTCTGCCGCTTGCCTTGTGCATTGTATGGCGATATGCGCACAAGACGGTGCACACCGTTTTCCGCCTTCAGGAAACCATAGGCATAGTCGCCTTCAAACTCTACGGTGGCTGATTTAATACCGGCTTCGTCGCCGTCAATCACATCGTATACCGAAACTTTATAACCGTTTCGCTCGCCCCAACGTACATACATGCGAAGCAGCATCTGGCTCCAGTCATTACTTTCGGTGCCGCCGGCGCCGGAATTTATTTTGAGGATGGCTCCCATCTTGTCGGCCTCACCGCCCAACATGTTGCGCATTTCGAGGTCTTCTATCAGGTGAACGGTTTTATAGTAGTGCGCATCCAGCTCACTTTCGGCACTGCCATC
Source organism: Bacteroidales bacterium (assembly GCA_031551625.1). GTDB lineage: Bacteria > Bacteroidota > Bacteroidia > Bacteroidales > UBA932 > JAVBNJ01. The sequence continues at coordinate 12,160 of JAVBNJ010000157.1, read as the reverse complement.
CTGTTTGGCAAAATCGAGTAGGACCTCGAGGTCTTCGACTGCGCTTGCTACAGCGTGATAGCTATTAAGCCACATTTTGAGCCCTGCTACTTTTTTCAGTTGCACTTCGGCTGCTTTCGCGTCGTCCCAGAAGCCCTGTTGGTGCGTCTTTTGCTCTTCTTCGGCTACTTCAACCAGTTTATTGTCGATGTCAAAGGCACCTCCTCAACGCCTGTTCACGTTCTTGAAGGTCTTTGAGTTGTTCGATAGTAATCATGTATTACAAAATTTGTGTAAAGATACGTAATAAAATTCATAATTTTCCGCCTGTTGGAGAACCGGATTAAATATTGTATTTTTGTAAGTTATATTTTTGCATGAGGGCCTACTATTACATTATATTGTTTCTATTTTCTATGCTGGGTGGCTGTTTACCTGTGGTCACTGCGCAAGTATACCATGCCAACGATAAAGAGGCATTGCGTGCATTTTTGCGCCAGCCTTCGGCAGTGGCAGGAAAATGTAACGGCGAGAAGGTTGGTTTAACGCCTGCCGACACGGTTAACTGGACGACGGACGAAAATTGGGTAAGCAAAATTGTGGAAGTTGATTGGACGTTCGTTGCTCCTCGCCGGATACTGCAAATACTGCATGTTCACAACAACCGTTTGCGAGACTTGGATGTAAGCAGTCTTACCCTGTTGCTCGAAGGTGAATTCTGGTGCTATAATAATTATTTCCGTATTTCGACCATGCCGGCGCCTTTTCCTGCCCGTTCCAAATATACTCCGCAGGCTACGTGGGACGGCGGAACAATACCTTACCTGCTCGGAATAGATCTGAGTAACGAAAAGGATCGGACAATTGTTAGCACTACATATAATACGCAGTATACATGGTACGATATTACGAGTGGCTCGGAGATCGCAGCAGTAGGCGTTATTGATAACGGTGGCGGTTATTTTAGTTTATCTAATACACTTATAGGCCACCGGCTACGTTGTCAGATGACCAATATGCATTTTCCTGATTTTACATTAGTGTATGAAGTAAATGTAATCGGCAAACAGCCTGTAACGCTTGAATTGAATAGCGCCACGCATACTTACAATAAACAGCCGCACCCGTTAACAGCAGTGGTGCATTGTGGTGGGTTGTTGCCCGCACCCGCAGTGCAATACCGCTACAATAGTGGAGCAACTGTACCGTACAAGGCGGGAACCTATACTGTGCAGGCGTGGACGGAGGGCAATGAAATCTTTGAGGCTTCGAATACCGCCACAGCCATACTGGTAATAACACAAAAGCCGCTCTCTATGCCGGGGATGCTTATCCGGAATAAAACGTACGATGCAACGACTCGTGCTGATTATTATAATTTTAATGTTCCTTTAGTGGACAAAGAGCCTGGGGACGATGTTTCATTCAACGGACTAAACTTCAATGCCGATTTTGAAGACAAGCATGCAGGGCCAAATAAACAAGTATTCATATCAAACGGATTGCAAGGGATTGATGCGGCTAACTATAGTCTTACAACATGGGACGGCTTGACAGCCTCTATTTCGCCGGCTACGCTAAGCGTGTCGGGCATGACCGTAGCCGATAAAATATACGATGGTTCCACGTCAGCCACTGTTAACAGCTGGGGTGTATTCTCCCGGGGAACACATACTCCGGCGATATTTGCCGGCGATAACGTAGTGTTCAACGAAACGGTAGTTACTGCTACGTTTAAAAATAAAAATGTCGGAATGGGCAAACCGGTCACTCTTTCAGGCACCCTTGGCGGTTCCGATGCGCACAACTATGTATTGCCGCTACCCACAAGCCTTACTGCAACTATTGTTCCTAAAGATATTACGATAACCGGCACAGTAGCCGGCGCTAAAGTATACGATGGCACAACTGCTGCAACCATTACTACGTGGGGCATCCCCGATGGAGTGATAGTGCCTGACATAGTTACCCTGAATACAGCTAATATTGTAGCAACTTTTATGGATAAGCAGGCAGGCATAGCTAAACAAATAAATCTATCGGGCAGTTCGGTAACGCTTGGTGGAGCTGATGCGGCCAACTACAGGCTTGCTGCACAACCTTCGGGTTTAACGGCATCCATTACTCCGAAAACTATATCTTTAGTTGGTACAACTGCTACCGATAAAATATACGACGGCCACACATCGGCCACTGTCACGTGGGGGACCTTGTCCGGTAAGGTTTCTGGCGATAATGTAACGATTGATGCAACGGGCGTTGTATCCGAGTTTGACACAAAATCTGTAGGTAACAACAAACCGGTCAACCTTTCCGGCGGTTTGGTTACACTCACGGGCAACGATGCAAGGAATTACCTGCTCGACGCACAACCATCAGGATTGACTGCGAACATTACTCCGCTGGAATTATTGCTATCGGGAACTACGGTAGGCAATAAGGTTTACGATGCTACCGCATCTGCAACCGTGACGACATGGGGAAACTTACAAGGTGTGGTTGGCGCCGACGACGTGGGCTTTGACGCTTCTGCGGCAACAGCCGCATTTGCTACCAAACAAGCCGGCACCGATAAACCGGTTTCTCTTTCAGGAACTATTGCGCTAACAGGTAACGATCGCTTGAACTACACGTTGCCGTTACCAATGGGCATGACCGCAACTATTACTCCAGCCTCATTGACTGTGTCGGGAATGACTATAAACAATAAAATTTATGATGGTTCGGTTTCGGCGACTGTGGCCGATTGGGGAATATTAGACGTTGTTCTGGGAAACGATGTGGTAACTATTGACCATGCATCCGCTACCGTTACCTTCGACACTAAAGATGTAGCACAAGCTAAACCTGTTGCGTTTACTTCGACTCTGGCAGGCGCTGATGCAATCAACTATACCATTACATGCCCCACCGGTTTACGGGCCGACATCACGGCTAAAACCCTGACCCTGTCGGGAACCGCAGTGGCCGATAAAGAATACGACGGTACAACAGATGCTACCATAAGTGCCGCAGGTACATTGGTCGGTACTATAGCGGGCGATGATGTAACCATCGATGCCTCTACTGTTGTAGCAGCGTTTAGCGATAAAACAGTAGCCACAAATAAGCCGGTTGCACTACAAGGAACGATATTGCTTATAGGCAACGATAGTCATAACTATGTATTGACACAAACTTCGGGAATTACCGCTTCTATTACTTCGAAGAGGTTGAGTATCGCCGGCATGCTGGCCGACAATAAACAATACGATGGAACCACAACAGCCACCATCAGCAATTTTGGCAGGTTGGTGGGTATAGTATCTGGCGATGACGTGACGATGGATGTAGTGGAACTGATTGCCGCATTCGATACTAAAAATGTGGGTATCGATAAAACTGTTGTATTATTGAGCGGTGATATTGCTCTTGCCGGGAACGATGCCGGCAATTACCATTTGGCGCAATATGCCCCTTCGAAAGCAGCCATCACACCGGCACCGCTAACTATCACCGCAGGCGACCAAAATAAGTTGGCGGGAGTAACTAAAAATTTAGGTACAATGGCATTCACGGTGTCCGGCACACTCTACACCGGCGATGCGGTATCGTCGGTACTGTTGACAAGCGGTGGAGCCGCCGCCTCTGCTACGGCCGGCACATACGTTATAGTGGCGTCCGCGGCACAAGGGTCAGGTATTTCTAACTATATTATTAGTTACGAAAGCGGGGTGCTTACCGTGTTGGCCGAAGCCCGTCTTATGCTTCTAACCGCCAATCCGGATATTACTCCTGCATTTGATCCGGCTATCGCCGAATACGAAATAGCTGTTCCCTGTAACTATGCTGGGCACGATGTGTTCCTGCAAGCCACTATTGCCAACGGTAATACTGTTACATTTGACGGAAATGTGTTGCCTAACAACTGTAATTATTATGACTTGGTAGCTCCCGGTAATCGCCGGAAAGTGTCGATTATCGTAAGTAATGAATACGACCGCAAAGAATATATCGTGTATATTACGGAACCATTCCCGAATAATTTAATTTACCAAGCCCACGACAACATGTTGGAAGTAATTGCCAACCCGTTGCTCAATGGTGGCTACGATTTTGCAACTAATGCCTACCAATGGTTTATCGGGTCTCCCGAAAACCCCATTGAAGGAAAAACAAGCGGTGTACTGTATATGCCCAAAGGTTTCACTCCAAGCACAAACTACGGAGTACTGGTTACTTTGGTTAACGATGGCAGCCAACGAATGGTATGTCCGCTGTCGATACAACTAAATAGTTCGTTAGAAGTATATCCCAATCCGGCTACGTCGTCTGTTACTGTAGAAAGCGGTTTAGGGCAAGCCTCGCTGCCAGTGCCGGTTGATGTATATTCGATGACAGGGGTGCGGGTGGCTACATTCAAAACAAATGCAGCACAGGCAACAATTGATTTGTCGAACTTGCCCAATGGCATATACCTTTTGCGGGTTAACGGAAAGACCGCACGGATAGTTAAACAATGATAGGACAAAAGTGATACGAAAAAGTTTTATAGTACTGGTTGTTTTTTGTATGACAGTTGCGGCTGGAGCCCAACATTGCTCTGAGTTTTTTGTGGGCGGGGGTATTGGTATGTCTACCTTACAGTACAAAATAACGGGTACCGAACGCAGTAATGGTTTTGGAGGGAATGTAAAACTGGGATACACCTATTTATTTTTACCCGAATGGGGGATTACAACCGGCGTAGAAATGGCTTTCTACAATACGTCCCTGAGTATATCGTCATACACGAACAGTTACGAAATCAATAATCCGGCCTATCCGGCAGGCTATCAATTCATCGTTACCGAAACAGGTAGCGGCTATGAAGAACAGCAGAAAGCTACGTTTATCCAAATTCCGTTGATGCTTAAATCACGCCATCCGGGTATCGTTACTTTCTACATATCGGCAGGAGTGAAACTGGCTATTCCGTTGCAAACGACGTACAGCGGCTCGTTCAGCGAATTCAGCATCAAAGGCTATAGCGAGTACACCAACCAGGTACACGAAAACGAGCCGGAATACGGTTTTTCGACCTATCAGCAAATGCCTGCAAGTGGCGATATGATTCTTAAGATTGGCGCCCTGCTGGCGGTAGAGGCAGGCCTGGAGGGACGTATTTCGCGCATGCTGAAATTTTATATCGGCATTTATTTTGATTACGGATTTACTAATTTCTTGCCATCATCTTCCGACTATCAAGTTTCTACGCTGCAATTCAATAACAATATACCGGTTGTTTATTCTTCGGCTGTGAATGCGCAAGCGCCTAAATTGGTGCCTTTAGCAGTAGGTGGTACCCTTCGCTTTTCCATAAATAGCAAGGCTTTTAAGAGTGTAGAGAAACGAAAACGAACCAGCCGTATTATTGGTGATGCGTGCGATTGTCTTTACCAGGGAAGCTTGTAAGCCCTAAGGTTACTCGTACCTCGCAATGACCGGTTAGAACGGGAACCCGATACCAAAGTGTAACGAGAGATTGCTTAGTGCAAAAAGATTGCGTGGTTCTACCCAACCGATATACATTCGCGGATCGTAAAGCTGCACTCCCAAATCAAAACGGATTACCAGAAAATCGATGAAGTTGAAACGAATCCCGAACCCTGTATTGAGGGCTATTTGTTTATAGAATGTGTCCCAGTCCAGCACAGCAAGCGGATCGGCCTCTTCATAGTTGAGCGACCAAACATTACCGGCATCGAGGAATAGTGCGCCATAGAGAATATCAATGATTTTGAAACGGTATTCTAAGTTGGCCTCCAGCTTAAAATCTCCAACCTGATTGGGAATCGTGAATGTGCTATCAATGGGGGCAGCACCCGGGCCTACTGTGCGCGACTGCCATCCCCGCAAGCTATAAGCACCACCGGAGTAGTACACTTCTTCGTAGGGCAAGGAAATGGAGTTGCCGTAGCCGCGACCAATACCTGCAAACAAACGGTATGCCAGCGTTTGTTTTTCGTTGAATACTATGTATTGCGAAAAGTTAACATCCGTTTTGGCATACTGGGAGTATGGTGTTCCCCATATCAAATAATTACCGTTATCATTCTTGTGCAGCAAGCCATTGAAAGCGCTTAACACATTACCTGCAGTACCAACGCTCCAACGTAGCAGAATAGAATTCGACTTGTTATTCGGTTGGCGTGTACTGTATACGAATGAAGCATTGGCGCCCAATACAAAGTGGTCTTCGTAGCGGTTGCGCAAATAGGGGTCGTTCTGAATCGACTGCCAGAACTCGGGGCTTAAATTAAACAGTTTGACAATATTCAGGTTCAGGATATTTACGGTATATGAAAATTGCGGCTTCGTACGCCAATTGTATCCTAATGTAAAGGCCAGCGAATTGCGCGTATACTCCGGTCTCAACTGGTAGTTGTAGGACATTGTAAAATCAGTGCGCGGCGAATAACTACGAAAATATTTATTCAGGTAAGGAAACAAAAATTTCGGCAAGCTAATGGAAACCGAAGCAGTCAATTCGTTCGAACGCTTGCCACTGGTGATGTTAAACGGATCGAACTGGTAGTTGTCGGAGAATGTCATTGTTAGCCATTCTGCCCCGTGGAAAATATTGCGGTGATAATAACTTATTGCCGGCGATAATCCCAATAGTCCTAAACTGCTTACGGAAACATCCATTTTAACATCAAAACTCTGTGTAGGGCGCGGACTTAAGTGTATCATACAATCAAGCAACGTGTCGTTTTCATTTGTCGCCACTTTGTTCATGCGGATATTTACTACGCGGAATAATCGTAAACTTGTTAGATTGTTGTATGTTTTGGTAATAATATCGTCGCTGTAATAGTCGCCCGGCTCAATGGTATTTGCCGTCAGTAGCGTACCGGTACGTATGTTCTGTTCTTTGCGGTACAGAATTTCTATATCCCCGGCACCGGGCACTTGTTTGGCTAAATTGCGGGAGTATGTATCCATGTAGTCCTTATTAGTATATGCTTCCACGGCATCGTACTCTGCATAAATTTTTACATTGCGGATTTTGAAGCGCTTGTTGTAATTTAGGGAGTCTACATTTTCTTTCTGTTCCTTATCTAATTTCACGGTGAGGTTGGCGTGGTAATCGCCTGCCAGCGTATCGGCAGTGTAGTTGATAAGGTTACGGTTGAATGTATAGTAACCATTATTGTTCAAAAAATCTTCGATACGCGTCCGTTCGTCTTCTAATGCTTTAACCGATAGCTGCTGTCCTCTTTTTAATAAACTATTTACAGTGTCTTGTAGAATGACGGGCTTCAATATACTATCGTTTATTAGATAGTCAATCTTATCAATGATGTAAGGCTTTCCGGGGGTTACTATATATTTGACGATCGCTTTCTTTTTTTTAAGTAGTACGGTATCTTTAACACTTGCATAATAGTAACCTATCGATTGCAAGTAATCTTCCAAATTGCGTACACTACTGTATACTGCAGCGGGGTTATATATAACGGGTTCTTCACCCAACTTCCGCATAGTCCGCCCGAGCCAACCGCACTTCACTTCCGGAGTACCGTCGGCATTGCGCTTGGTGGTGTCGACTTTGCCACTATCGCAACGTGGACTGGCGCTGTAAAGACGTAAATGGAATTTCCAGCCAAACAGCGAACTCTTGTTTTCGCGTTGCCGCAAGTAGAGTTTCATTTCGCTCTTCGATACACCGGGAGCCTTTTGCGTGAGTTCTATTTCATTTTCCTTGAGCAAATATTCCCCTTGCGGTACATAGCGTGTAGTGTTACATGAAATCCCCAGCAACCCAGCCAGTACAACAACAATAACAATGTATATAAAACGATTCAGCACGCTACAACTTTATATTTAACTTACAAAGTTAGTATTTTTATAGTAATAAACGGCAGGTTCATTTAACTTTCTTAAAAAGTTGTACCTTTGTAATAAAAGGAAAAGAAGAGGAACGGATTTAATTATAATAGTACTTTTACCTGCTACTAATGGAACCTATAGACAAACGCATTATTGATTTTATTCACGAACACCACGTATTGACATTGGCCACTTGTGCAAGCTACGAGCCATATTGTGCAAATATGTTTTACGCTTATCTAGATAAAGAAAATGTATTTATATTTACGTCCGACAATAATACGCGGCATGTGGCCGATGTGTTACAAAATTCTACCGTAGCGGGGTCCATAGTCCTCGAGACCGAAACCGTCGGGTTGATTCGCGGGTTGCAATTCCAGGGGAAAATGCATAGACCCGAAGGGGATTTAAAGAAAAAAGCGAAACATGCCTACCTGCGTCGTTTTCCATATGCCGTGCTGGCAACTACTCCACTCTGGGTTATCCGCCCGACGTTCCTGAAATTTACAGACAACCGGTTAGGGTTCGGTAAAAAGATAGTCCACAGATTAGCATCCTCAGGTTGCACAGATGTGAACACAGAGTTCACAGGTTAATACAAACTAAAGTACGGAGATATTTTGTATCTTTGTGTTCTGTTTTGCACTTGTCGCAATCTTGGACTCATGAAATATTGAAATTTTTAAACTGAAATTTATATGTACGGAAAATTTAAAACTCAATTAGCCAACGAACTGGACGAAATCCGCAAAGCCGGTTTGTACAAGGAAGAACGCATTATCACGACACCGCAACAAGCGGCTATCCGTGTAAATACAGGGCAAGAAGTATTGAACTTCTGCGCCAATAATTACCTTGGCTTGTCGAACCACCCGCGTGTAATCAAAGCCGCGCAAAAAGCAATGGATACGCACGGTTACGGTATGTCGAGTGTACGCTTCATTTGCGGCACACAAGACATGCACAAAGAATTGGAAGCGGCTATTTCACGTTATTTTAAAACCGAAGATACTATTCTCTACGCTGCTTGCTTCGATGCAAACGGCGGAGTATTCGAGCCGTTATTCACGGAAGAAGATGCTATTATTTCCGATGCACTGAACCACGCTTCAATTATTGACGGGGTACGCCTGTGCAAAGCGCAACGCTACCGCTATGCCAATGCCAACATGGCCGAACTGGAAGAATGCTTAAAGAAAGCGCAGGCACAACGTAACCGTATTATTGTAACCGACGGTGTATTCTCGATGGACGGCAACGTGGCACCAATGGATAAAATTTGCGAATTGGCCGACAAATATGATGCGCTGGTAATGGTAGATGAGTGCCATTCGGCCGGCGTGGTTGGCAAAACAGGCCACGGTGTAAGCGAACATTTTAACACCTATGGCAAAATTGATATTTACACCGGTACGCTGGGTAAAGCCTTTGGCGGTGCCATTGGCGGATTCACTACCGGACCGAAAGAAATTATTGCGCTACTGCGCCAACGTTCGCGCCCGTACCTGTTCTCTAACTCTATTCCGCCTGCTGTGGTAGGCGCCAGCTTGGAAGTGTTCAAGATGCTTGACGAAAGCGATGAATTGCACAATAAACAACAAGAGAATGTGCGCTACTTCCGCGACAAAATGATGGCTGCCGGCTTTGATATCAAACCAACACAAAGCGCCATCTGCGCCGTGATGTTATATGATGCAAAATTGTCGCAAGACTTTGCTAACCGTATGTTGGAGGAAGGTATTTATGTAGTAGGTTTCTACTACCCCGTGGTTCCGAAAGATCAGGCGCGTATTCGCGTACAACTTTCGGCCGGACACGAGAAAGCACACCTAGACAAAGCCATTACAGCATTTATCAAAGTTGGAAAAGAACTTAAAGTTATCAAATAAGAAATAAGAGCACAAAGAAACAAGGGTGAAAAGGTTTGTGGCGTTAGTCCTCCTTTCACCCTTGTTCCCTTTTACCTTTTCACCTCCTCTCAGAATATGAAAAAATGGTTATTAGGACATACCGAAGAAGAGTTAAAAAATATTGCCACGGAAATTGGCTTGCCTTCGTTTGCAGGGAAACAGATGGCCGATTGGTTGTACAAGAAAAAAGTAACGTCGATCGACGAGATGAACAACCTCTCGAAAGCAGCACGCACCAAACTGAACGAGACATTTGAAGCAGGTGGGTTTGCGCCTGCCGATGTGCAACAGTCAAAAGACGGTACGCGAAAATACCTCTTCCCTACCCTCAATGGAAATTACATCGAATCGGTAATGATTCCCGACAATGACCGCGCTACGTTGTGTGTATCGTCGCAAGCAGGTTGCCGTATGGGTTGCAAATTTTGTATGACTGCGCGGCAAGGATTTCAGGAAAACCTGACGGCCGGCGAAATCATCGGGCAATTCACGCGCGTAGCCGAAGCCAATGAGCTTACCAATGCCGTGTACATGGGTATGGGGGAGCCGATGGACAATCTCGACGAGGTATTAAAAAGCATTGAGCTACTCACCGTTCCCTGGGCTTGGGCTTGGAGTCCCCGCCGTATAACAGTTTCAACGATTGGCATACTACCTGCCATGAAGCGCTTTTTGGACGAATGCCAGGCGCATTTGGCCGTTAGCCTCCACAACCCGTTCGACGCCGAGCGCCGCGAGTTAATGCCGATGCAAAAGACCTACCCTATTAACGAAGTTATTAGTTTAATCAAACAATACGATTTTACCGGCCAACGCCGTGTAAGTTTTGAATATATTTTATTTGCAGGTGTCAACGACACGCCGCGCCATGCAACCGAATTAGTGAAATTACTACAAGGATTAGAGTGCCGCATAAACTTAATCCGCTTTCATTCGATTCCCGATTCGTCATTAGAACCATCGGGCGAAGCACAAATCGAGAAATTCAAGACTATTCTAAACAACAAAGGACTGTTAACAACCGTTCGTTCCTCGCGCGGCCAAGATATACTCGCAGCATGCGGGTTGTTATCGACAAAGAAAACTGAAAAAAAATAAGGCCGCAAGATTTTGCCGCATTCACATCACTCATCACACCATTTCAAATGATGCAACTAGCTTCTTTTTACCGGCTTTGCAATTTCCGTTCCATATCCGAAAGCTTTCGCTTCAGTTCGTCATACTCCTTTTTGAGTTCAATCTGTCCCTTCATTAGTTCTTTGTTTTGTTTGGTAAGCTCGTCGCATTGCTCAGCAAGTTTATCAACTATTTTTTTCTGACTTTTAAATTCGTTCATCATAGTAGCTAAGTCTTCAATACGAACATCCGTTGCTTTAAGTTCATAAAAAGAATCCATAACGATTACTTTGCCATATCGAATGGTAAAGTAATCGGTTAATTCGGGATTTTTTTCTGTGCTGGTGCTCATTTTTGCAACACATACAAATGCGATGGTTAATATTGCTAAAACCGAAAATTTTGTTTTCATAATTTTTTATTTAATAGCAAATCACCACATTAATATCACGTGAAAAGTTTCTGTACCCGGACGGATTTGTGTATTGAAGTCGGAATAGGTGACATAGAACCCGACTTCGCCTACCACAAAATCAAAGTCGTATGTTTGTGTCCATAGGAACTCCTTGCTATTAGCTTCCTCTCCTAAGTGTAATACATAGGGCATACCGTTTTTCACACCTTTCTCAACCTCTATATAGGCAATTACCGTTCCGTATTTAAAAACAGATTCCGTAAGTTGACTCAATGGCCTGTAGGCACAGAAATAAGAATTCAAATCTCCCGGGTTCCCTTTTAATTTCCACTCATCTTTATTGATAGTGAAAGAAGTGGTATACCAGGCTACACCTGCACCATCTTTACCATTTTCACCGTCTTGTCCGTCGCGCCCGGCCGGGCCTTCAGCTCCCATGGGGCCCATCGGGCCTTCGCAAGATAGTAATAAAACAAAAATGACTGCTGCAAATGCAAAAAAAAGTGTCTTTTTCATAATTTGTTATTTTTAGTAGTTTATCTGTATTTGATTAGCGCTGACGACGCGATTCAGCTTCCCGTTCCCGGTGTTCTCGCTCAGCTCGCTCTTGTGCTTCCTGTTGCTGACGACGCGATTCGGCTTCGCGTTGTTCACAGTCGGCTCGTTCCCGTGCTTCTGACTCTTGCCTTGCGCGGTCTTGTGCTTCCTGCTGCTGACGACGAGATTCGATTTCGCGTTGTTCGCGGTCGATACGCTCTCGAGTTTCCGTTTCTTGTCTTTCACGCTCTGCACGCTCTTGCGCTTCTTGCTGTTGTCGACGTGATTCTGCCTCACGTTGTTCACGCTCCATACGTTCCCGTGTTTCTGATTCTTGTCTTTCGCGGTC
>JAVBNJ010000118.1:0-6650 GCA_031551625.1 Bacteroidales bacterium | reverse complement strand
AATACAAGTTGCTCGAAGAAGACGATATGGTAGCGCGCTGCACCAAACTATTGGAACTACTCAATAAGCAAGTGGAAATCCTGAAGGTGCGCAATGATATACAACAAAAAGTAAACACCGAAATCAACCAGCAACAACGCGAATATTACCTGCACAACCAACTCAAAACAATCAAAGAAGAGTTAGGCATGGTGAATACCGACGAGGAGTTGAACGCCTTGCGCGAGAAGGCGAAAACAAAGAAATGGAGCAAAGAAACCGGCGATGTTTTCGACAAGGAGTTAAAAAAATTAGAACGAATCAATCCGAACTCGGGCGACTACGGTATTCAGTTTAACTTCCTGCAAACGTTGGTAGAATTACCATGGAACGAATACACGACCGACAACCTTGACCTGAAAAATGCACAGAAAATTCTGGACGAAGACCACTTCGGGTTAGAGCAGGTGAAAGACCGCATCATTGAACACTTGTCGGTTATCAAGCTCAAAGGTGATATGAAATCGCCCATCCTTTGTTTGTACGGCCCTCCGGGTGTGGGTAAAACTTCGCTCGGCAAATCTATTGCGCGTGCATTGGAGCGTTCGTTCGGACGCATCTCGCTGGGCGGGCTGCACGATGAAGCCGAAATCCGAGGACACCGCAAAACATATATCGGCGCAATGCCCGGACGGATTGTACTAAGCATCAAGAAATGCGGTTCGAGCAATCCCGTTATCATGCTTGATGAAATAGACAAGGTGGGTAACGATTTCCGCGGCGATCCGTCGGCAGCGCTGCTCGAAGTGCTGGACCCCGAACAGAACAATGCTTTCCATGATAATTTCCTCGAACTCGACTACGACCTCTCGCGGGTATTATTTATCACCACGGCCAACAACATCGGCAACATCCACCCTGCATTGCGCGACCGCATGGAGATGATTAATGTGAGTGGTTATCTGGTAGAAGAGAAAGTTCAGATTGCGCAACGCCACTTGCTTCCGAAGCAACTCGAAGCACATGGTTTGAAGCCCGGCGCTATTAAAATAGCCGGCGATGTGTTGGAAATAATTATTGACCAATATACGCACGAAGCAGGTGTGCGCGGGCTCGACAAGCAGTTGGCGAAAATTGCGCGCCATTATGCGAAAAAAATAGCATTCGGTGAAAAAATAAAACCGGAACTCACTGCGAAAATGGTGCCCGAAATCCTTGGTGCCCCGAAGTTCCTGAAAGAAATGTACCAGGGCAACGAGTTCCCTGGCGTAGTAACCGGCTTGGCGTGGACAGAAAACGGTGGCGAAATATTATTCGTAGAAACGAGTATCAGCAAAGGAAAGGGCAACCTTACTATTACCGGTAACCTGGGCGAAGTAATGAAAGAATCGGCGGTGATTGCTCTCGGTTACCTCAAAGCGCATATTGATATGCTGAAGTTGAAGACCGAGGTGTTCGACGAATGTAATATCCACATTCATGTGCCCGAAGGCGCTATTCCGAAAGACGGCCCGTCGGCGGGTATCACGATGATTACCTCGCTGGCCTCTGCCCTCACAGGGCGCAAGGTACGTAAAGGTATTGCCATGACAGGCGAAATTACATTGCGCGGGAAAGTGTTGCCTGTGGGAGGCATCAAGGAAAAAATATTGGCTGCCAAGCGCGCAGGGATTAAAGACATTGTACTGTCAAAAGACAACGAAAAAGATATTAAAGAAATTAAAGAGGTTTATATCAAAGGACTGAAATTCCATTATGTGCAAACGATTACAGAAGTATTGGAATTTGCCTTACTCAAGTAATTCGTGGATAAACTAAAGATATAGTTGTATGGATGTAAAAATAGAAGCGAGTTGGAAAGCGTTGCTGCAAGAGGAGTTTGACAAGCCTTATTTTGCCGGTATTACCGGCTTTGTGCGCAACGAAATAATGAGCGGAAAAACCGTATACCCTCCCGGGCCGCGTATTTTTAATGCATTCGACAAAACACCGTTCGACAAAGTGAAAGTCGTAATACTTGGGCAAGACCCGTACCACGGGCCGGGACAGGCGCATGGGCTGTGTTTCTCGGTACAGCGCGGTGTGAAACCGCCACCCTCGCTGGTCAATATTTTTAAAGAGCTGCAAGACGACTTGGGTATTACCCCGCCGCACCACGGTTGCCTTGAGCAATGGGCTAATGAAGGCGTATTCCTGCTAAACACCGTGCTCACCGTGCAGGCCGGGCAACCGATGTCGCACAGCAAAATTGGCTGGCAAACATTTACCGATGCGGTGATCCGCAAGTTGAGCGACGAGAAGCGAGGCCTTGTGTTCCTGCTGTGGGGCAATCCGGCGCGCGCCAAAAAGGAACTGATTGATACCGGCAAACATTTTGTGCTCGAAGCTGCACATCCTTCGCCGCTGGCAGGCGGACGGTTCTCCGGCTGCCGCCATTTTTCAAAAACCGACGAGCTGTTACTACAGCAAGGACTCACACCGATTGACTGGAAATTAACAGACTAACAAATTATTTCGTGTAATATCTTTAATAATTTTATGTCTTGTTAATAATTCGTGAAATTAGTGTAATTCGTGGATAAAACATGTATAATTAAACTTTGAATCTCATGAAAATAGCCATATTTCCCGGCACTTTCGACCCGTTTACCATCGGGCATTTTGATGTGTTGCAACGTGCGTTGCAGCTATTCGACAAGGTGATTGTAGCCATTGGCGACAACAGCAATAAACGCACATTGTTTACCCCTGAAGAGCGTGCTATTATGATTAGCCAGGCCGTGGCGCTATTCGACGACCGCGTATGCGTGGCCACCTACGAGCACTTGACGGTTGATTTTTGCCGCGAACAGGATGCGCATTTCATTATCCGTGGTATCCGCACCGTGTCGGATTTCGATTTCGAAAACATGGTAGCCCAGGCCAACCAACGGCTTGCACCCGATATCGACACACTGTTCTTCCCTTCGCAGCCCGACCATGCGTTCATCAGTTCATCGGTGGTGCGCGATATCCTGATGCACGGCGGCGACGTATCGTCGTTCATTCCCTCAGGCATGAAGGTAATTCCGCGGAGCTAAAAGTTCTGTTGCAACCAGATGCCGAAAAACTTGTCGTAGGTTTGATACTCGCCTTGCTCTTGAGTTATAAAATCTTTTACCAACAAGGCCCGCAAGGCCGCTTGCACAGAGCTTGACGAAGTCAGGTTGTATTTTTTTATAAAATAACTTGAGGTTAGTAATGACGCGCGCCCTTCTTTATTGATGGCTATCAGCAACTCTTTTTGTTTTTCAGGCAAGCGGAAAAGCGTTTCGGAGTATGCGTAGCTATAAGAATTAACAATTGTCCGGATAGCTTCCGGAATCACAGCCGCTGTGCAAGTAACATTTTTGGGTGTAATGGCAAACAGGGTATTCAATACTTTTTGCAAGTACCATGTCACACCATCGAACGTGTCGTATACTACGGCTACCGCTTCGGCAGTAATTTTTTTACCTGCTTGCTTGAAATGTTCCACTGCAAAATCGCAGTATTTTTCTTTCGCAATCGACTCCAAGTGCATCATTGAAACGCTTTGATAGAACGGGCGGGAAGCACTCAGGAACATATTTCCCATGGCATGTCGCTGACTGCCTGCAAAAATGAATTGTACATTTTTCGATTGCTGCACGTAGGTACGTAACAATGCTTCGATGTTTTCTTCTGCATAACCGGCTATTTGTTGGAACTCGTCGATGGCCACAATACAAGGCTTTCCGGCCTTGTTCAAATACGAAAAAATTTCGCTCAACGTAACTTCTGATGTCTGTATGTCGCCCAAGCCGAGGTTGAACGATGGCACGCCTGTCACATCAAACGTAATGCACGCCTGCAACGATTTTACACTTCTCCAAAATGTTTCAATCGCCTTTTTTCCCAACGGTTTCAGTTCGCTCAAAATATCTTTGCTAAGGGCGAATACAAAATCGCGCAACGACTTGGTAGCATAAATATCGACAAAAAAGGTATGGTAATTTTTTTGAATAACCGGCTGATGGTACACATGCCGGATAAGCCCCGTTTTTCCCATGCGGCGGGTAGAAATAAGCGCCACATTGTTCCCATTTCGAAGCTCCCGCTGTAACTGTTTTGTCTCATCCTCGCGATCGCAAAAGTATTCGGGTGATACATATCCGCTTGTAATAAAAGGGTTTATATATTCTTTCATAGCATCAATTTAGTTATTCATGCTGCAAAGATAATTATTATTTCATAATTACGTAAAAATAATTATTACTTTATAATAATTTGAAAAAGCCACAAAAGGGAAGCGCCTTTCCATCTTTTTCCGTTACCGCCGGTCTGTGCCGCGGCGGCCTACCGTTTTATTCAAGCGCTCCCCAAGTTCGTCTTTTCGGATTCGACAAATTTTTATATTTAGTATTCCCAACAAAGGCACGAAGCACACAAAAGAAAAACGTAGTACATTATTCTTTTGCTTCTTAGGAAGGTCTAGAGAACCTGATAATTTCATTTTCTATTCGACTTTCAGCTTTGACAAATTTTGAGAATTTTCAATTTGTACGCTACTAAGCAGTACTAATGGTTATGGCGACACGTCCCTTGTCTGATAGTTGCAGGCATAGCCTGCCTTAGATAGAAGGGCTGAGGTTTGGAACCCCAGCCCAACAAGAGCCCTTTTCTTAAAACAGTGGGAATACCCAGCGTCTACCGGAAACATAAGACTGAGCAGAGATCTTGAACACTCCAGCGAAGAGTGCCACCACATATTAATCGTGCACTATATGTTTGATTCCCATAACCAGCCAAACAATATTCTCCACATAGATAAGACCCAACTACCCGTTCAGCTTCTTCATATGTAAGAAGTTGCCATCCTGCAGGACAACTGGCATTCGCCCAATAAATTTCGGCTGCAACCACTTTATGTTCTTTCCCCTCACATGCAAAAGCGCCATCAGCGGTCAAATCCCGACAATAGCCATTTAAAGCTGTCAATCCTGTTGCGCAACCGCACGAATTAGGCGCCTTATCCCTGGCCCCGCCAGTATTAATCACACCAGCCAAGTTGGAAGTATAGGCGCTGTAGCAGATAATACCGCTTGCCGTCCTGTACGCACGCACCTGTGCTATATAACTCCCGGCAGTTGTAGCTTTCGACGCTTTTGTTCGCGCCGTACCCGAACTTGCAGTTACGCCCGCTCCGGCCCACTGGTAGCCTGTGGCGCCGCTCACAGAAGAAGAGGTAAACGTAATAGCGGTACCAACACATTCGGGGCCATCCTGTGTAAGGGTTGGCACCGCAGGCGTGGCCACAATCACACCCGTTACATTGGAAGTGTACGCGCTGAAACAACTGATGCCGCTCGCCGTAATGTACGAACGTACTTGTGCTACATAATTTCCGGTCGTCGTGGCATTCGAAGCTTTTGTTCGAGCCGTACCCGAACCGGCTGTTACGCCTGCTCCTGCCCACTGGTAGCCCGTCGCTCCGCTCACAGAAGAAGAGGTAAAAGTAACAGCCGTTCCTGCACAAGTGGTCGTTGCTGTTAATGTAGGTACATTGGGTATATCCACAATTACCCCTGTGACATTAGACGTATAGGCACTGTAGCAAGTGATGCCACTGGCAGTGGTATAGGAACGAACTTGTGCTGCATAATTTCCCACGGTCGTGGCTTTTGAACTCGTTGTCCGGCCTGTACCGGAACTGGCTGTCACTCCAGTACCGTTCCATTGGTACCCTGTGGCTCCTGTCACTGCACTCGAAGTAAACGTGATGGCTGTTCCTTCGCAGGTAGTGGTTGCCGTCAATGTCGGTACCGCCGGGATACTAACCACCGTTACTACCCACGAACCGGTGGATGCAACCCATGCTGTATTACACGTACCGTCTTTCGCTTGCCGCGTATACGTTCCCGCCTGCGTGGGTACATAAGTTGTAGCCGTGGCGCCACTAATAACACTTCCAGTCCGTAGCCACCGGTAAGTAATGCGTCCGTCGCCGCCGCTGGCGGCAGTGGTGCTGCCGATAGTGGTATACGCACTGCCGCTGCACAATGCTTGCCCGGTGCTGGCAATTGCGCCCGCCGTAAAGGCCGGATTCGTAACTATCCCCTCGGGGTTATTAGTCACATCGGTAACGGATGTTACACAAGCGCCCGTGTAGGTTTTTACATTTGCACCTAATGTGGTGCTACCGTTAATAGTAAATGGTGGCGTGCCTTTCAGCGTATAGGTGCCGTTGCTCATTATGGCTTGTGGCGGGTAGTCTAACGCATTAGCACACCAGTCGTATCTGGCCGGCATACCGCTTAATGTGAGCGTTACCCGCTGGGTTTTACTCGCCGAGCCCGTTACCCACACGCCTTTGCTGGCGCTTACTAACGTGCCAATGCTGGTGCCGCTGACAGTAGCACGTGTCCACGCGCCTTTGGTACCATTGGCATTAACAGTACGGTAATCGACAATTATCCATGTTTTGTAATTGTGGGTACCGGTACATGTTGACCATACTACATCGAAGGTTACTTGCTTTGTGGCATAGTTAGCGCTAACTTGTTTCACCGATACGCACGAAGCGGCATAGCCGACAGGTGCGCAAAGCAATAATAAAAGTAAACAGTAGATTTTTTGCATATCAATTATTTTTTTAGTTGTTGTTCTATTTT
>JAVBNJ010000151.1:0-6135 GCA_031551625.1 Bacteroidales bacterium | reverse complement strand
CGTCATGTCGACCGGAGGGTTTGGCGGAATTTGTGCCAAACACGAAGTGGAGACATCTCCTGCGGAACGTACTCATTTATTAATTCCATAGTTAATTAACTAATTTTTTAGTTTTATTTACGTAGCAGTGGGGTTGTTTTCAAATCCGCGTAAATCCGTCTAATCGGCGTCATCCGCGTTCTATCAACAAACAAACACAACAACCCCTCGCTACGATTTATTTTCGTGGCCTTTTACGTTTCAATTTACCCCGCTATTCAATGATTTGATTGGATAAAAATACGAAACGTGAACTTTTAGTTATCTTCTACAGAGGTCCTAACAAAACCCAATCATAAGATTAACAAAAGCCCACGCTTATGCATTCAATGATTGTTCTTACGATTTGAAATTTGTTAGGTTTCTGTAGAAGAACAAAGCTGCTTATATATAAACAGCAAATCCATAAAAAGAACGAGCGACTCCGTTTTTAAAATTCACGAAGTCGCTACAAAGAAACAAATTTATTTTTTATTGTGCAAATAAATTTTCAGTTGAATTTTCCGGGTCGCTTACCACAACCTTGAATTTTGAATTACTTATCGCCCTCGCCGGCTAATATCGCGCAACAAACTGCGTTTGAATTGTTCTTCGGCCTGGTACATGCGCGCTACTTTTTTGGGTGGCAGGATCATGAGGAATTTCTTATAATATTCGGCATGAATAGCGCTCTCCTGCTCCACCGATTTTACAAACTGATCGAGCATTGTTTTTATTTCCTTCTCGCTGGCGCTCTCAATCCCGTAGTCCGAATTAAGTTTGTAAAGTAACTCATTACGTTCGCGCAACAGGTTTTCACGTTTTTCGAAATACTCGTTGTAGAGTGGCCAGAATTTTTCGGCTTCGGCCGATGTAAGTTTAATATTGTTGGTAAAGCAAGCTATTTTTGCATTACGTATTTGTTCCTTGAGAGACTCCACAGTGTTGGAACTTTCCATCTGCATGGAAAAATGAGTGCCGATGATATTTCCGGCCCCATCGCGGATAACAGTGCGGGATGTATCAACACGAAGCACCTGTGCTAAAGCAGGTACAGCCGTTAATGTAGAACATAAACAAAGAAGGGCAACTTGTTTCCGTATCATAAAATTCCTGGTATTAATAAAGAGCTGCTATATCGTTTAAACTTAAACTGGTATTGGATAGGTAATGGATAATAGCATCATTATTCAATGTCGTGGGAGTTGTCTTTTCTTTGCTTAGAACTGTTTGAACCAAGGTGTGTTCGTCGATGGTCGGTAAGTAGGTCGATACAATTTCTATCATCGGGTCTTCTGCCACAGTAACGACTTGCGATTTGCTCATATAAGAGAAAATGCCGTACCCTGTGAACAGCATAATAACAACACTTGCCGCTACAGCCACTTGGGTACGCAAGTGGCGCCAGTATACCACTTTCGGATGTGCGGCAGACAAAACGGTGCGTTCAGCAATATGTACTTGCAGTGTGTCAAAATAATTTCCGGGAACGGTATAAGGGACTACTTTTTGTCCGGCGCCGAGAACAAACGGTTTGCAGACTTCAAATGTTTCAAAATACTGTTCGGGTATTGTGTAAGGCAACTGCCTTAACTCACTTGTCAAAGTGAATTTTTTGCGAACCACAAAAGCGGCTAAATAACCCTCCGGAATCACAAATGGATTTTGTTTCAATCCGTCATTCATTGTAAACTCAGCACCCATAATCTATTACTTTCGACTCTTTTTGTCATGGAAAGTTTAATCACTGTTCCATCATCTTTTCAATTTTCTGCACTGCGTGGTGATACGAGGCTTTAAGCGCGCCAACCGATGTCCCCAATACTTCCGACATGTCTTCATACTTCATCTCGTCGAAGTAGCGCATGTTGAACACCACACGTTGTTTTTCGGGTAATTTCAGTATCGCTTTCTGCAACCGTTTTTGCACTTCGTCGCCGTTAAAGTACGGGTCACCTTCAATAGTACTGCTCAATTGCCTTTCCACATCGACCAACGGCAAGAAAAAGCGCGTACGTTTTTTCTTCAGGAACGTGAGCGATTCGTTGGTGGCAATGCGATAGAGCCACGTAAACAACTGCGACTCGCCGCGGAAATCGGGCAGTGCCGTCCATGCTTTAATAAATGTGCTTTGCAACACATCATCGGCATCGTCATGCGAAATTACTAACTTCCGGATATGCCAATACAACCGCTCCTTGTACTTTTGTACAATGAGATTGAAAGCGTAATTCGGATTATCGCCTTCCAAGAATAGTTGTACTAATTCTTTATCCGTCACTGTCGCAGGTTTTCTATAGTTTTTTGGCTATTACTTTTTTTACCGCTTTTACAATGTGCACACTGTCTAATCCGTAAGCACCTAACATTTCGGTCACCTTTCCGCTTTGTCCGAATTTATCGTCAACAGCTACATATTCCATAGGTGTCGGTAATTCTCTACACAGTAATTGCGCAATACTGTCGCCCAATCCACCATGCATCATGTGCTCCTCGGCGGTAACCACCGCTTTTGTCTTGGCAGCCGATTCTAAGACGGCAGTTTTGTCCAAAGGTTTAATCGTATGGATATTTATCAATTCGACCGAGATGCCTTCAGCCAGCAATTGCTGTGTAGCCAATACGGCTTCCCATACCAAGTGCCCCGTGGCAAAAATTGTAACATCCTTTCCTTCCACCAATGTAATTGCCTTACCGATTTCAAATTTCTGGTTTTCGGGTGTAAAATTCGGCACCGGCGGACGGCCAAAACGTAAGTATACAGGGCCGCGATGCTCGGCAGCAGCCAGTGTAGCGGCTTTTGTCTGATTATAGTCGCACGGATTGATAACCGTCATGTGCGGTAACATTTTCATTAGCCCGATGTCTTCGAGTATCTGATGCGTAGCGCCGTCTTCTCCCAGTGTAACACCGGCGTGCGAAGCTGCAATTTTTACATTCGTTCCGGAATAGGCTACCGATTGGCGGATTTGGTCGTACACACGACCGGAGGCAAAATCGGCAAACGTGCCTGCAAACGGAATTTTTCCACCCACGGCTAATCCGGCTGCCGTGCAAATCATATTGGCCTCGGCAATACCGCATTGGATAAAACGTTCGGGAAATTCTTTTGCCAATCCATCCATCTTTACCGACTCTTTCAAGTCGGCGCACAAGGCGATAACGTTCGAATTTTTCTTTGTTGCTTCGAGCAGGCCTGCGCCAAAACCCGAGCGGGTGTCTTTGTTTCCGGTGTTTTTAAAAAGTTCAGTCATATTAAAGATTACTTAAATAACAAGTGGTCGAGGCTGTAGCGTCCGCCGCCCAACAACCCGAATACCGCAAAGAATAAGAGATAGACGAATGCTAATTCGCCATCTTTGAAAATGTTAAATTGATGGGCTGTCCAAATAGCAATAAACATATTGAACACCAACACACCCCCTGCAAAGTGTGTAAACAAGCCGAGCACAAGGCACAATCCGCCGAAAAATTCAGCCGATTTCGATACATACGCCATCAATTGCGGCGCAGGAATATTCAGCGAAGCAAGAAATCCGGCAGAGCCTTTCATTGCTTCGGAATCGAACAACACGAAGCCGTGTTTCATAATGAGGATGCCCAGCACGATGCGGACAATCACCAACCAGTCGATGCTCAAGGGAGCCGATTTCAAAAGATTTTGTAACATAGTTTTTTCAATTTTAGTGGAACTTAGTAATTTTACAAAAATACAAAAAAGATTTGAGAAAAGCGAGAACACCAATTTTTGTAGTCTTACAAAAAATTGTACCTTTGCATTTATGATACAGTTTACGTTAAAAAATAATATTGAGCAAAGTAAAATCAATGCCTTGTTTTACTTCTTGAAATCATGGGATATTGATGTGGAAGTAAAACAATTTTCAATTACTTTACCTAAAAAAAAACATGAGACATTCTCGCTTGCCGCTGGCATGTGGAGCGATTATGCCGTAGATGCTGCCGATCTTCGTAAACTAGCATGGAAAGTGAACAAAGCATAGTATATGATACTTTGTGACACAAATATCCTTATTGAAATTTACAAAGGCAATACAACTATTGTAAAATCTGTTAAACATATTGGGCAAGAGAATATAGCAGTGTCGGATGTAACCTGTGCCGAATTACTTTTTGGTGCGCGTAATAAAACCGAACTCCAAACTATTCGTAAGGATTTAGATAAATTGATAGTGTTGCCTATTTTATCGGAAATATCTACGATGGCAGTGGAGCTTGTAGCAAAATACAGCCTCTCACATAAACTTTCGTTGCCCGATGCTCTTATTGCTGCTACGGCGACCTACCACAACGTTGAATTGTACACTTTCAATCTGAAAGATTTCGTTTATATTCCGAAAATAAAATTGTTTGGAATATAAACTTACCTGTATTCCGCGTTCCATCTATGATTATAACTGTCCTTCTTCTTTTGCTTTCTTTTCCTGCTCAGCTACCACTTGCGCACGCGATTTACTCTTGATTACAAGATACACGCCCACGAAAACCAATACAGCCGACACGGGCTTCTCCCACGTCAACTGATCCTGCCCGAGAAGAATCGCTACAAACGAGGCAATAAGCGGCTGTGCATAGTTATACATGCTCACCGTAGTAGGTCGCAAACGCTTCAACGCCAACGGCACCAGGAGGTAAGCAATAAATGTAGCGCCACAAATCACATAAAATATCCGCAAATACACATCGAACGTGGCATACTTGGCCACATGGATAGACGAATGATAGAACGGCATCATCGTGAGTATGGCAAAAAGAAACATCCATTTCATCAGGGTAATGGTGCTGTAACGCTGCGTGAATGGTTTTATCAGCACTAAGTAGCCGGCATAGACCACCACGCTGGTAAACACCAGGAGGTTGCCGCCGAAGTGACTCGCCTTGTCGCCTCCATGGCTGGCAGCCGACAGCACAATGAGCAGCGCACCCGATGCACCCACCAATACGCCACCTACTTTTTTGAAGGTAATCGGCTCTTTCAATACCACTGCTGCAATCAACATCACCACCACCGGCGATAATGTGAGTATAATAGATGCATCGATAGGCGATGTTTTGGCTAACCCGACAATGAACAGTAATTGATTAATAGAAATGCCGAGTAAGCTACCAACAAACAGCATCAGCAAATCGCGCGGCGGCACTTTCTCGCGTACTGTGAAAAGCGATGTAATCCAGAACGCCGCGGCCGCAAACAGAAAGCGGAGCATCGTGAGCCCTTCGGGCGCAATCCACTCCGGCGTAACGGTTTTTACAATCGGGATATTCAATGCAAACAAAACGGTTGAAGCAAGTACAAATGTATTTCCGTGTAGTTGTTGTTTGTTCATTATACTAAATTTGGCGCACAAAGGTAGTGATTTATTTCATTTAGATTTATGCGGATTACCACGAAAAAATAAAAAATTATAACTAAAATTTGCACAGGAAAAAATATTTTCCTTTCTTTGCACTACTCTACGTTCTTTTACAATCGGCATTTATTCTTTTCTGAAATCTCGAAAATTTCACATCACGAAGAATATAGCAGTGTTCCACAATGAAAGCGTGGGCTTTGTTTATCTCGTGATAGGTATTCGAGAACCTCAGAAAAATAAATAAAGTTCACGTTTCGTATTTTATCCAATCCAATCATTGAATAGCGGGGTAAATTGAAACGTAAAAGGCCACGAAAAATAAATCGTAGCAAGGGGTTGTAGTGTTTGTTTGTTGATAGAACGCGGATGACGCCGATTAGACGGATTTACGCGGATTTTAAAACAACCCCACTGCTACGTAAATAAAACTAAAAAATTAGTTAAACAACTATGCAATTAATAAATGAGTACGTTCCGCAGGAGATGTCTCCACTGCGCGTTTGGCACAAATGCCGCCAAACCCTCCGGTCGACATGACGGTTGACTTGATGGAAAGAAAAGAGCCGTCATGTCGACCGGAACGAGCAGTAGCGAGTGAAGTGGAGACATCTCACCCCCTAACGCAGACACTAAAATAAAACAACAACTAAAAAATTAATTGATATGCAAAAAATCTACTGTTTATTATTCGCCGTACTGTTCGCGCAGGCAAGCTATGCTGCTTCGTGCGTATCGGTGAAAC
>JAVBNJ010000020.1:0-41505 GCA_031551625.1 Bacteroidales bacterium | reverse complement strand
ATGCTGTATAGCATTCCCGGCCATGCAGCCAATTGTGTAACGACCACACAAGTGAAAGCTAACTACAAAACACAGCAGGTTACATTCAAACTGACCTGGATAGGCTGCAATGGTACCACTCATTTGAATAAAGCTTGGTGCTTTGTCGATTTTCAACCGGTGGACGCCGCCGGTAACAAAGGTGCCTGGCAGCGTGCTACTATTAGCGGAACGCCGTTGGTTACCAATGGTACCTACGCTGCCGGTAACGCTACCGGCTTTTGGGTAACCGGCACCAACGGACAATCGGCTACAGTAACCGTAAAGTTGGACAATGCTTCCGGGCGGTTTAACTGGTGCGCTTTTGCAACAGATTATCCGCCGAATGCCGTATCCTATGATAACGGAACTTATACATTTCGGGGTACTAGGCCTTTTTATATCAATGGTTCTGCCACTCCATTCAACAGCAAAATTTATTCAGGCGGTACAGTCAATACGATTACTGATGCTACAAGGTGTCCCGGCTGGATTGAGCGAGATGTGTTTACAAGCATTGCTACATCCTGTAAGCCGGGATTAACGCTACTTAATCAATATTGTCGGGATTTAGTTGCAGACACAGCCATGGTGCTAGTTTGTAGCGCTTCGAGCTATGAAATAAAAACGAAAGCGGCAGAGCGATTGGGATATTGGACAGCCTACAAATGCCCACGTGGATGGCGCTTGCCGACCAATGACGAATTGAATTGTATGTATACAAACCGTACGGCCTTGAATTTAGCCAATAATGACTATTATTGGGGAAGCCAGCAAACAGGTTGGACTAATCCAGTAAACGATGCTATGGGTTGTCATTGGCCGCAATCAGGAGAATGTACGTCATCTGCTGCACATATTTTGCTGCAAATAGGTTGCCCCGCAGGTTTTTGTACTTGTGCTGGCTACAGTAGGTATAGTGGTTATCTTAGCTTGTATTGCGATGCTATTAATTCCTATCATCGTTGTATACGTGATTAATCGAATAAATTCAACATTTATTTTAGTCTACCGGCAAAAAATACTACCTTTGTAAATTGGACTTTTTGTACGGTACTATGTTTGAATATATAAAAGGCCTTGTGGCCGAACTGACACCCACTTACGTAGTCGTTGAAACAGGCGGCATCGGATACTCCGTCAACATTTCGCTGCAAACGTATGGGGAGATAGGCAAGTTGCGCGAAGTACAATTGTGGCTACACCACATTGTGCGCGAAGACGCAGAGTTGCTCTACGGTTTTTTCAACAAGGAAGAGCGCGAGGTATTCCGTCAACTGATTAACGTGTCGGGCGTGGGGCCCAACACGGCGCGCATGATGCTGTCGTCGATGTCGTCGACCGAAATACGGCACGCCATTCAGCAGGACGATGTGAGCAAATTACAAAGCATCAAAGGCATTGGCCTGAAAACCGCACAGCGATTGGTGGTGGAGTTGAAAGATAAAATCGGAAAAACCGCTTTGGGAGTTGGAACTACAGGCGCTACAGCCCTTCCGGGGAAACACGATGAGGCATTGTCGGCCTTGGTAATGCTTGGATTCGGCAAAGCGCCCGCCGAAAAAGTATTGCAAACATTGCTGCGCGAAAATGCAGCTTACACTACAGAAGAACTTATCAAAGCAGCATTGAAACGATTATAGAAATGAAAGGACTCCGTTTGCTATTGTTGCTTTGCACGTTGTGCTGTGTGGCATTGTCCGCACAGGCGCAATCGTTGTCTTCGCAAGATAAGCCGACGGTGGTGTACGACCCTGTTACCAACAATTATCTTTTCTATAATTCGTACGATACGCGGCGAACAATGCCTGTGAAGGTGATGTCGTCCGACGAGTATCATCGCGAACAAGTATCGTCGGCATTGCGGAATAATTGGGCACAACAGCGTAGCGACGGCAACGGCCCATTAGGCAGCACTACGGGCGACAATCTCATTCCATCAAGCCTGCGCTTTGGCGTGAAAGGTGATGCATTCGGAAAAATTTTTGGATCGAACGAAATTGTGATTAACCCACAAATGTCGGTCGATTTGAGTTTCGGCGGCAAATGGAATTATTCGGACAACCCGATTATTGCCGAGCGGTATCGCACTGCATTCAACTTCGATTTCCTGGCCAAGATGCAATTCAACATCACGGGGAACATTGGCGATCGCGTGAAATTAGGCTTCAATTACAACACCGAAGCAACATTTGAGTTTGAAACAAACCTGAAAATTGAATACGCCGGCGGCGAAGACGATATTTTGCAAAAAATAGAAGCGGGTAACGTGGCATTCCCGCTCGACGGCTCGCTGATTACAGGCAGCCAGAGTTTATTCGGTATCAAAACCGATTTGCGTTTCGGCAAACTCGACGTGTCGGCCATTGTGTCGAACCAGCGGTCGCAAAGCCAGACAATAGAGTTGGTGGGAGGCGGGCAAACCAATGTGTATGAAATAAACGCCGACAAATACGACGCAAACCGCCACTTTTTCCTTGCGCAATATTTCCGCGCCAACTACGACAAATGGCTCGGTACGATGCCGCTAATCTTGTCGGGTATCAACATCAAGCGTGTAGAAGTGTGGGTAACCAACAAGAGTGGAAAGTTCGACGAAACACGCGACGTAGTGGCTTTTACAGACGATGGTGAAACAGATGAGATATCAAACATCATGTTTCAGAAAAAACCGGGCAGCAACTATCCCGACAACAGCGCTAACACTTTGTTTGACGTGGTAGACCGCAGCCAAATACGCGACTTTGCAAACGTAACACCTTATCTTTCGAGCCTTGCATTAGTGAGTGGCACCGACTACGAGAAATTGCAGAACGCACGTAAACTGGCGGCAACCGACTATACAGTGAATACACAATTGGGTTACATCTCACTCAATGCAGCGCTCAACAGCGACGAAGTACTGGCCGTGGCATTCGAGTACGAGGCATTTGGCAAAACATATATTGTCGGTGAATTGTCGACCGACGGCGTGGTGTCGCCGCAAACGTTGTGTGTGAAGCTACTCAAGGGTACTAACTTCTCGCCGAAAATGCCGACATGGCGATTGATGATGAAAAATGTGTATGCCATTGATGCGTACCGCATCAACCGCGACAACTTTATGCTGGACGTGATGTATGCCAACGACGAAGCGGGTACGGCTCTGCCTTATTTACCGGTATCGCCTATCGAAAAAACGCCGTTGCTGCGCGTACTCAATCTCGATAATTTGAACTCACAGAACGATGCTATGCCCGACGGGATATTCGACTTCGTGGAAGGGGTGACCGTGCTGGCAAGTAAAGGGCGCATCATTTTCCCTGTATTGGAACCATTTGGTAGCTACTTGGAGAAAAAAATAGGCAGCCCGGAAATGGCCGAGAAATATGTGTTCAAAGAACTCTATGATTCGACGCTGACAAAAGCACAAACGTTTGCCGAAAAAAATAAATTCCGTTTAGTGGGAAGTTACAAATCGGATGGCGGCGACGAAATCCGCCTTAACGCCATGAACATTCCGCAAGGATCTGTAGTGGTTACAGCCGGTGGGGTGAAACTGGTCGAAGGAGTCGACTATGAAGTTAGTTATACGTTGGGGACAGTACGCATCCTCAACCGCGCTTACTTGGAATCGGGCGTGCCGCTGAAAGTGTCGCTCGAGAACCAGGAGTTGTTCAACATGCAAACTAAAACATTAGTTGGAGCAAAGTTAAAATACACATTCAACAATAATTTCTATCTTGGCGGAACCATCCTGCACCTCAACGAGCGGCCGTTGACGCAGAAAGTGAACTGGGGCGACGAGCCGATTTCGAATACCATCTGGGGATTAAATACATCATTCAAGACCGATGTACCATGGCTTACTAAAGCTGTAGATGCGTTGCCGTTCATACAAACCAAAGCAAAATCGAGTTTTTCGTTTGATGCCGAGTTTGCCCATTTCTTACCCGGCCATTCCACAGCCATTGGCGGAAGCGGCGCTGCATTCATCGACGATTTTGAGGGCAGCCAAACAGCGCTCGACTTACGCAACCAAACGGCATGGACATTGGCAAGCGTACCGCAAGGACAGCCGTTCCTGTTCCCCGAAGGAAACTTTCTGCAACCACGGCTGGAGTCGGGTTTCGGTCGGTCGTTGCTGTCGTGGTACTATATTTACCCCGACTTTGTACGTAATACGTCATATACGCCAGGCTATATGAAATCTAATCCGGGCAAGTATCAAAAAAATTGGTATGTGTGCGAAATCAACATCAACGATTTGTTTCCCGAGCGTGAAGAGATAATAGGCACGCCGACGAACATTGCCGTGTTAAACATGACGTACTATCCCGACGAGCGCGGCCCGTATAACTACGATACGCAAAACCTGTTGGCCAACGGGCATTTCACAAATCCGAAAGAGCGATGGAGCGGTATTCAACGTTCATTACCGGTAACCGATTTCGAAACAGCTAACTATGACTACATTGAATTCTGGATGATGGACCCGTTTGTGTACAAGCCGGGGTCCGAAGGTGGAAAATTGTATTTCAACCTCGGAAATATTTCGGAAGATATTTTGAAAGACGGATTGAAATCGTTTGAAAACGGATTCGGCACACCGGAAGATACGGCGCGATATGTGGAATCTATTTGGGGACGTGTGCCGAAAGATCCGCAAATTACATTGACATTCGACAACGATTACCAAAAACGGTTGTACCAGGATATCGGCTACGACGGGTTGAATAATGAATATGAGCGTACGTTTTTCAAAACCTATTTGGATAATCTGGAAGCTGTGCTGAATAATGAAGCCTGGCGTAAGTTATATGACGACCCATCGAGTGATGATTACATATATTACCTCGATAGCCACTACGACGACGCACAAGCTACAATTCCCGAGCGCTACAAACGCTACAACGGCACGGAAGGCAACTCGCAACCACCGGAGTTGACCGGCGGCGATAATACGATGGGCACGCCCAATCCCGATATGGAAGACATGAACCGCGATTACACAATGAATGAAGCGGAAAGCTACTACCAGTATGAAATAGATTTGCAGCCGGGAGCACTGCGTGTAGGCAGCAACTATATTACCAGTACACGCACCATTACACGTTCGGATTTCAATGGGCCGAA
Organism: Bacteroidales bacterium; assembly: GCA_031551625.1. Taxonomy (GTDB): domain Bacteria; phylum Bacteroidota; class Bacteroidia; order Bacteroidales; family UBA932; genus JAVBNJ01. Next base: position 36,372 of record JAVBNJ010000020.1, on the reverse strand, counting down.
GGAAGTAACGTTCTACCAATTCAAAATTCCTATCAGTGAAGGGAAGGCTATCGGCAATATTTCCGATTTTAAATCGATACGTTTTATTCGTATGTTCATGAAAGGTTTCAGCGATACCACAACGTTGCGTATGGCCACCTTCCAACTTGTGCGCGACGAGTGGCGCCGCTACGACCAATCCCTCATCGACGGGCAGGAAGGCATGGCGCAACCCGAAATGCCGAATGCCACGTTTGATATTTCGGCCGTGAACATCGAAGAAAATTCGCACCGCACGCCGGTGAACTACGTATTGCCTCCGGGCGCTTCGCGGCAAATAGACCCCGGACAATATCAGGTACGCCAACTCAACGAGCAGGCAATGGAGTTGCGCGTAGTGGAACTGGCCGATGGCGATGCGCGCGCAGCCTACAAAAATGTAACGTTCGATTTCCGCAAGTACCGTCATTTGATAATGGATGTACATGCCGAAGAGATACCAGGAAAACCGGTACGCGACAATGAAGTTACGTTATTTATACGCTTGGGCAACGACTACCGCTACAATTATTACGAATACGAAATACCGCTTGTAATAACAGCTTCGGGCATGTATACCGACGACCAGCGCGAGATTGTGTGGCCAGTGGCCAACAAGTTGGATATTGATTTGGACATATTGACGAATGCAAAACTGGAACGCAACGGTTACATCCGCGATTACGGCGGTTCCATTTCAAATGTGTATGAAAAACAAGACGGGCGCAATAAGATACGTATTGCCGGAAATCCGAACCTTGGCGATGTACGCACGGTGATGATTGGTATCCGCAACCCGTCGAAACGCAAATCAGCCAACGATGACGGGCTTGAGAAATCGGTGGACATCTGGGTAAACGAATTGCGCTTGACAAACTTCAACGAATCGAGCGGGTTTGCCGCCAATGCACGGGTAGCTGCCAAGCTGGCCGATTTCGGGAACATCAGCCTGAGCGGAAATATGATGACACCAAACTTCGGACAGTTGGAATCGAAAATGAACAATCGCTCGACAAATCATGTGTACCAATACGATTTGATTACGAATTTCGAATTCGGTATGTTCTTCCCCAAAAGCATCGGCGTACGATTGCCTTTGTTCTTCGGCTTCTCCGAGAATTTTACGAATCCGCAATACTATCCATTCGACCAGGACATTTTGTATAACGATGCTTTGCGCGGACTCTCGTCGTACGAGCGCGATTCAATACGGCGCTTGGCGCAGGACTATACCCGGCGCCTGTCGTTCAATGCTACTAATGTGCGCATTTTTGCAAACTCCACCAAGCCGGCGGTGTTCAGCTTAGCCAATTTCTCGACCGGATTTTCGTATAATGAAATATATGCGCACAATCCGCGTACCGACCACAAGATAGACCAGGCCTATCATTTCAATCTGAGTTACGAATATAATGTAGAATCGTTCTATGTGGAACCACTAAAAAGTGTGAAATGGCTGCAATCGCCGTGGTTACAACTTATCCGCGATTTCAATCTCAGCCCCTACCCCAACCGTTTTGCCATTCATTCGGACATTAACCGCGTGTACCGCGAAACACAGTTCCGTAGCGTGGTAGCGCCCGATATTATTATTCCGGCAACGGCCTCGAAAGACTTTTTGTGGGACAACACATTTGCATTTGAGTGGAACCTGACACGCTCTATTAGAATTAACTTCGATGCCATAAACCGCGCCCGCATTGATGAACCGGCAGGTATCGTAAATAAAAGTTTAGATCCCGAAGGCTACATGCACTGGAAAGATTCGACGTGGACGAATTTTTGGAATTTTGGACGCAATGTTTATTACAAGCAAATGTTGAGTGGCCAGTGGACGGTACCTATTAATAAAATTCCGCTGCTGTCGTGGACTAACGCCAATGTGCAATATTCCGGCGGATACATCTGGGAAGCTGCTCCGTTGTTGGCTTCCAAAGCTTATGATCCGGGCAACACGATTTCAAACTCGCGCTCGTTTATTGCTAACGGCGGTCTGCAATTCGAACAGCTGTACAATAAATCAAAATACCTGGCCAAGATAAACAATGAAGTAGGAAAACCATCGAGAAAGAAACAGGAAATGGTGGACAAAACCTACGAAAGTGAGAAAATGAGATACACCGCCAACCGCAAGCGCACCATCAGGCACGGGTTGAACACGACCGACCTGCGTACGCAGATAATTGATGGCAGCGGCAAAGAAATACAGGGAAAAATAGACATCGTTGATAAAAACACGTTAGCTGTAACACTCGACAGTGATGTGAATGCCGTGTCGGTAAAAGTTACAGGGCGCGTACCGAAAAAAGAAAATCCATTGGACGTGATTGGTAAATCGGCCATGCGCATAGCTCTTATGCTACGCAGCATCAACGTAACCTACAATGATACCGACGGTAGTACGCTACCGGGCTTCAAACCGAATTCACAGTATTTTGGATGGGCCAACACCAACGGTGGCTGGGCACCTGGCTGGCCGTTCGTGCTCGGCTGGCAGGACGAGGGATTCCTCGACTACGCACGCAACCAGCAATGGATCACCGGCGACACCACGCTCATCAACCCATACATGATGACACATGCGCGCACGTGGAGCGTACGCGCCAATTTGGAGCCATGGCCTAACCTGACCATTATCCTGGAAGGTGCACGCAGTGATGCCACCAACAACTCGTGGTACAATGTGGCGGGCCGCGGCAACCAACGCCAGGCAACAGGCAATTTCAATATTAACGTAATCAGTATTTCGACGGCATTCGAAAAATCAAACGAAGGCAATGGCTACGAATCGGCGGCATTCAACAAATTCTTGGGCATGCGTAACGATATAGCCAAGCGGCTGGCCAACGAGCGCGGCTCAAGCGGCACGTACAACCCCAACGTGATTGACCCCGTCACGGGCTTCCCCGATGGATACAGCCCGCTATCGCAGGAGGTGTTGCTGCCCGCGTTCCTTGCAGCCTACACGGGCAAGTCGTCAGGTTCGGTCGGCCTCGACGGATTCCCGAAAATTCCACTCCCAAAGTGGCAAGTAACCTACAACGGCTTGTCGAATATAAAAGCCATTAAAGATGTAGTTACCTCATTCAGTATTACTACAAAATATTCGTCTGTCTATTCTATCAATTCGTTTGTACTGAATCAGGCCTATGCAGTGGGCGACGACGGCATGAGTTACGTGCGCAACGTGCTCAATGATTTCATTGCGCAATACGATATTGCAGTGGCCAGTATCAACGAACAATTCTCGCCCATCGGCTTCAACATTGGATGGTACAACAACCTCAGCACACGTTTTGAATGGATAAAGAACCGTACACTCACACTGAGTATGTCGAACAACCAGATAATGGAGCACAAAACGAACGACTATGTAATTGGCGCCGACTACACATTCCGCGAAGTGCCGCTTATTTTCCGTTTTGCACAGAACAATACACGTAGCGTAAAAACAACCTTGCGCCTGCGTGCCGATTTGTCCATTAAGGAAGATATTACTATCTTGCGTAAATTTATGTTAGGCGAAAGCGCATTACCGCAAGTATCGACCGGTAACTACACATTCACGATACGCACCGGCGCCGATTATACGGTAAGCAGTAATATCCTCCTGCGGTTTTATTTCGACCGGGTGGTGAATAAGCCCTACGTGTCGGCCATTGGCACAGCCAACACCAACGTTGGGTTTAGTATTAATTTGTCATTATAAATTTAAATAAAATAAACACTTAATTAAAAATTTAAACATTATGAACATTCCTCAAAACCTGAAGTACTCGAAAGAACACGAGTGGGTAGCAATTGAAAACGGTGTAGCTACGGTAGGTATTACCGACTATGCGCAAGGCCAGTTGGGCGACATCGTGTTTGTAGACGTAACCACCGAAGGCGAAACCTTGAACCAAGGCGACATTTTCGGCGCTATTGAAGCAGTAAAAACCGTAGCCGACGCATTTATGCCGGTATCAGGCGAAGTACTTGAACTCAACAGCGCACTCGAAGGCGCTCCTCAATTAGTGAACACCGACCCCTACGGCAAAGGCTGGATTATCAAAATCAAACTGAGTAACCCCGCTGAAGTGGATGGTCTGCTCAACGCCGAAGCGTATGGCAAATTAATTTAATTTTTTCGACCAGACGTTAAACCTTTTTCAAAATACTACGTCTTATTATCAGAAATAGGTTTTTCATAGGTTTAGGTTGAAACGGGCGATGCATCTCTGCATCGCCCGTTTTGTTGTCATCAATTTCCAATACAACGAACTATTCCGGTAGTCATGTTGCTATCATTACCGCCGGAAAAACAAATATTATAGCCCGTGCCACATACAGGACAATTATAGCCAACGGTAGCATAGCAACCCCAACTCCAAATACCTGTTTGGTCCACAATCATAGCATTTCTTCGACAATAAATAGGAGCTGTTAGCCCCTGGTATCGACCACCGTATCCATGCAACGAAAAACCGTAAGTATCTGTCCCATCAGCAGCTGAATAAGCAGGATGTGATGTTCCATCACCCCAGTAGGTAGCACCAGTCAGCTTTAAAGCAGGCATTCCAAAATTATCACGAAGACGGTTTAACTCTGCTTCGGACGGTAACCGCCACCCTGTCGGGCAAACAGTTTGCGCTTGTGCTACTGTGTAAAAACGGCCAACGAGCGGTGGTGGACTACACCATACTTCTCCGGTTGTTGCTAACCGTAAATCTTCGGCCATCCACCATTGGTTGCCCACCGACGTTGGCAATTGCACAATGCGATACAAATTAGCATCGCGCGAATCTTTAATCCACGCCTCCCAGTTTTTCGCCCCGGTTGAGCGCAGTTGGCAAAGGTGAGTGGCATCAATGTATAAATCGTTGCCATTGTAAATACAAAATACACCGGGGCAATCCGTCGCATCGGTCAACGTTGTTGGAGCAATGGTCAATGATGCAGCACTCAATGTTTTTCCGGTAACTATTTGTTTAGTTATACCGTTGGACGCAATCAATGTAAATGGCGGTGTGCCGTGGAAAGTATAACCCCCGCTGGCGACAGTTACATTTGGCGGGCAGTCGCTTACATGGGCGCACCAATTGAATTTGGCCGGTACTCCGCTTAATGTTACGGTTACTTTCTGGCTGTAGGCGCCACTGTTTCCCTGCAACCAAAAACCACGGCCACCGGCTGTGACGGTAGAGCCGGAACTTCCGGCATTAACGGCTGTGACTGTGGCACGGCTCCAAACACCGGAACCGGGTACACTGTAGTCAATGAGTATCCACACTTTGGAGTTGTACTTCCCTTCCAACCGGTTTGTCCACGACACATTAAAACTGACGGTTTTCGACATAGAGTAACTGCCGCTCGTAGACGACACTGTAACTTTGTATTGTGCAAACGCAGTATAAGCAAGCGTTGCAAAGAAAAGAGAAAAGAAAATTTGTTTCATCATTATTCTGTTTTTTGATTAGTTTAACTAATTATTTAGGTTCAAATTACGTAGCTTTGGGGTTGTTTTCCAATCTGTGACATCTGTTTTTTTATCTGTGCCATCTGTGGTTCAACAAACAAACACAACAACCCCTTGCTACGATTTTTCATTCGCGGCCGTTTCCGTTTCAATCTGTGTTAATCCGTGTAATCTGTTCTCTCATTTGTGAAATCTGTGGACAAACCTGTGATAAAAACAAAACATGAACTTAATTCATCTGATAAGAGGTCGTCGAAAACCTTGTAAAGAATAAACTAAGTCCACGTCACAACATGGCTTCGTTTATTTATGCTCTTTACGTTATAGAAATTTCGACGTTTCTTACCAAGAATAAATACCGAACTATTAAAGAACGTTATAATACTGCAAAGAAAAGAAAATTTTTTTTGATATACAAATTATTTTTGCTTCTGCTATTTTTCAAAACAAAATGGAGCCGCTTAAAAGCGGCTCCATTTCAAAAATCTACGAAATTCGTGGGAAATTATAAGCGTTCCAATTCCACCGTGAAGTGGCGCATAAGTTCGGCTTCTTTCACGATCTTCACACCGCGGGTAATTTTATCACGACGGTCGTATACGTTTTTCAACGCAGCCGCAATCACATCCATGTGATTGTTGGTGTATACGCGGCGCGGGATGCACAAGCGTAACAAATCCAGTCCGCCGAAACGGTTTTCGCGGGTGATGGGATCACGGTCTGCCAACAAGTAACCGATTTCGCAAGCACGGATACCGGCTTCGAGATACAGCTCAATAGTCAACGTTTGTGCCGGAAATTCTTCTTTCGGAATACTGGTCAATACTTTCGACACATCTACAAAAATAGCGTGGCCGCCTGCAGGACGTTGGTAAGGAATACCATACTCGTCGAGTTTCGCGCCCAAGTATTCGATTTGTTTGATACGTGTTTGCAAGTATTCGAATTCTGTTGCTTCGTTCAAGCCCACAGCCAAGGCAGCCATATCGCGGCCAGCCATACCACCGTAAGTCAAATACCCTTCGAACGGAATACAGAATTTTTTAGCTCCTTCGTACCATTCTTGTTTGCGCGTGGCAATAAAACCTCCGATATTCACAATGCCGTCTTTCTTGGCGCTCATGGTCATACCATCGGCATACGAAAACATTTCTTTTACAATTTCTTTAATCGTTTTGTTTTCGTATCCTTTTTCACGTGTTTTGATGAAGTAGGCATTTTCGGCAAAGCGGGCCGAATCGAACAATACCGGCTTTTTGTATTTGTCGGCAATCTTGCGCACTTCCTTCATACACTCCATTGAAACCGGTTGGCCACCGGCCGTGTTGTTGGTGATGGTAACAATGATGAACGGGATTTTGTCAGCGCTTTCGGCCAAAACTTTTTCCAGTTTTTTTGGATCGGGGTTGCCTTTGAACGGTAGTTCTTTTTGCGTGTCTTTGGCATCGTCAATGGTAATGTCATAGGCCACTGCTTTGCGCGATTCGATGTGTCCCTTTGTGGTATCGAAATGCGAGTTGCCGGGGATAATGTCGCCGGCTTTTACCAAGTGTGAAAACAATACGTTTTCGGCAGCGCGTCCCTGGTGGGTAGGAATCATGTAATTGAAACCTGTCAATTTTTCGATCACTTCTTTCAATTGGAAGAACGAGCGGGCGCCGGCATAACTTTCGTCGCCGGTCATCATTGCTGCCCATTGGTTGTCGCTCATGGCGCCGGTTCCGGAATCGGTAAGCAAGTCGATATACACTTGCTCGGCTTTCAACTGGAATACGTTGTTTTTAGCTTCTTTGATCCATTTTTCACGTTCGGCACGCGTGCTGATGCGAAGGTTTTCAACCATTTTAATTTTGAAGGATTCTGCAAAAGGTAGTTCCATAATTTTATACATTTTACGCCAATATACACTATTGGCATGAGTTAATAAATTGTTTTTGTTATATTGATTAAATTGAAAAGGTCGTGGGAAAACAGGCTTAGCAGCCGAACGCACCGTAAGCATCGCGCTGTTTGAGATTGCGGATGAAAAATTTTGGTGTAACTATTTTTGCAAATTGATGCATAAATAAATAGCTCTTATTTCTGCAAATTTAGCAAAAATTCGGGAAATACCAAATTATCAGATACCCAACGACTCGTAATAATTATAATCCCGTACAATATCTTCGAGGAAACGGCGGCTGTCAACGGATTTGGGAGCCACCTGCAAACGGCTGCACACTTTCCGTGCCAATTCTTCCAATTGTTGCATGGCCGCCGGGTCGTAGCCGGAGGGAAGGGTTGCCAGCGTTTGTTGAATAAATCGAATTTGTCCTTTGCTCAGATCGGTTACTTGAGGGTAATGCGGCTCATAGTTGGGCGGGAAAACATAGTAGTCATTCCGCAACGCCGTACGTCCGGGATTCGTTTGCACCACTACCGTAGCTGCCGCCAAGTCGCCTAAACGTTGGTGCTTTTTGCTAAGCATAATAACCAATGCACCTACGCCGCCATAGAATAACATATCTACCGGACGCAAGAGCCAACGCAGAAAATAGGCTCCTACACGAGTAGCGCTACCATCTTCGTTTGTTACCTTTATATTCAATACCTTTTTGCCTGGCGTTTGTCCACTCCATAACCATTCGAAAAAAAAGTGGTAGGTAAGCACCGGAAGTAATACAATGAAAAACAAAATAATGGCAGTACTTTCAGTATAAATATCAAAAATAGAAAGGCTATAAAGGAAGATAAATAATATAAAAACATATACCCCTTGTATAAGAGCATCAAACAACAGAGCACCCATACGTTGTAAAATAGAAGCCGGTTTATATTCAAGGGTTATGTGTTGTCCGGTCAATACTTCAATGGTTTCCATGCTGGCTATTCAAAATTAATGCGTAAATATACTAAAAAAATGTGTATTTTTGTAACCTAATGACAAGGCCTTGCTAAAAAAAACCTATGAAAGAAGTTGTTTTCGTTCGACAAAATACGGAAAAATGGAAGCGCTACGAATTGTCCCTGCAGAACCTGAACCAGCAAACACCCGATCAGCTGGCCAGTATGTATATTGACATAACCAACGATCTGTCATTCGCACGTACGCACTATCCGCAATCGTCTGTTCCCGCTTATCTTAACAACCTTTCATCGAAACTGCACCAGTATATTTACCGTAAAAAATCGGAGAAGCTTTCGCGACTTGTTACCTACTGGACACAAGAGGTGCCACAGGTCATGTACCACGCGAGAAAAGAATTGTTGTATTCGTTCCTGCTGTTTGCCCTTTTTATGGTGATAGGCGCCGTGTCGGCAGCCAACGACGGCGATTTTGTACGGCTTATCCTGGGTGACCAATATGTGGATATGACATTGCGCAATATTGATAAAGGAGATCCGATGGGAGTTTACAAATCTTCGGCCGAAGTGCCCATGTTTCTCGGCATTACACTGAACAACGTGTGGGTATCGTTCCGGGCATTTATTTCGGGCATTTTCACTTCGCTCGCTACCGGTTATATATTGTTTACCAATGGAGTGATGCTGGGCGCCTTCCAGTATTTTTTCATGGAACGCGGGTTGTTCTGGGATTCGTTCCTCGCCGTTTGGTTACACGGCACATTGGAAATCTCCGCTATCATTATAGCTGCAGCCGGAGGCTTGGCAATGGGCAACGGCTGGTTGTTCCCGGGCACCTATACACGGTTGGAATCATTCCGCCGCGGTGCCAAGAAAGGATTAAAAATAGTAGTGGGTACTGTCCCCATTTTTGTGATAGCCGGGTTTATCGAATCGTTCATCACACGGCACACCGATTTGCCCGATGCCATGCGCCTGCTGGTTATTTTGCTGTCGCTCGCTTTTGTAGTATTCTACTTTGTACTATGGCCTTATAAATTATCAAAAATAAAAAACGATGGAAACAATCGGAAAAATTAATTTTTATGAACGCCGCGAATTGGGCGAACGGATAAATGTCACCTTCCGCTTTATCAAAGAAAACTGGAAAGTGCTATTAAAATACGGGGCTTTGCTGGCTTTGCCGTTTGCAGCCATTCAGGGATTTTTCATGGGCGATATTTTCCGCATGGCTATGGACCCGACCAGCATGGATTACACGCAAATTCTTACGTCCTATGGTGGCTACATCCTGCTTCTAATGGGCAGCTGGATAGTAATGTCGTCGTTTGCCCTGGCGCTGCTCAAAGCCCACGAAGAAGATACACTAACGCCGCAAACATCGTTGAAAGATCTGGCGTATTTCGTTCCTTATATCGGGAAAACATTAATCATGACACTCCTGCTTGGCGGCTTGGGTGTCGTACTGATGATAGCGGGAATTCTTGTCGCTTTGATTCCGGTGCTGGGAGTGGTAGTTATTATCCTTGCCGCTATCGGGCTACTAATTTCAATACCTGCTTTGATGTTGATTTATTATCCTATGTATTTCGAAAATTTGAATGCATGGGAGTCGCTCAAAAAAGGATTTTCGTTGGGTTGGAAAAACTGGGGTAGCACGTTTGTCATGTCATTAGTATTGAGCATCCTGTTCGGCGTCATTCAATACTTGTTCATGATTCCGTCGTACGTATGGTTATTCGCCAACGCTCTTTCTCCTTCAAACGACCTTGTATCGGACGGTGCAGTAGTAGGCTACATTACGTCGTTCATTGCCGCATTCGGAGTGTATTTAGTAATGCCGGCTTCCACTATCGGTATAGCATTTCAATATTTCCACTGCCGCGAGAAGGACGAACACCTTTCGCTGCAATCGCCCATGGACAACTTTGACAATTTGTAGGATGATGCGCACGGTTTGGCTGGTTATTGTATGCTGTTTGGCGGCATGTGTTTGCAGCCGGGCAGCGGCATTGCCTGCCGACTCGCTCACATTCGTGCACGAACAAAAAACAGTAGCACCACTCGCACCCGACACGCACACTATACAATCGTTCAAAGAAAAAAAAGAATTCGATTATTACAGTAGCGGCATCGAAGGACGCAGCCTCAGCGAGATCATTGGAGAAGCGATACAGCGCCTGTTCAACCGGCTGTTTAATGTACATATATCGAAAACGCAAGCCAACACGGTATTTTGGATAGTGTTGGTAGTACTGGTAATCATACTGGTATTGCTACTGTTCGTATTCAAACCCAAATTATTCTTCCGCAATAAAAAAATAAAACCGGCTTACACGCTGGGCGAGGAACGTATTGACCGCAACGATTACGACCACTTGATTGCCGCAGCACTGGCTGCCGGCAACCATGCCGATGCCATTCGCTGGTGCTATTTGCACACCTTAAAAAAACTCGACGAGGAAGAACTCATTGCATGGGAGGCCAACAAAACAGTGAATGAATATGTGGCCACACTCGGGCGGAAAGATTTGAAACCGGCGTTTACACAACTGTCGCGTTTATTCCTGTATATCCGCTACGGAAATTTTGAAGCAGGGCGCATCGACTACGATAAAGCAGAAGATTTGTCGAAACAAATTATAAAAGGAATTTAAAAACCTAACTAAAAAATTAGATCATTACAAATAAACCCAACAGGAAAAGAAACAAAACCTGTCAGGTTGTTAAAAGAAAAATGAAAAATAAATTGCTGTACATACTGTCCATTGCGGCACTGTTTGCCGTCATCTATTTGCTGGAAGCGAACAGGAAACCTATATTTTCATGGGAGTCATCGTATCACCACAGCGACAAGCAGCCGTTCGGTTCGTATGTGTTCGACAGCGTGGTGCGCGCATCCGTATTACATCCGTATCAATACTCCAATCAAACAATTTACCAACTATTGCACGAAGACAGCGTCAAGCAAGCAAACCTGTTAATTGCCAAAGATATTCTTTATCTGGAAAAAGAAGAGGTAATTGATTTGTTGAATTATATATCGGCGGGTAACACTGTGCTATTGGCAAGCGAACGGTGGAATGATCGCCTGCTCGATACATTATTATTGGAAATGGATTACAATTATTACGACGTAGTGTCGGCATTAACAATAAAAAAAGCCAGCTGTGTAATCCGGTTTACGGCAGATAGCGTTATTTACCATATCCCCCGTGTGTTGGCCTGTTACGACTTACACCCAAAGGAAACACTAAATCATAACGACAGCATCACCTTGCAGCAACCGCATATTCCCGCCACCGTATTAGCCAATAACGACAGGAATGGAGCGGTATTACTAAAGTATTCGTTTGGCAAAGGAAACTTGTTACTGTGTACGCTACCAAAATTATTTACCAACTACGGAGTGCTCGACACGCTCAACAACGGTTTTGTAGGGCGTACGCTGGGGCACCTGCAAGGACAATCAATAGTGCGATTGGAAGAGCGCAACAACTCTTATACAACAGGCTCTCAACAATCGCCATTGCGCTACATACTCAGCCATCGCGCGCTGCGATGGGGATTGTATGTGTTGATGGTGGCAATGTTGCTATTCTTCGTGTTCACCGCCAAACGCAAACAGCGCCCCATTCCGGTTATCAAAAAACCGGTGAACAACCTGCAGCAGTTCGCCTATTCCATTGCATCGCTCTATCTGCACAGGAACAACAATGCCGACCTGATACTCAAAAAATATGTATATTGGGCCGACCGCTTAAAACGTATGCACGGCATCGACATCATCAACGAAGCTCACACACGGGAATTTATTGCCCGTTTTGCGGCTAAAACCAACCAACCGTTGGATGCATGTACCAACCTGTTCCGCCAACTCGATGCCATCGACACGAACAGCCACGTGAGTGATGATGAAATGAAAGACTTAATTACAAGAATAAATAATATTAATTGATATGGAAAACAGATTGGACTTACAAGCCTTCTCGGAGAAAATAGCCGCGCTGAAAGAGCGGATTTCGGACGTTATCGTCGGGCAGCAGCAGACGGTTGATTTAGTACTGACCGCCATGTTGGCCAATGGGCACGTGTTGCTCGAAGGCGTACCGGGAGTGGCAAAAACGCTGCTGGCAAAATTGGTGGCACACTTGATAGCTGCCGATTATTCGCGCATACAGTTTACCCCCGACCTGATGCCGTCGGACGTGTTGGGCACCTCGGTGTTCAACCTCAAGAGCAATGAGTTTGAATTCCACCACGGCCCCGTGTTTGCCGACATTGTGTTGATTGATGAAATTAACCGCGCACCGGCCAAAACACAAGCAGCGCTGTTTGAAGTAATGGAGGAACGACAGGTAACCACCGAAGGTTTTACGCGCACGATGAGCGAAATATATACCGTGCTTGCCACGCAGAACCCCATTGAACAAGAAGGTACCTATCGCTTGCCTGAAGCGCAGCTCGACCGGTTCCTGATGAAAATTACCGTGGGCTACCCCTCGGCCGACGAAGAGTTGGAAGTACTGAAACGTCACCACGAAAACAAAAACCTCACCCGGCTGAAAGCCGTAGAACCAGTGCTCACCAAAACCGATATCCTTACTTTTAAAGAATTAGTTGGAAAAGTTTTTGTGGACGATAGTTTGTTAAAATACATTACCGACATTACACTTGCCACGCGCAAAAGCCCCGCTATTTACCTCGGTGCATCGCCGCGGGCATCGGTGGCGTTGCTCAACGCATCGAAAGCTTATGCGATTTTGCAGGGTCGCGATTTTGTTACACCCGACGATATCAAATTTGTAAGTGTACCGGTATTGCAACACCGCTTAATCCTTGCACCGGAAACCGAAATGGAAGGCCACTCGGCAGCCGTAATTTGCCGGAGGTTGATGGAGAAAATTGAAGTGCCCAAATAACCACAGACTACACCGATTTTGAAAATACAGATTTCACAGATTATGTATGTATCTTAACCGCCGTTTCTATATTGCCGTAACCATTGTAGTGTGCTGCTTTGTGGCAGGGTATGCCAGCGTTTTTATATTCAGCTTGGCGCAATTGCTACTGCTGCTTCTACTCGCACTTTGCGTGTATGACTTCGCACAATTGTGGCGCGGCAAGAAACGCATGACTGCCTACCGCGCCTGTAGCGATCGCTTCTCGAACGGCGACGAAAACGAAATCCGGCTACACATTTCCAATCATTACACATTTCCCGTATCGGTACGCATTATCGACGAAGTGCCTGTAATTTTCCAACTGCGCGACTTTTATTTTGATGTAAAACTGAATACGAAAGAAGATAAAACACTCACCTATACACTACGCCCTGTGAAGCGTGGCGTGTATAAATTCGGTATAACTAATCTTTTCGTTTCTACACGTATCGGATTGTTAAGTCGCCGCTTCAAATCCGGTGCGACATGCGAAGTAAAAGTGTACCCGTCGTACCTCTGCCTGCGACAATACGAACTCATGGCCATTTCGAACCGGTTGACTGATAACGGCCGCAAGCGTATCCGAAAAATAGGACAGCAACTGGAACCCGACCAGATAAAAGATTACGTGCAAGGTGACGACTACCGCACCATCAACTGGAAAGCCACGGCCCGCCGCCACAAGCTGATGACAAACGTGTTCCAGGAAGAGCGTGCGCAAAATGTATATTGCCTCATCGACAAAGGCCGCCCGATGCAGTCGGCATTTGAAGGAATGACGTTGCTCGACCACGCTATCAATGCCTCGCTGGCATTGGCCTATGTGTCGATGATTAAAGGCGATCGTACGGGACTTGCGACATTCGAGAAAACACCCGACACGTTCCTCCCGGCATCACGCCAGCCCGGACAGATGCAACAATTGCTCGAAAAGTTGTATGCACAAACCACGACGTTTGCCGAAACTGATTTCTCGGCGCTCTACCAGCACATTACCAAGAATGTGAATAGCCGCAGTCTATTGCTCGTGTTCACCGACTTCGATTCGGTAACGGCCATTCAGCGGCAGCTCACCTACCTTTCGATGATGGCCAAGCGGCATACCGTAATAGTAATTTTCTTTGAGAACACCGAACTCAAAGAAATGGAAACACGCCCGCCGAAAACCAAAGAGGAATGCTATGAGCAGGTGATTGTCGAAAAACTTAGTTATGAAAAATCGGCTATTGTCGAACAACTGCGCAAACACAACATTCTATCCATTTACACACACCCTTCGCGCCTTACGCCCGAAGTCATCAACAAATATTTGGAAATAAAAGCACGGGGAATCAATTAATTTTTCGGCCTACCGAAAAGCCTGCGCCAGAACGATTGTTTGCCGGACATTATCACTCCTTGTCCGGTTGGCCACCGTTTCGCTGTTGATTGCCACATTCGATTGCCCTATCGCAGTTTCTTCGTACAAGAATACCCTGTCGGTATCGCAATCAGTTTTCTATCTTTATTTTTAGTTTTGCAAAGATAGTGGTATCAAGCGATACAAAGCACAAAGGCTTGTCGTGATTTTACGACAAGCCTTTATATTATTTACGGTAGCGGCCAATGCCGCACTGTAACTTAGAGCACTTTGATTTCTACTTCTACCCCGCTCGGCAATTCGAGTTTCATCAACGCATCAACGGTTTTAGGCGTCGAGCTGTAGATGTCGAGCAAGCGACGGAACGAGTTCAATTCGAATTGTTCGCGTGCTTTTTTATTTACGAATGTCGAACGGTTTACAGTAAAGATTTTTTTGTCGGTAGGCAAGGGAATAGGTCCGCTTACCACCACACCGGTAGCTTTTACCGTTTTCACGATCTTATCGGCCGACTTGTCAACCAACATATGATCGTATGATTTCAATTTAATTCTGATTTTTTGACTCATAATTTTAATTACATTAGTTGGTTTACTATTCGTCGAGATCAGCGTCTTTCTTGGCGCCGCCTGATTTTTCAATAACTTCTTTCGCAAGGTTGGCGGGTAACTCGGCGTAGTGCGAGAACTCCATGGTACTGGTAGCGCGGCCACTCGACAAGGTACGCAACACAGTTACGTAACCGAACTGTTCCGAA
Organism: Bacteroidales bacterium; assembly: GCA_031551625.1. Lineage (GTDB taxonomy): Bacteria > Bacteroidota > Bacteroidia > Bacteroidales > UBA932 > JAVBNJ01. The sequence goes on along the minus strand of JAVBNJ010000020.1, from coordinate 20,992 downwards.
AGCGGAACTTTGGCTTTCACCACACGTGCATTGCCTTTGCTATCCATGCTGGTAATTTGTCCACGGCGTTTGTTCAAGTCGCCGATGATATCGCCCATGTAGTCTTCGGGAGTAACCACTTCCAACGACATGATAGGTTCCATCAAACACGGCTGTGCTTTGGGCACTGCGTGACGGAAAGCTGCGCGTGCGCAAATTTCGAACGACAATGCATCGGAGTCCACCGGATGGAACGAACCGTCTTTCAGGACCACTTTCATAGAGGGCACTTCGTAGCCGGCCAGTACACCGTTTACCATCGCCGATTTGAAACCTTTTTCAACCGGGCCGATGAATTCACGGGGTACGTTACCACCTTTCACTTCGTCGACAAATTGGAGACCCACAACACCTTCGTCGGCCGGAGAAATTTCGACAATAATATCGGCAAATTTACCACGGCCACCAGTTTGTTTTTTGAATACTTCGCGGTGTTGTACGGTGCCACGGATAGCTTCTTTGTAGTTAACTTGCGGAGCGCCTTGGTTGATTTCCACGCCAAACTCACGTTTGAGGCGGTCAACAATAATTTCCAAGTGCAATTCACCCATCCCGCTAATAACGGTTTGGCCCGTGTCGTGGTCGGACTTCACAGTAAAGGTCGGGTCTTCTTCCGAAAGTTTACCCAACGCGATACCCAACTTGTCCATATCCTTTTGTGTTTTGGGTTCTACGGCCAAACCAATCACCGGATCGGGGAAGCTCATAGATTCCAGAACTATCGGATGCTTTTCATCACAAACAGTGTCGCCCGTACGGAGGTCTTTGAAACCAACAGCGGCGCAGATATCACCTGCTTCTACAAATTCAATCGGGTTTTGTTTGTTCGAGTGCATTTGATACAAGCGTGCCACACGTTCTTTTTTGTCCGAACGGGTGTTGTACACGTAGCTACCTGCTTCGAGTTTACCCGAGTATGCACGGATAAAAGCCAAACGGCCTACAAACGGATCGGTAGCAATTTTGAACACCAAGCCGCAGAACGGTTCCGAGGGGTTCGATTTACGTATTACTTCTTCGTTGGTTTGCGGGTTGATACCTGTTACATCGCCAATATCAAGCGGCGAAGGCATATAACGCATAATGGCATCCAACAGGAATTGCACGCCTTTGTTTTTGAACGACGAACCGCAACAAGCAGGCACAACGGCCATGTCAATAGTAGCTTTGCGGAGAGTCGAAATAATTTCTTCGGGTGTAATGGAATTAGGATCTTCAAAGAATTTTTCCATCAACGCATCGTTGTACTCTGCGATTGATTCTACCAGCTTACCGCGCCATTCTTCGACTTCGGCTACCATGTTGGCAGGCACTTCTTTGATTTCGTAGTTCACCAATTCCTTACTGTCGGTGTTGTAGTAAATAGCCTTATTGGCAATCAAGTCTACAATACCTTCAAACTTTTCCTCGGCACCGATGGGCAAACAAATGGGAACAGCCGTAGCGCCCAATTTTTCTTTGATTTCATCGATTACCGCCAGAAAGTCGGCACCCACACGGTCCATCTTGTTGATGTACGCCATTTTCGGCACACGGTATTTGTCACCTTGGCGCCAAACGGTTTCCGATTGCGGTTGCACACGGCCTACGGCGCAGAAAGTAGCTACGGCGCCGTCAAGCACGCGCAACGAACGTTCCACTTCCACCGTAAAGTCCACGTGGCCCGGGGTGTCAATCAAGTTGATGTTGTAGGTTTTTCCTTCGTAATTCCAGAAAGCGGTAGTTGCTGCCGAGGTAATGGTGATACCGCGTTCTTGCTCCTGTACCATCCAGTCCATGGTAGCAGCGCCTTCGTGCACTTCTCCCAGTTTGTGTGTTTTTCCGGTGTAAAAAAGGATACGCTCCGATGTGGTTGTTTTGCCCGCATCGATATGCGCCATGATACCGATATTCCTTGTATAATTTAAGTCTCTTGCCATTTACGTACCCCCTAGAATCTGTAGTGGGCAAAAGCCTTGTTGGCTTCGGCCATTTTGTGCATGTCTTCTTTACGTTTGAATGCGCCGCCTTCTTCGTTGTGGGCCGCAATAATTTCGGCGCTCAACTTTTCGGCCATCGAGTGGCCGCTACGCTTGCGGGCGAAAGAAATCATGTGTTTAATACTCAATGAAATCTTCCGGTCGGGGCGCACCTCTGTTGGTACTTGGAAGTTGGCTCCACCCACGCGACGGCTTTTCACTTCTACCTGCGGGGTTACGTTTTCCAACGCTTTCTTCCAAATGTCGAGAGGAGCCTTGTCTGAATCTTTCATCTTTTCGCCCACCATGTCAATTGCATCGTAAAAAATGCCGAGGGCGATACTCTTCTGTCCCGAGTACATCAGGTTGTTTACAAACTGTGTAACAAGCACGTCTCCGTACTTGGGATCGGGAAGTAGAATCCTCTTTTTAGGCTTCGTTTTTCTCATTTGTTTTTTGTTTTGTTATTATTTTAATGTAAGATTACAAAAACCAAAAGACCAAAGACTATATATTATATAATCTTTGAATCTTGAAATTTTCAAATCTTGAAATTACTATTTCTTTTTCGCAGGCGCTGCACCCGGTTTCGGGCGTTTAGCACCGTAGAGCGAACGGCTTTGCGTACGGCCTTCTACACCGGCAGTGTCCAATGCACCGCGAAGGATGTGGTAACGTACACCCGGCAAGTCTTTCACACGGCCGCCGCGCACCAATACAATCGAGTGTTCCTGCAAGTTGTGGCCTTCGCCCGGAATGTAGGCATTCACTTCCTTTTGGTTGGTCAAGCGAACACGGGCTACTTTACGCATAGCCGAGTTAGGCTTTTTGGGTGTAGTGGTGTACACACGTACACACACGCCACGGCGCTGCGGGCATGAATCCAAAGCGCGCGATTTGCTGGTTTCTTCGATTTGTAAGCGTCCTTTGCGTACAAGCTGTTGAATTGTTGGCATAATTTATTGTTAATAAACGTTTTACAATTTTTCCTTACAATTTAAGGGGTACAAAGGTACAAAAATATTTTGAATTACAAACAAGTTTTTAACATGAAGCAGAAATTTTATCTTTGCACATTCTTTTTCACATCAAAAATACAAAATTTTGCTTTTATATTTTTTTATCTGCGCATTTTTTTATAAATTTGCTTTTATAAATTTTTAAACGCGCATTTTAGCGATGGATAAAGCCAACAAAATAACCAATTTTGTGTCTGGGAAATGGGAAAGACAGGTGGAATACCAAAGTTTTTATCCCGAACATATCAATCTCCAATGGTTAGTAGACTCTCCGCAATTACAAACGCTTCTAAGTGAGGCTGACCGTAAATTAGGAGAGTTAAATGCATTTTCCCAACTCATACCCGATATTGATTTCTTTGTACGTATGCACGTGGCAAAAGAAGCTACAACTTCGAGTCGCATTGAAGGGACGCAAACCAATATGGAAGAAGCGTTGTTAAGAGGCGATGATATATTGCCCGAAAAACGCGATGATTGGGAAGAGGTGCAAAACTATATAAAAGCTATCAATTTTTCAATCAGCCAATTATTACACTTACCCATCTCATCGCGATTAATTAAAGATGTTCATCGTCTGCTATTACAAGGCGTGCGAGGCGAACATAAGCAACCCGGCGAGTACCGAAGAAGCCAAAACTGGATTGGAGGAACGTTAAAAGATGCAACTTACATCCCCCCACATTTTTCGAGAGTTGACGAATTGATGAGCGATTTGGAAATGTTTGTACACAATACAAATATTGAAGTTCCACATTTAATCAAAATAGGCATCATCCATTACCAATTCGAAACCATACACCCGTTCCTAGATGGAAATGGGCGAATGGGGCGCTTGTTAATTACGCTGTATTTAGTGAGCAACGGGTTATTGCATGCACCGTCGTTGTACTTGTCGGATTTTTTTGAGAAAAACAAAACATACTACTACGACAATTTACACCGGGTGCGTACACACAACGACCTAAACCAATGGCTACGCTTTTTTTTGGCCGGCATCATAGAAACGTCTGAAAACTCTATCCAGGCATTTAAGTCTATCATTGCTTTACGCGACAAAGTAGAAAGAGAGTTGATACCAACATTGGGGAGCAAAGCAAAAATAGAAAAAGCCAATCGGTTCGTGCGATTATTATATAAACATCCTATTGTTAATAATGTAATAATACGGGAGGAAACCGGCATGGAAACATCGACCATTAACCGGCTGATAAAAGATTTCCAAGCACTGAATATCTTAAAAGAGATGACCGGTTTCAAACGAAACAGGATGTTTGTGTTTTCGGAATATTTTAATTTATTTTAACCGGTTGAATTTTTTATTTGTTTTTCTATCGCTTGCGCCAGTTCCAGCAAATGGTCGTATAATGTAATGTTTTACCAAGCCTATTGGAATTGGTGGAGCGGAAATTTTGTAGAATTCCGTATAGTATTCATTGTGATATAAAGATATTTTAAATTACAAATAAGTTTTTAACAAAAGATTAGAATTTATTTTGGTTGAAATTGCTTTATAGAAGTATGTGTTTACCAATTGAACTTACAATTCAACAAATGCAGGTTCTACAAAACATAGAAAATCGGAAATTATTGAAGTAAAATTTTGTTTAGCACTATTGCGCAATGAATCGATAGACGATGCTGCCGCGTTGTTTGGCGGGGGCGTCGGACTGGACGGCGAAGCGTGAGCTGCGGGCAAAGCGCAGGGCGGCATCGTGCAGACAAGTATCGTCGGCCGAGGTGGTGGATTGGATGGAAGCCGCGACTACATAGCCTTGCGGGTTGACGTCGATGATAACCGTAACATCGCCCCCACCCTTGCATTGGTAGGCGGGCACAGGGAGCGACATGGCCTTGCGGCCGCCCATGTCGTAAGTGAGCACCGAAGGGCCACGGTAGGCTTCTTGTTTGGGCTTTGGTAGTTGTTGCTGCGGCAGGTCGGCACCACCGGTTTGTTGCGTGAGCACCTGCTGACGATTGGCATCGAGCTTGCGCTGCACGTCCTGCGCTTCGGCGTTGAGTTGCGACACGTCGGTGCGGCGGTCGTCGCGCAATGGCTGGTTCCCACGTTCCGATGCATCGACAGCAGCATTTCGTACAGCTTGTGAGGAATGCGAGGAACGTACACCGGCGTTGTTAAGCATGGCTTCAAGTTCACTGGCCGCAGTTTCTTTAGCCTGTACTTCCCGCACTTGTTTTTGTTGTTTGACAATGTCTTCGTATTTGTCCGAAATGTCGATGAATACAGGGCGTTCGCCCATCACTTCGAGATACAGTTTTGAGCTCAACAGGAACACCAGCACTATCAAGTGAAAAAGGATAGTGATGTAGATTCCCGCGCTGTGTTCTTTCAGAAAACGGCGAAGACTGAACTTTTTTTCCGGTTCTACTAGATTATTCATCACTCAAGAATGAGTTACAAAGATAAAACAAAAAAAGTAAACATCCGTTCTGCACTTTGTCCGTTACAAAATTATTGTGTAATTTTGTAACTTTGCTATGATTACAAAGAAAAAAATAATCAACGACCCGATTCATGGATTTATTGATATTCCCGGCGGATTGATATATGAATTATTAGAACACCCCTACCTGCAACGTTTACGCAATATTTCGCAAATGGGCATGTCATACCTTGTTTATCCATGCGCTTGCCACTCGCGTTTTTCGCATGCATTAGGCGCCATGCACCTGATGCGTCAAGCATTGCAATCGCTGCAATCCAAAGGGCACACAGTAACTCCCGAAGAAATGGAAGCCGCCTCGTGTGCCATTTTGCTGCACGACATCGGCCACGGTCCGTTCAGCCACACACTCGAGAATACGATTGTGGAAAACATCAGCCACGAAGAAATTTCGCTGGCGTTTATGAAACGCCTGAACACTGCATTTGGCGGTCGATTGACAATGGCTACCCAAATTTTTGACGGCAGTTATCCGAAAAGATTCCTGCACCAACTTGTGTCGAGTCAACTTGATGTAGACCGGCTCGATTATTTGTGCCGCGACAGTTTTTTCTCGGGCGTAGCCGAAGGCATGATTGGCCTCGAGCGCATCATCAAAATGCTGGACGTAGTAAACGATGAACTGGTGGTTGAGTCAAAAGGCATATATTCAATTGAAAAATTCCTTATCTCGCGTCGCTTGATGTACTGGCAAGTATACCTGCACAAAACCGTGATTGCCGCCGACCAGCTTTTGTTACAACTATTGCGCCGCGCAAAAGAACTTATTGCTGCCGGCAGCAATTTATTTGCGTCGCCGGCTTTACATTTATTCCTGAAAAACCGCTTTACCATTGCCGACTTCGAACATCCGGAGATTCTGAATTCGTTTGCCCAATTGGATGATAGCGATATCAACAGTGCCATCAAAGTATGGTGTAAAGCCGATGACAAAATACTTTCGCAACTCTGCTGCATGCTCGTAGCGCGCCGCTTACCCAAAGTGGAAATCAGCGACCAGCCGTTTACCGGCGAATATATCGAAGCCGTGAAACAGCGCGTCCAAAGCCAAATTCCTGACACTCCCGGCGCCATGGATTACTTTGTAGTGAGCAGCTATATGGTTAACAAAGGGTATGATGATAACAACGAAAAAATAAATATCCGCTATGGTGAATCGCAACTGCGCGACATTCACGAAGCCTCCGACATGCTCAGCGCACAAGCTTTTTCGGGCGTCACTAAGAAATATTTCCTTTGTTATCCGAAGAATACAGATAGTAGATGAGAACAGATTTTTAGATAAAATACACATGACATATAAAGATTTAGATATTTGGAAGTTGGCACATGAATTGGTAATAGGCATTCATGCGATGACATTAAATGAACTCCCGAAATTTGAACTCTTTGAAGAAGCTTCTCAAATTCGTCGCTCTTCTAAATCTGTTAAATCAACTATTGTGGAGGGATATGGGCGTAGAAGATATAAGGCAGAGTTTATTAAATTTTTAGTTTACGCGAATGCTTCCCTCGAAGAAACCATCGACCACTTAGACACACTATATGATACAAAATCGCTAACAAATGAACCTCTTTACAAAGATTTATCTTCAAAAGCAATCTACTTAAGCCGTAAACTCAACTCGTTTCTGTTAGCAGTAGAACAACAACATAACGCAAACAATAATTAATTGCACATATCAAATATCTGTTCTCATCCAATATCTAAAATCTGTTCTCAATATGACATTCAACGCAAAAACATTAGCTGAATACCTGCACGGCGACGTGGAAGGCAATCCCGAAGCCACCGCCAGCACCGTAGCCCGCATCGAACAAGGCCGCCCCGGCGCACTTTGTTTCCTCGCCAATCCAAAATACGAACAGTATCTGTATACTACCAAAGCATCAATTGTGTTGGTGAATCGCAGTTTCAATCTCACGCAAGCCGTAGAGGCTACGATTATCCGCGTGGATAATGCGTATGAAAGCATTGCTTCGCTGCTCGACCTATACAATTCGATGAAAACGCTTAACAAGAAAGGGCGTTCGTGGCGCGCACATGTATCGTGGCGGGCTAAACTCGGCAAAGGCGTGTGGGTAGGCGCCGGTAGCTATGTATCGCGCGGGGTACAAGTGGGCAACAATACTAAAATTTTTCCGCATGTATATATCGGCGACAACGTAACCATCGGCGATAACTGCATTCTATATCCCGGCGTAAAAATTTACCACGGTTGCAAAATCGGTAACAATTGCACTATTCACTCCAACACGGTGATTGGCTCCGACGGCTTTGGCTTTGCGCCCACAGCCGACGGATCGTACAAAAAAATTCCGCAGATCGGTTATGTTGTATTGGAAGACAACGTGGAAATTGGCGCTAACACGGTTGTTGACCGTGCGACGATGGATGCCACCGTCATTAAAAAAGGGGTGAAAATCGACAACCTCGTGCAGATTGCGCACAATGTAGAAGTCGGCGAGAACACCGTGATTGCAGCGCTCACAGGTATTGCCGGCTCGACCAAAATCGGCAAGCAATGTATGTTCGGCGGACAAGTGGGTATTGCCGGACACATTACTGTGGCCGACGGCACGCAAGCCGGTGCACAAGCAGGTATCAGCTATACGGTGAAGGAACCGAACCAAACCATTATCGGATCGCCGGCCATTAATGCAACAAACTATTTTAAGTCGTACGCTATTTTTCGCAAATTGCCCGACTTGAAGAAACAAATCGATGAACTAACTTCTTCGTTAAAGAAAGACTAACAAGTGGAACGTGGTGAAATCATACATTTGTTATCCATCGCCAACCGCGATGAAATGGATGCGCTGTTTGCCCGTGCCAATACTGCAAAAACAGCGGCTATAGGCAACAAAGTATATTTACGCGGATTAATAGAATTATCCAACGTATGTGCGAAAAACTGCTACTACTGCGGCATCCGCTGCGACAACAAAAATGTATCGCGCTACGAACTTACCGACGACGATGTGCTCGAAGCTGTCGACTTTGCCTGGCACAACCGATATGGCTCAATAGTGCTGCAATCGGGCGAACAACAATCGCCGCGCTTCGTACAACGCATTGCCACACTTGTCGAAAGAATAAAAGAACGTACGAACAACGAGGTCGGCATTACCCTCTCGTGCGGCGAGCAAACACTCGACGTATACCGTCAATGGTATGCAGCCGGCGCACACCGTTATTTACTGCGCATCGAAACCAGCTCGCGCGAATTGTACGCAAAAATCCATCCCAATAACGAACTTCATAGTTATGACAAACGGTTAGCCGCCCTACGCAACTTGCAGGTTGCAGGCTACCAAACCGGCACCGGTGTAATGATCGGCTTGCCGTTTCAAACTGTCGAAAACCTTGCCGACGATTTATTATTCTTCAAAAAAATGAATGTCGACATGGTAGGCATGGGGCCATACCTCGAGCATAGCGAAACACCGCTGTACGAGTACCAGCACTCCTTGATGCCTCCCGAAGAGCGCTTCCTGCTTAGTTTACGCATGATTGCCGTGTTGCGGCTACTGATGCCCGATATCAACATTGCCGCCACCACGGCGTTACAGGTGCTTCACCCCATGGGCCGCGAGATGGCTGTGCAGGCGGGTGCCAATATCATCATGCCCAACATGACGCTTACCGACGTGCGCAAAAATTATCAAATCTATGAAAACAAACCCGGCATCCACGACGATGCCGCCATCAGCAAATCAAAGCTCGAAGAAAATTTACAGAAGGCCGGTATCGAAATCGGCTACGGCCAGTGGGGCGATTCACAACATTACGATAAACGTTGCAAAACTATTTACGTAAACGCCTCACATAATAAAATCTAACGCATTTTATGCCACCATACCTCCAGAAGGGGGTGGAAACAGGGATTTTTACTTCAATGCATACTGCTTGCCCGGCAATGTACGCACTACATTTTTCATTTCCATGTTGAACAGCAACGCAGAAAGGCGCGCCATTGGAATTTTGGTGGTATAACAAAGAATGTCTATACTTTCGGAAGGTTTGTTGCGCAACGCATCTACAATCACTTGTTCATCGGGTGTGAGTGATACAAAAAGCGGCAACTGTTTGGCAGTAGCCACAGTTGCGCGTTCCCAGCCAAGTGCATATTCAATATCAGTAGCCGAAGTAACCAGTGCCGCTTTGTTGGCACGGATAAGCGCATTGCAACCTTTGGAATATTCATCGCCCACACGACCGGGAAGCGCCAATACGTCGCGGTTATATGACATTGCAAGATCAGCTGTAATCAATGCACCGCCCTTTTCGCCGGACTCCACTACCAATGTCGCATCACACATACCTGCAATGATGCGGTTGCGTTGCAGGAAGTTGGTGCGGTCGGGCTGTGTTTTCGACAAGAAATCAGTGACTAATGCACCGCCGTCTTCTACTATTTTAGCAGCAGTGGCGCGGTGCAATGGTGGATAAATTTTGTCCAGCCCCGTAGCCATCACGGCCACCGTCGGCAATTTGTTTTGCAAGGCGGCTTTGTGTGCACATATATCAATGCCATACGCCAAGCCGCTCACAATAACAGGTGTGTGTCCAAGTTCTACAAGTCTTGCCAACGTGGCTTCACACCACTCCGTTCCATAAGGTGTGGCATGGCGTGTACCTACTATACCTAAAATTTTAGTTTGGTTGAAATTCAACGAACCATCGACAAACAGTACCACCGGCCCATCGTCGCACTGACGCAAGCGCTCGGGGTAGGCATCGTCGGTATAACATAAAGCATGAAAACGCGATTTTTCTAAAAATGCACATTCTTCTTCTGCCCGCTTCAGCACTTGCTGTTGGGTTATTTCTTGCGCTAACACCTCTCCTATTCCGGGAATTTTTTGCAACGCTGTTTTCTTTTCACGAAACACCGCTTCGGCGCTACCACAATAGGCAATCAAGCGCTTGGCCAACGTACTGCCCACGCCAGGAATCAATGTAGTAGCAATGTAGTATTGGAGTTGATCGAAAGACATGATGGGATTTAAGATGTACAATTTACGGATTTACAATTTAGTGTGCTTGTCGCAAATCTGTAAATCCGTAAATCTGTCAATTATCTTTATAGAATTAGCATCGCATCGCCATAAGGACCGAAACGGTACTTATCTTTTACCGCAGCCTCATAAGCTTTCTTTACATTCTCGTAGCCGCCGAAAGCCGTAGTAGCCATCAGCAAAGTAGAGTAAGGCAGGTGGAAGTTCGTAATCAACGATGTGGGAACACTGAAGTCGTAGGGAGGAAAAATAAATTTATTGGTCCACCCTTCAAACGTTTTCAGGCGGCCTTGCGTCGTAGAACCAGCTTCCATGGCGCGCAATGCAGTTACCCCGATAGCACACACCTGCTGATTGGCAGCCTTTGCTGCATTCACCATTGTTACAGCGGCCTCGGACACGCTTACCTGCTCGGAGTCCATGCGGTGTTTCGAAAGGTCTTCCACATCTACCACGCGGAAACTACCAAGGCTCATGTGTAGCGTAACTTCGGCAATACCAATACCGTTAATTTCCATACGCTTGAGCAACTCGCGGCTAAAGTGCAAACCTGCTGCCGGAGCGGCTACCGCACCTTCTACTTTTGCGAAAATAGTTTGGTAGCGTTCTTCGTCAATCGGCTCATTGGCCTTGCGTACCATACGCGGAAGCGGCATTTCACCTAACGAAAACAGCGCTTTACGGAATTCATCGTGTGTTCCGTCGAACAGGAAACGCACCGTGCGGCCACGCGAAGTGGTGTTATCTATTACTTCAGCCACCAGCGAATCGTCTTCGCCAAAATATAATTTATTTCCGATACGAATTTTACGCGCGGGATCTACCAACACATCCCAAAGGCGCTGCTCGGCATTGAGTTCGCGCAGCAAGAATACTTCAATCTGTGCGCCGGTTTTTTCTTTGTTGCCATACAGGCGAGCAGGGAACACGCGGGTGTTGTTGCACACCATCACATCGCCCTCGTCGAAATATTTTACAACTTCTTTGAATAATTTATGTTCGATTTTGCCGTTGTCGCGGTGAACAACCATCAAGCGCGATTCGTCGCGATGTTTGGCAGGATATTTGGCAATTAGGTCGTTGGAAAATTTGAAATTGAATTGCGAAAGTTTCATTATTGCATTTAATTATTTTACCGGATATAAAACACCCAAAATTAGCCTGCAAAATTCGCAAAAAAAATTCAATCTTCCAAAAAATTCTGAAATTCACTTAGTAACACTATGTTATGTGTATCGAATTTACCGCTGCGTGTCCGCCGGAGGCCGGTTAAATAGCCGCCGCTTTGTAGCGCCAAGCCAAGGTCGCGCGCAAAAGCCCGCACGTAAGTTCCTTTACTGCATCGTAAGCGCACTGTCACACGCGGCAAGTCGAATGCCAGCAATTCTGTTTCATAAATCGTAATCGTGGCGGGCTTCATTTCCGCATCTTTCCCGGCACGCGCCAATTCGTACGCACGTTTTCCGTCAATTATTTTTGCCGAGAACACAGGCGGCACTTGTTCCTGCGTACCCTCAAATGCTTGCACAGCAGCGGCTACCATCTCGCGCGTGATATGTTCGTAGGGGTAGCGAACATCCACTTCTTTTTCCATATCGAAACAGGGCGTGGTAGCACCTAACTCGATATCGGCCACATACTCTTTTTCTTCGGCTTGCAAAGCTTCGGCTTGCTTAGTAGCTCGACCGGTACATACCAACAATATGCCGGTGGCCAACGGATCAAGCGTACCGGCATGCCCCACCTTTAAATTTTTACTACCTGTTTTACGCTGTAATGCAAATTTAATTTTTCGTACTACGTCGGCTGAAGTCCAGCGATAAGGCTTGTCGATAGGAATTACCACGCCTTCGGCAAATGTTTCGGGCGCAGGCGGATTGTCCAAGGAGAATACGGTGTAACTCATTTTAGAAGATCTTTTACTTAGCATAAATGAGACAATTAGTATATTGTTTCATTTCACTATTCCGGATGCAAAAGTACTAATAATTTTACATTACTTTACACACCGAACGGAAGCTATCTGAAATCGTTGAAAAGATATCGTTGTATTATCCGGAAAAGTAGTGATAGTACCTTCGCAATTTGTTGTCCAACTTAAAAAGCGCATAGCAACAGCCCAATCAAAATAGGTTACACATGTTACATCTTGCCCACCGGTACTCGAACTCCAATAGACAGACGTAGATACTCCGTTTATTGCCGTTCTATTCCAACCCATACATTTGAGTTCTGAAGCGGTTGGCCAACGCCAACCTGAAGGACACAGATTACTAGGTGTCCATGTCGAAGACCCGGCATCACAAGTTTTCACTTGCAAATTTGAAACACCGAGTGCAGCACAACTTATCGTTACATTGTCAGGTAACACAATTCTTGCTACAGAACCTGCTGAAAAAGTCGAACATAAACCATCACTTACCAACCGGCGGTAAACATATGTGCCAGCCGTTGTAGTTGCGGGAGGAGTATAAGTAAATGCCGTAGCACCCGGAATTGTGGCTCCTGTTTGTCCATTGTAGCTGACACTCCACTGATAACTGTAACTGCCGCCTCCGCCACCGGGCGCCATTGCCTGAGTAATCGAATTACCTGCTACATTATTACAATTGTTGTAACTCACACTAGTAATACTACCAGCCGAAAGAGGAGAAGGCAGGGTACCGGGGCAACCTGTTGCATCAGAAATCTCAATTATGCAACCAGCATTAAACATTGTTGAATTAGTGACAGTCGTGCTACTCCCATTATACTTTATAGCAAAAGGCGGTGTTCCATGCAGCCTATAAAGGCCATAAGTAGCAGTGGCAGCAGGTGGGCAATCGCTGGCAAAAGCACACCATTTAAACTGCGCTGGCACCCCTATTAATGTTACGGTAATAGCAGCATTTTGTGTAGCCATGGCTTGTCCTTGATACCAAAAGCCGTTGGTATTAGAGCCTTCTGCCGTACAATTAGCAGGCAACTTAGTTAAATCAATAGCAGCACGCTTCCAAGTGCCATAAGGTGCGTTATTCCGTATCTCCTGATAGTCGACCCCCACCCACACTTTGGAATTGTATACTTTTCCTCCATAAGTACCACGACTACCTGCCGTCCACGAAATGTTGAATGTTACTTGTTTGGTAGCATAATCGGCATCTACCGATTTTACAAAAGTACGTTGCTGCGCCACAGATGCAACACTGAACAGCATTACTGCAAAAAAGAAAAATTGTTGTTTCATAATGTAATAGTAGTTTTATTTATATTAACTAATTTATTAGTTTATATTGTTATAGCTTTGGGAATTGGCTCTAGAAAACAAACACAATATATTGCGCCAATTCCCTCCACTATGAAAATTATCATTGGTTAATAAACCTCCTGCTATGATTCTCTTATCATTGCCTTTAATCATTTTATTTAGCAATAAGCAAAAAAGACGTGGATTGTAATTTACCGATACTTGAGGTCTTGCAATACCTACATCTAAAATAAATCATAATCCACGTACGTGAAGTAAGTTCCTTTAGATGTATTGAAGATTGCAAGTTTCAAGTATCCGGACAAAAGCCAAACTACGGCTTTCTCACTAAAAAGAACATGTTGTAATAGCGCAAATGTATAAATTATTTTTTGATTACACGCAAAAAATAATTAAGCGCTACTTTTTAATTTTCATTCTCTACAGTTCTATCTTTTCCACGCGGCGTTGATGGCGACCACCTTCGTAGGTAGTAGAGAGAAAGATCTTGACAATTTCTTTGGCCATATCGGTAGTAACGTAGCGCGCAGGAAGCGAGCAAATATTAGCCGCATTATGTTGCCGCGCCAGCTGGGCTATTTCGGGCATCCAGCAAAGGGCTGCCCGCACGCCGCAGTGTCGATTAAGGGTCATGCTGATGCCGTTACCCGAACCGCACAATGCAATACCAATTTCGAGTTCCCCTTTGGAAATGGCTTCTGCCAACGGATGTGCTACATCGGGGTAGTCCATGCTTTCGCACGAGTGCGTGCCGAAATCGCGGATCTGGTATCCTTCCGCTTCGAGCCAGTGTTTTAAAACTGTTTTTAATTCAACGCCTGCATGGTCGGCGGCCATTCCTATTAATTTCATAATTCAAGATTCAATAATTCAAAATTTACTGGCGTGTATTTGTTTTCGGTTGTCCGAAAGTGTAGGCCAGCGACACGCGGATAGTGTTGGTCAGCGCGGTGTTTCCTTGTGTGCTTATCATATACGAAAGGTCAAGTGCAAAGCCTTGCCAGTGTGCGCCCACACCGGTCGAGAAGTAAGACCCCGAACCGTATTGGTAATCGTTGCTGGCAAGATGGTAGCCTGTGCGCAGAAATAAAAATTTGTCGTAGGCATATTCCACACCTGCCGATACACTCCATTCTTTGATGCTATTGCCGAACGAAGAGAAGAAGCCTTGCGCTACGCTCTCGCTTTGATCTGTAGGCACCAGCGGTTTGGTAATCTCCAAAGCAAAATCCAAATCATTTTTCGGGTCAATAGCCAGTGAATAGCGACTACCAAGGTTCATAGCCATCGGCAGGAATACTTTATTGTCCCCCCAATTTACTTTTGTACCAATATTTTTAAAACTTAAGCCCATGGCGAATTCATTGGCTTTGCCCGACGGCAAACGGAAGTATACACCCAAGTCTGCTGCAAACGCACTGGTGTTGGAAATAATGTATGCGCCGCTTCCTGTATTCTCCGCTTGAAAAACAGAAAGGTATCGAAACACTATACCCAACGAAAAATAATTGCCCAACGTACGGGAATAACCCAAATCGAATGAATATTGCGAAGGATCGTAATTGCCCATCGGGTCGTTGTTTTCATTGGTAAACTGAATGGTACCCACGGTTAAATAACGCAATGAAGCGCTGATAGCCTGCTGGCCTATTTTGTAAAATCCCGATACGTAAAATAAATTCATATCATTTGTAACTTTCCGCATCCATGGCGTGTAAGCAAATGCAGCAGCACCTTTGTCCGGTGCGAATGCATATTTTGCCACATTCCAATGTTGCGAATAGACATCGGGAGTAGTAGCGCTGCCAATGTCGGCCATACCTGCCGAACGGGCATCGGGCGCAATGGTTTCGAGCGGTGCGGGGTTGGTAAACGATTGGGCAAACAAGATAGTGGATGGGAGCAACAAGCCTGCTGCAAGTATTCCTATTTTTAAAAATTTATTCATTGCAAATTCAATTTTATAATTTAACCATACGCCCCGAAACGTCGCCTACGCCATCCACTTTCAGGCGATAGACATACGTTCCAGAGGGTAATGCCGACACATCGACAGTTTTAAAATAGCGGTAACGGACAGCGACGGCATCAAATACAGTCATCACGTCGCGCCCATCAAGCGTATATAGTTTCAACGAGCCTTTACCGCCGCTCGGGACAACGAATTCAAACGTTGTTTCGGTAGTAACGGGATTAGGGTAGTTGGTAATTTTCAAATCATTTTCGGAGGGATCTACTACGTTGCGGTCAATCACGTGCAGCGACATGCTTGCGGTAGCCGTTACACCCGAAGTCTGATCAAATGTATCGAATGTAAGTGTATAATCGCCTTCCCCGTCGTCGAGCGGTAACAAGCGTAGCGTAGCCGATCCGGCGCCCATTCCTGCAATGGTCGGGCTTACAAAGTACATCCACCCGCCAGCCAGGCCACGTGCCGTAATGTACGGTGTAACCGATCCGGCGCCTTGCACGTAAAGTTGAATAGTACGTTTCTTGCCTTCTTTCAGCGTGTCTTTGTAGCCATCCAAATTGAATTGCACACCGTCGCGTACAAATTTTGTGAATTGCTGGCTCCACGCTGCTTGTGTAAACACAATGCACAATACGGCAAACAAGCTATATCGAATATATTTTTTATTCATCCTTTCTAATTGGCATTAAAATTCTGCATTCTTCGGAGTACGTGGGAAAGGAATCACATCGCGAATGTTGGCCATGCCGGTAACGAACAGCAACAACCGCTCGAAGCCGAGTCCAAAACCGCTGTGTTCGGCGCTGCCGAAACGACGTGTGTCAATATACCATTCCAACGTTTCGGTACCCATTCCATTTTCTTTGATACGCGCCATCAATTTATCCAAGTTCTCTTCACGTTGCGAACCGCCAATAATTTCACCGATTTTCGGGAACAGCACGTCCATCCCACGAACGGTTTTTCCATCGTCGTGTTTTTTAATTTAAAACGCTTTTATTTCTTTCGGGTAGTCGGTAAGGATTACCGGGCGTTTGAAATGTTTTTCTACCAAATAGCGTTCGTGCTCGCTTTGCAGGTCAACGCCCCATGCTACGGGGAATTCGAATTTCTGTCCCGATTTCAATAAAATATCTACGCCTTCGGTGTAGGTCAGCCGCATAAATTCCGTTTGGCACACACTACGCAAACGCTCGATCAGTTCCTTGTCATACATGTCGTTCAGGAACTGCAAGTCGTCGAGACAATGGTCGAGCGCATATTTCACTAAGTATTTAATAAAATCTTCGGCTAAATCCATGTTGTCTTTGATGTCATAGAACGCCATTTCGGGTTCTATCATCCAGAATTCGGCGAGGTGACGCGGCGTGTTGCTGTTCTCGGCGCGGAATGTAGGGCCGAACGTGTAAATTTCGCCCAACGCCATAGCGCCCGTTTCGCCTTCGAGCTGGCCACTCACTGTAAGGCTTGTTTGCTTGCCGAAAAAGTCCTGCGTATAATCAATCTCTTTCTTGTCGTTGCGCGGCGGATTGTTCATGTCGAGCGTAGTAACCTGGAACATGGCGCCGGCGCCTTCGGCATCGGCAGCCGTTACAATCGGCGTATGCAAATAGACAAAGCCGTGTTCGTTGAAGTAGTTGTGAATGGCAAACGCCATTGCGTGGCGAATGCGCAATACGGCGCCGAATGTGTTGGTACGCGGGCGCAAGTGGGCAATCTCGCGCAGGAACTCGAGTGTATGCCCTTTTTTCTGCAATGGGAAAGTTTCCACATCGGCGGTACCATACACTTCAATTTCTCGTGCTTGGATTTCTACCGGCTGTCCGCTGCCTTGCGATTCCACAAGTTTACCGGTTACACGTAGACATGCACCTGTAGTAACCGGTTTCAACTGTTCTTCCGTGAACACTGTCATATCGGCCACCACTTGTATATTATGAATTGTAGAACCATCGTTGAGCGCAATAAACGCTACATTTTTGTTACCGCGCTTGGTGCGCACCCAACCTTTAACAGTTACATCGGCACTGATTGGCGCTTGTTTCAACAGATCTACAATTTTTGTTCTTCCCGGAGTTTTCATCAATTCTAATTTTATAAACTTGTGGTTCTAATAAATTCTAATGCTTTGTGTATGTCTTCGTACATTACGCGGTCTTCGCTAAGGAACGGTACTACCTTGCGGAAATCGGTCAACAACTTTTCGAGCGCCGGCGATGATTTGGCGGGACGACGAAACTCCAATCCCTGTGCAGCATTCATCAACTCAATAGCTAAAATCCGTTCCACATTGTCCACTACTTTCAACAGTTTGGTAGCTGCATTGCCACCCATGCTTACCAGGTCTTCCTGTCCATTCGAAGATACGATGGAATCGCACGACGAGGGGTGGCAGTAGGTCTTGTTTTGATTAACTAAAGCGGCGGCGGCATATTGCGGAATCATGAAGCCGGAATTCAAGCCCGACGAGGCAATCAGGTATTCGGGCAATTCGCGGAGGCCCATAATCAGTTGCGCCGTGCGGCGTTCCGACATATTCCCCAACTGCGACAGGGCAATGGCCAGGAAGTCGAACACGAAAGCCAGCGGTTGCCCGTGGAAGTTCCCGCCCGATAACACGGCATCGTCTTGTGCAAACACAGTGGGGTTATCGGTTACGGAATTTATTTCGGTGCGTACTACGCCCGACACATAGCGTATGGTGTCTTTCACGGCGCCGTGTACTTGCGGCATACAGCGGAACGAATATGGGTCCTGTACATGTTTTTTGGGACGCGCAATCAGTTCACTGCCTTGCAGAAAATGGCGAATAGCTTCGGCCGTTTCGAGTTGCCCGGAATGCGGGCGGATGGTGTGCAAGCGCGGGTCGAACGGTTCGATGCGGCCATCGAACGCTTCGAGCGATAATGCGCCGATCTTATCGGCCAGGCGCGAAATACGGAACGTGCGCAGCAATGCCCACACGCCATGCGAACTCATGAATTGTGTGCCGTTGAGTAACGCCAGCCCTTCTTTCGATTGCAGTTGCAGCGGTTGCCAGCCAAATTCTTTCAATACTTCGGCAGCCGGGCGTTTACAACCTTTATGGTTCACTTCGCCTTTGCCGATAAGTGGTAAAAATAAATTGGCCAACGGCGCCAAGTCGCCACTGGCGCCCAGCGAACCGCGATCATAAACCACCGGTAAAATATCGTTGTTATAAAAGTCAATGATACGTTCTATGGTAGCCACCTGCACACCGCTGTATCCAAGCGAGAGCGCTTGGGCTTTGAGTAGCAGCATTAAACGTACTATTTCGGGCGCTACTTCGTCGCCGGTACTGCAGGCATGCGACATCACCAGGTTTTCTTGCAACTTGCCCAGTTCTTCGGGCGATATTGTTTTATTACACAGGGAGCCGAAACCGGTAGTTACACCATAGATAGGCGCTCCAGCAGCTTGCGATTTTTTATCAAGATATGTACGGCAGCCTTGTACTGCTTTACGTGCATGGTCGGACAGTTGAAGTCGATGCGAGGTGTACAACATTTTTTCCAACTGTTCAAATGTCAGTGTTCCTGCCCCAATGTGATAAATTTCCATACTATTTTAGTAAATTTTAATGTAAACTAACCAACAAAAATACAAAAAAAAATCGGGTATAAAAATTTTTATTTGTAACTTCGCAACCGAAATTGATGCCTACACGTATGATAACTATTAAAGAAGTAGCTTCGAAGCGCGAGTTAAAACAATTTGTGAAATTTCCGTTTTCGCTATACAAAGGCCACCCTAACTGGGTTCCGCCACTCATTGGCGACGACATGAAAACATTGAGCAAGGATAAAAACCCGTCGTTCGAACATTGCGAATCGGTTTACTTCTTAGCGTACAAAGACAACAAAATTGCAGGACGCATTGCCGGTATTATCAACCACAAGGCCAACACAAAGTTCAACAACAAGCTTGTCCGCTTCAGCTGGGTTGACTTTGTGGACGACCTCGAAGTGTCGAAAGCTTTGCTGGACGCGGTAGAGAAATGGGGAAAAAGCAAAGGCATGACCGGCGTGCACGGTCCAATGGGTTTCACTGATTTTGACCATCAAGGCATGCTGGTGGAAGGTTTTGAACACCTCCCTCCTATTATCAGCCCTTACTGCTATCCTTACTATCCCGAGCACCTCGCAAAGCATGGCTATCAAAAAGCTGTCGACTGGTTACAATACAAATTCAATGCCTCGCAGCCGGTGCCCGAAAAAGTAGAGCGCATCAACAAATTGATTAGCGAAAAATATAACCTACGTACCGAAATTTTTAAACGCCGTAAAGATGTTGTTCCATACGGCCGGAAACTTTTCGCAAGTATAAATGCCTCGTTTGGCGGGCTATATGGCTACACAGAGCTTACTGAAAAACAAATGGATTATTATGTAAAGTCCTACGTTTCGTTCCTGCGCCCGGAGTTATGCTGCTTTGTGTTAGACAACAACGACGATATTATTGGATTCGGCATCAGTATGCCTACCCTGTCGCGTGCCTTCCAGAAAGCGAAAGGAAAATTGTTTCCGTTCGGATGGTTCCACATTTTACGCGCGCTGAAAAAGTACGATACCATTGATTTGTATGTGAACGGCGTGTTGCCTGATTGGCAAAATAAAGGCATCCACAGCCTTTATTATGTAGCGATGAACAAATCATATATCAAACATAATGTCCATGTCGCCATTTCGTCGTCGCAGCTCGAAACCAACACTAATGCCGTAGGCATTTGGGACAACTACGAAAAAGAGTTTTTGTTCCGCACACGGTGCTTTACAAAAACGGAAATTTAAAAAGCCGGTACAAGTTGTCGCATAATTTAAGTTGATTTTGCAAATTTATTTTGCAGGTAAAAATATTTATATATTTTTGCAGTATATATAACACGTTCTTTATAATTTTGGAAAGCCGGTAATCGGCTTGTTCTGTATCTTGAAACTTGAGAAATTTCAACCGTTGCAAAAGAATATCGTTCCGCAAAAACGTGAACGTTAATTTATTTTTGCAACAGGTTTCTCAAGGCCTCAAGATAGAATAAACTAAAGTTCACGTTTCTTTTTTGCCCATAGATTACACAGATTGAAACGAGAATGGCAATGATTGAAAAATTATAGCAAGGGGTTGTTGTGTTTGTTTGTTGATGGAACGCGGATAACACTGATTAGACGGATTTACGCGGATTTTAAAACAACCCCGAAGCTACAACAATAAAAACTAAAAATTTAGTTAAAATTTAAAATAAAATATGTATG
>JAVBNJ010000040.1:0-21596 GCA_031551625.1 Bacteroidales bacterium | reverse complement strand
ACTACCGAGGCTGGTATTGCATTTTGCGCCGAAGACCGGTTGGACGATAAACCTGCCACGTCGTATCCCGGTAAATTGACTCAATTATTGTATCACCGTTTCAAAACCTTTAGTGGTGCGGCCGACAAGGGGTTGATTATTTTTCCATGCGAATTGATTTTCCACAATGGCACGGAATTGAAAAAATGCATTGAGCAGTATATTGAGCACTGGAAACTGGGCGACGGATTCAAGGCTTGGTTTGAAACGGCTTGCGGCGTATACAGCACATTGGTAGACCGTATTGTGCCAGGCTATCCGAAAGATACGATTGACGAAATATTGGCGAAAATAAAGATAGATGATAAGCTGGTGGTGAAAGCCGAAATTTTCCACTTGTGGGTGATTGAAGCGCCACAAGATGTAGCAAAAGAATTCCCTGCCGACAAGGCCGGGTTGAACGTGCTGTTTGTGCCGAGCGAAAAACCATACCACGATCGCAAAGTGACACTGCTCAACGGCCCGCACACAGTGCTCTCGCCGGTGGCTTACCTCGGCGGATTGGACACGGTGCGCGAAGCTTGTGAACATGCCGTAGTGGGTAAATTCGTACACCGCGTGATGTTCGATGAGCTGCTGCCCACGCTCGATTTACCGGAATCCGAACTGAAACAATATTCGAACGATGTACTTGACCGTTTTCGCAATCCGTTTGTGAAACACTTTGTCACGAGCATTATGCTCAACTCGTTCCCGAAATTCAAAACGCGCGACTTGCCCGGCCTCAAGCTATACCTTGCCCGCAAAGGGTCGTTGCCTAAAGGTTTAGTTCTGGGACTGGCAGCTATTTGTACCTATTACAAGGGCGGTAAGCGCGGCAACGATGTTATTACACCAAACGATGACCCGAAAATCATAGAACTGCTTACAAACCTGTGGGCAATTAATGATCCGGCCAAAGTGGCCAAAGGCGTGCTGGCTGCCGAGTACATTTGGGGCGAAGACCTGAATGCAATTCCCGGTTTGACCGATTTACTTACTGCCACTATTATTTCTATATTAACTAAGGGGATGCTCGAAACGGTAAAAGAGTTGGAAAAATAGAAGTTATTTATTGCTATTGCTAAGAGCGAGGTAGTACAAACACAAAATATCGTAATTCAGCACTAATATTTTGCAGTACGGTTTTGATTATTTTTCAGAGGTTGTTTTTAACGGAACAGCCTCTTTTTATTTTTAATTGTCATGGCGTTGATAATAAGTGTGTTAATATTGTATTAATAAAATTGTTGATAAAATTAAGTGTGTGCGCACACATTTAAAGTAAATATTATTTGTTTGTTAAATTTATTTTAATTTACTTTGCAATTGATTTGTGTACGAACACAAATTAAAATGTGTGCGAAAACACAGATTGTTAAATAAGGCGTTAAAATAATATGACAAAAAATATAACAGAAAACAGCTACGGCGGACAGCGGTTGCGGATTAAAGATATCGCCCGTATGGCAGGTGTTTCTGTGGGGACGGTAGACCGTGTGCTGCACAAGCGCGGCAAAGTGTCGGAAGACAAGGAGAAAAAAATACTGGAAATAATAGAGCAAAATAATTTCAAGCCCAATGTGCTGGCCAGTTCACTGGCCGGGCGTGGAGCAAGGCGCTTTGTATCGCTCATCCCTTCGTTCGAATCCGGCGAGTATTGGAATTATATCCAGCAAGGTATTGACAAGGCGCAACGCGAAATCAAAATCCATAATATTGTTACGGAACATCGCACGTTTGACCAATATGACAGTGATTCGTTTGCAACCGAAACGAAGAAAATTTTGGCCTCATCGCCCGATGCGGTTATTTTTTCGCCGGTATTTATTGACGAATCCCTTGAGTTTGCGCAGAAACTGGACGATAAAAATATTCCCTGTGTGCTGGTCGATTCAAATGTCGAAGAAATTGACTGTGTGGCGTACTACGGCCAGCACTCACTGAAAAGCGGCTACACGGCCGCCCAGCTCCTGTTCAGTGGATTGCCCGAGAATACAACGGTACTGTTAGCCCGCTCGGCTCGTTTGTACAGTGCGGGTTCCAATCAGGCGATACTTCGCGAAAAAGGATTCATGAACTATGTCAGGGAGTATAAGCTGGACAACAAATATGCGATTGAGCGGATAGAGCTACACTCGGGTAACCAGCCCGCAAATATTCGTAGAATCAAGAAAATTGCGGCTCATAAGCCAATTTCGGGCGCAGTCATTTTCAGCTCGAAGGTACACAGGTTGGCTTATTATTTTGCACAGGCGCGAGTGGCGAATGCGAAAATTATCGGCTATGACGAATTGCCCAAGAATGTAGCAGCCTTGAAGGATGGGAGTGTGGCCAATCTGATTGCGCAACGCCCCGAAATGCAGGGCTATCTTGGTGTAAAGGATTTATTCAAGGCTATTGTACAAAAACAGTCGACACACCGTACCAACTACGTACCGGTAGATATTTTGACGAAAGAAATTGTAGACGAATATATAGAATTTAACCAGCGATTAAACGAATAGAATAGTTTAAAAATTAAGATTTCAAGATTATGTTGGAATTTTTGAAAATAAATCCTTCCGATAATGTGGCGGTGGCGCTGGTGGCGCTTGCTGCCGGTAAAACAATTGATGTTTCAGGAGGGAAAGTTGAGTTGAAAGAAGAAATTCCCGCAGGGCATAAATTTGCGTTGGTAGATTTGGCCACTGATACACCTATTATTAAATATGGTTACCCTATCGGGCATGCTGTGGTGCCTATTGCACAAGGCGCTTGGGTCAACGAAAAAAATATTAAAACCAATCTTTCGGGTGTGTTGAACTACACATACAACCCGCAGTTGGCGCTGCTCGATATCCCGCACGAATCGCGTACATTCAAAGGCTACCGCCGGGCGAACGGCGAGGTAGGTGTACGCAATGAAATCTGGATTGTGCCTACCGTAGGCTGTGTGAATGGTATTGTGAACCAGTTGGCCGAACGCCTGCGCGCCGAAACGGGCGGCAAAGGGGTTGACGCGATTGTGGCATGGCCGCACAACTATGGCTGCTCGCAGTTGGGCGACGACCACGAGAACACCCGAAAAATTCTTCGCGACCTGGTATTGCACCCCAATGCCGGTGCCGTGTTGGTTGTTGGCTTGGGTTGCGAAAATAACCAGATTTCTTCTTTTAAAGAAATAGTGTGTGCGCACACACATTGTGAAAATATTGCCTTTCTGGAAACTCAGAAAGTGAGCGACGAACTGGAAGAAGGTATGAAAATCTTGCGTACCTTATATACCAAGGCTTCGGAATGTGTGCGTGAAGATGTGCCGGTGTCGGAATTAAAGGTGGGCTTGAAATGTGGTGGCTCCGATGGTTTTTCGGGTATCACGGCTAACCCGCTGGTGGGCTTGTTTTCGGATTATCTCGTAGCACAAGGTGGCAGCACTGTGCTTACCGAAGTGCCCGAAATGTTTGGCGCCGAAACAATACTGATGAACCGTGCGCAAAACAATTTTGTGTTCGACAAAACGGTGCACCTGATAAACGATTTCAAAGAATATTTTATTAAGAATAACCAGCCGGTGTATGAAAATCCCTCGCCGGGCAACAAGGCCGGCGGTATCTCGACGCTCGAAGAAAAATCGCTGGGTTGTACGCAAAAGGGGGGGCGCGCTACAGTTATTGATGTGTTGACCTACGGCGACCGTATTACGAAAAGCGGTTTGAATTTGCTGAGCTCGCCGGGCAACGACTTGGTGGCCGCTACGGCATTGGCTTCGGCGGGTTGCCACATCGTGCTGTTCACCACGGGCCGCGGTACTCCGTTCGGAACTTTTGTGCCTACGATGAAAATTTCGACTAATTCGACGCTCTATAAAAATAAACCTTCGTGGATTGATTTTAATGCAGGTAGTATTGTTGAGAATGAAACGATGGTGGAGGTTTGCAGGCGTTTTATTGATTATGTAATAGACGTGGCGAGTGGCGAATTGGTAAACAATGAAAAGAATAACTATCGCGAAATAGCGATATTCAAAACAGGGGTAACGTTATAAAAGGGCAGCTACTAAAAGACAAGGTATCTACTATCCAAAACCGGCATTTCATGAAACAAAGATAAATAACCTAAAAATAAAAAAATTATGCAAAAGCTATTCAGCGAAATGGGATGGAAACGATTGCTATCGGTAGCGATAGTATCGTTGGTTTCTGTCTGCATGTATGCACAAACGCAGGTTACGGGTGTTGTCCGCGATGACCAAGGCGAACCTGTGACGGGGGCTTCGGTAGTGGCCAAGGGTGACAGAACCGTTGGTGTCACTACGGATGAGAACGGCCGTTACACAATCAATGTCCCGGCAGGTGTGAAAACATTGACAGTATCCTTTCTGGGTATGAAAACGCAAACGGTAACCATTACCGGTCGCGAGTTGGATGTGGCGCTTGAAGATGACGCCCAAATGCTCGACGAAGTGGTGTTCATCGGTTACGGTACCGTGAAAAAACGCGACTTGACAGGCGCGGTATCATCGGTGGGAGCCAAAGAAATTGCTGCTGTTCCCGTAACAACAGTTGCCGCTGCTCTTGCCGGTAAAATGGCTGGGGTAACGGTTTCTACAACTGAAGGTTCGCCCGATGCTGAGGTGAAAATCCGTGTACGTGGTGGTACCTCTATTTCGCAGAACAACGACCCCTTATATATTGTGGATGGTTTTCCAGTGAGTTCCATCAGCGATATTCCTGCTAGCGACATTGCTAGCATTGACGTGCTGAAAGACGCTTCATCGGCTGCTATTTACGGTTCACGTGGTGCAAATGGTGTAGTGATTGTTACCACCAAGAGTGGGCAAGAAGGTAAAATTACGGTGAACTTCAATGCATACTACGGCTTCAAAAATCTGGCAAAGAAATTGGATGTTCTTGATCCGTATGATTATGCCCTTTGGTCGTACGAACATGCGCTTGTAGCCGATAAAGACTGGTATACTAAATACTTTGGTAACTGGCAAGATATTGATATGTATAAAGATGTAGCAGCTAATGATTGGCAAGATATTGTTTTCGGCCGCACCGGAACAACATTCAATGCTAATCTAAGCATTAGCGGTGGTTCCGAAAAAATACGCTATGCCTTTAATTACAGCCATATCAACGATGAAGCTATTGCGCTGGGTTCCGATTTTAGCCGCGATAACCTTTCGTTGAAATTGACCAACAAGCCGCACAAACGTGTGCAGTTGGACTTTACCACCCGTTGGGCACAAACTACGGTAAATGGCCCAAGTGTTAATGATGGAGGTAATGAAAAAGGCTCTTCGACCGATACACGGTTGAAAAATGTGATGATTTACCCCACGCTTCCCCTCACTGCAACGGATTTGACAGACCCCACTGAAACCGACCCGAGTTTTGGATTGTATAGTCCTACGGTTTCAATCAGCGATAATGACCGCATTAACACACGCAGAACGCTCAATATGGGTGGTTCGGCAAGCTGGGAATTTATTGATGGTTTCCGTATTAAAACCGAAATAGGTATCGACCAATATAACGAACGCAATGACCGTTTCTACGGCTCTACCACTTATTATTCGCGCGTTTCTGTGCCGGAGTCGGCTGGATTTCGTGGTGATGGAAAAGATCCTGTTGAGAGTCATAAAGGAAAGCCCGCTGTGATTTTTACCGATCGCAACCGGCAAACTATCCGCAATACTAATACGCTGCAGATTGACCTTAAACGATGGATGCCGGAAGGTCATACTCTTGGTATACTGTTAGGACAAGAGTATATCTATACTACCAACCATTCAATGGAAACGATAGTGGCAGGCTTCGATTCGAGTTTCGACCTTGATATGGCCCGCCGTCTTACTACTCAGGGAGACCCTGTGGGTGTCAATAATTATTTTTCGCCCGACGATAAGTTATTCTCCTTTTTTGGCCGTGCCAACTACGACTATGAAGGCAAATACTTGCTAAGTGCTACTTTCCGTGCCGACGGTTCTTCTAAATTTGCCGCAGGCAACCGTTGGGGTTATTTCCCCTCGGTATCTGCTGCCTGGCGCGTTTCGTCGGAGTCGTTTATGGAAGGTGCAAAAAATTGGTTGAGCGACTTGAAACTTCGTGCCAGCTACGGTACTACCGGTAACAACAATATTCCTGCCGGACAGATGACTCAGACTTATGGTTCCACCGCCACATCCTGGGTAGGAGGTTACACCTCGTTCTGGGCGCCTAGCAAGCAAATGGCTAATCCCGACCTTACATGGGAAACCTCTATTACCCGTAACATAGGGTTAGATTGGGCATTTTTTGCCAGCCGTCTAAGTGGTACGGTTGAAGTATATCTCAACAATACAAAAGATCTGTTGTTGAACTTCCCTGTGCCCGGCACTGGCTACGATTACCAATACCGTAACATGGGAGAAACCCAAAACAAGGGTTTGGAAATTTCGGCACGTTGGGTAGCTGTCGATAAGAAAAACTTCGGTTTGAGTATTGATGCCAACATCAGCTTCAATAAAAACGAAGTAGTTTCGTTGGGTCAAATGGAAGTGATTAAAGGCGCTACAGAATGGGCAAGCACGGAAATTGGTACCGACTATCTTGTAGAAGTGGGCCAACCGATCGGACAAATGTATGGTTACCGTGTAATTGGCCGTTATGAAGTAGACGATTTCAACTACGATCCGGCTACCCAAAAATATACCTTGAAAGACGGGGTAGTGGACGGTAGCGCTGTGATAGGTACGCTACGCCCGGGTTCAATGAAACTTGCCGGCAAAGACGGGTCATTAACAGTATTAGATGACGATTCTAGTAAAGAAGTGATTGGTAATGCTAATCCGTTGCACACCGGTGGTTTCAATCTTAATGCCCGTGCATATGGCTTCGACCTGGCTGCTAATTTCAACTGGAGCTATGGCAACGATATTTACAATGCCAACAAAATTGAATATACTTCAACCAGTAAGTACAACTCACGTAACATGATTAGCATTATGGCCGATGGTCAGCGCTGGACCGACATCAACAAAACCACTGGAGAGCGGATTACCGACCCAACAGCCTTGGCGGCAGCCAATGCCAACACCACTATGTGGTCGCCCTACATGCGTAAGTATGTGTTGACCGACTGGGCGATTGAAGACGGCTCTTTTTTGCGGTTGAGTACCCTCACTTTGGGTTATACGCTGCCGAAAGAGTTGACCACGAAGATTTATATTTCCAATTTGCGTGTGTATGCTACGGCCTACAACGTATTCTGTTTGACTGACTACAGCGGTTTCGATCCTGAAGTCGACACTCGCCGCAAATTGCCTTATACGCCGGGTGTCGATTACTCTGCATACCCGCGTAGCCGTCAATTCGTGTTCGGTATAAACTTAACGTTCTAATTGAAAAATGACTTTTGATATGAAAAATAGTATAAAAATATTAACATTGGCACTGCTTGTAGTGCTTGGTGGCGCTTGTAGCGACTCAATGCTCGATGCGCCCTCCAAATCGTCGATGGATGAGGAAACAATCTTCTCTACGCCGGCCTTTGCTAAAGATGCCATTGCAGGTGTAATCCAATCGTTTGGTGAAACGAACTCTTACCGCGGACGTTACTATAGTTTCTATGGTGTCAATACCGATGTAGAGGTAAGGGAGGTAAAAGAAAAAGCTGCCGAAGCTATTAGTGCTAACGAGTCGTTGGGTAATTACCAAACTACTACGAATAACAGCAATATGAATACGGGTAACGATACCTATATTAAGGCCTATGAAGGTATTGAGCGCGCCAACTTGGCCATTCGTGGTTTGCGTACTTATGCCGATTTGACCAATTGGGAGCTGTCGCAAATTTTGGGCGAAATGCTTACCTTGCGCGCAGTACTCTATGTGGACTTGTTGAAGGGTTGGGGCAATGTGCCGGCACGTTTTGAGCCTATTAATTCGGAAACTGTATATTTGCCACGTGCAGATCGTGACGTGGTGTTGAAGCAGCTGTTGACTGACCTCGAAGAAGCAGCTACTTTGGTGGGCTGGCCTAATGAAAACAGCTATACTAAAACCAATCAACACATCAATAAAGCTTTTGTGAAAGGCTTGCGCGCCAGAGTGGCGTTGATGGCCGGCGGATATGCCTTGCACATGGGCGAAACGACCCTGCGCCTTAGCAACGATCCCGAATTGTCGCAAGCGAACATGTATGCCATTGCTAAACAGGAATGCTTGGATGTAATTAATAGTGGTTATGCACGCCTGCAGCCGCAAGGTTCTTATGGTAGCAGTTTTGAAGCTTGGATTAGAGCAGCTCACGACGAATCTCATGTAGCCGGCAATGAATCTCTTTGGGAAATTCCGTTTAGTCAAGAACGTGGTCGTGTAATTTACACATGGGGTATCAAACATACCACTGTTGATAAATATACCGACCAAACACAAGGCGGTGTCATTATGCCCAATCCGGTAATGTACTACAAGTATAAGTCGCAGGATGTGCGTCGCGATCTTACTTGCATTCCTTATGAATGGACAGCAAAAACGCCAAGTACTACGGCCAACCCGCAACAAGTACTTCGTAACCTCAATAAGTGGTGTTTCGGTAAGCATCGTTATGAATGGCTTAGTCGTCGCGTTACCAATACGAATGATGATGGTATGAACTTCCTCTATATGCGTTATTCTAATGTGCTACTGATGGCTGCCGAGGCTATTAACGAAATTGACGGGCCTGCTGCTGCTGCCCCATACCTCAAGGAAGTTAAAGACCGTGCCTATCCGAACAATCCGGAAATTGTGGCGACCGAAATGGCGGCCGCTATGGGCGATTTCTTCAACGCTATAGTGGACGAGCGTGCCAAAGAACTGGCCGGTGAAATGTACCGCAAAGAAGACTTGATTCGTTGGAACTTGCTTACTGATAAAATGGCCTACAACCGCACCGATCTTCAAAACCTGAGTACCCGCACGGCACCCTATGAAAATGTGAATACTAAAGTGTATTACAAATATGCATCCGATGAGACTACACTTGTTTTGTATGGATTAGAACCCGGTGAAACCGGCGGCGCTCCCGATGCAAGCTATTCCAGTACAGACTGGAAACTTACGTCTGCCAGCGACGAGGTACCATACTGGAATCGCCTTTATATGCGCGACCCGAGTACCCAACCTTATTGGCCTATTTGGCAAAATATATTGGATGCTTCCAACGGCAAAATAGTTAATGACCCCATATTTCAATAATTCACTAATTCAAATAAGAATATGAAAATAATTAAAATAGCAATATATTGCATAGCGCTCATGACCATGTTTGGCGCCTGCAAAGATGCTGCAACAGAAATTACGGAGGTGCACTATCCTCGTGCTTTCTCTCCTATTAACTTAACGGTGCAACCAACTACATTTGATAAAGCTACTGTAACATGGAAACCGATAGATGGCGCTATTTCCTATGTCGTGGAACTCAGCCAGGGCGATAGTTTATTGTTCGATAACATTATAGACGTTTGGGACATATCCGAGACTACCACTTTGTCCTTGACTGAACTTTGGGGCGAAACTAAATATAGCATTCGTGTTAGATCCAAAGCTTTTGACACGGATCAAAATGACTCAAAGTGGACTAGCTTAGCATTTAAAACGAGCGCCGAGCAAATTTTTAATGTTATACGCGATGTAGAGGTTAAAGGTGTTAGCGCAACGGTGCGTTGGGTAATGCCCGAAGGTACAACGGCTACAAAGTTGAATGTCAGCGGTAGCATTGGCGATATCGCACTTGATGCAGCCGATTTGGCAGCAGGGTATAAAGTAGTTACCGGTTTAACGCCGGACACGGAATACACCATTGGTATTTATAACGGCGACCAACGCCGTGGTCAAAGAACCATTGTTACCCAATGGAAACCGACCGGTTCGGAAAGTAATGTGGTAATGGTTTCAAACGGACAGGATTTAAGCACTATTTGTGCAGATGCCGGCAATATCGGCAAAATTGTTTACTTGCCCGATGGTTATACATTTGAAACTTCTAGTTCCGATGGTATACTTATTGTCGGTAACATGTCTATTTATGGCGACCCCGATGCAGTAGTTAAGCCGCTTATCACTACTACATCTACCGGTGGCGGTGCAAAACTTTTCCGCTGGCCGGGTGCGTGTAACATTGACGAACTGAAATTTGTGAACCTTTCGTTGGGTGCAACAGGCGGCACAGGCAACCAGGCATCAGTTCTTCATCCGGGCACTGCCGCCGGCACTGACAATATTGTTAAGTTGACGGCTATTCGCTTTGAATATTGCGATATACAAAATTTTGGACGCTGTTTCCTTCGTATTCAAAATATTGCTGATTCAAAAGCTATTGGCACGGTTTCGCTTAACAACTGCTACGCTTATAACTGTTGCACCTACAACAACAATGATAACGGAGTTTATGCTTTCTTTACTTTGAATGTAGCTAATGGAGGTGTTGACAATATCGTGGTGAAAAACAGTACCATTCAGCATCAATACCACAGCTTTGTGAATGCGCCTTTTACATCGCCCAACAACCCTTGTAAGAGTGTAAACATTGAAAATTGTACGTTCAATGATTTTATTACCGGCCCCACAGCTACTACAGATCGTTATTTTCTCGATGCTAATAACAATACGGCTATATCCATGACAATCAAAAATACTATATTCGGTCAAAGTGGTCCTACTAGTTTGGGCTATCGTTATAGCACTGCCACTTCGAACAATACAAGCTCTATTACGGTAACGGGCAGCTACAAAACGTCAGATTTCTTTATTAAAGAGACAACGCCCTCTACCAACTTACCTAATTTGATTGCTTATTCGGGTCCTTCTACAGCACTTTGGACAAGTCCTGCAACCGGTAGCTTCTATTTCTTAGATGCTAACTTTGTGGGCAGGGCTTTTGCCGGAGACCCGCGTTGGAGATAATGTATAATAACAAATTGATTCATACAACATGAAAACATTAAATTTTAAATATTACCGGCGATTTCTTGCAATAGCCTTATTCTTGGTCACTTTGAGCGTAGGCTGCAATAACAAGGAAAGTGATCCCCAGCCGGGAGTAGACACAAAATTGACGCCGCCGAAAAGCTTGACGGCAAAAGTGATGGGAGCAACCGTTAATTTTACATGGAACGGACAAAAGGAAGCAATAGCTTTTCGTTTACAGGTTAGCGCTACACAGGATTTTAGTAACCTTATAGAAGATGTGCAGGTAACCTCTAGTAGCTATACAATGGAAGGGTTTGCTAAGAACACTGTCTATTATTCCCGTGTGCAAGCTATTGCCGAAAAAGAGCAGTTTAATTCTGATTTTACAGACCGTGTTGCTTTTAAAACCGGTAATGAAAATATTTTGAAAGCCACTCCTTTGGCTATTTCTGACAGGGCTATGACTTTGCAATGGCTTGCAGGAGTGGAAGTAACCCATATGGTAATTACTTCGACCGTTGATGGTGCTTCTCCACAAACACTCACAATTAGCGAAGCCGAAAAAACGAATGGGGAAAAAGAAATCACCGGATTGGATTACGAAACTACTTATGACGTGTTGTTATACAACAATGCTAATGTTCGTGGAGAAGGAGTGTATACCACCTTGCCGCGCGAAATGGATCCGATAACGATAACCATCACAGCAAAGCCCGACAGTGCTTTGTTGAGTTGGGCTGCTGGTGCAGATGTAACATACTTTACGCTTGCTTCGGAAACTGACGCTGCCTCGACAATTACATTGAGTGCAACTAACATTGCATTGGGTAAAGATACGCTGGCTGCCTTGAAAACTAGTACCGACTATGTGCTGACAGCTTATTGGAAAAACCCGACAACGGGGACATCCTCAGATTGTGGTAGCACTTCGTTTACTACAACTGCACTGCCTACAGTTACAGTAAGTGTGCCGAATATATCGGTAACAGCAGCCACGGTTACTTGGACTCCTTCGGATGTGTATGTAACCCGTTTGTTGTTCTCACCGGCGCTTTCGTCGGGCTCAGTAGTGGCTATTACACCTGCCGATGCAGGTACTAAATCGTGTACAGGAATGGCGCCTAATACCAATTACTCCGTAACGTTGCAATATGTTTCAGGTAGTAATATATACAACCGGAGCAGCAAAACATTTACAACACTGGAAGCAGTTCCGGCTGCTACTGTATCGGTAGTTGGAACTCCAGCTCAAACCAGTGCGACTTTGAGCTGGACACCAGCAAATGCGAATTATACTATTATGAATATAGCGCCTTCAAGTGGTAGCCCGCTGACCTATTCGGTTAATGGAGCAACTGATGCTGCCGGTAAAGCATTTGCAGGACTTACAGCAGGTACAAGCTATACAGCAAGTTTACAATATATATTTGAAGGGGTACTGCAAACAGCCGGAACAGTTGCTTTTACAACCGCTGCATCAACAGTAACACCTAGTGGCAATAAGTTTTGGAATATTTCAGATTATCCTGCTAGTACGGTATCCTTTACTTCCACAACAACAATTTTAACAGACTTGACAGTATTGGCCGCAACAGGTCAAAATGTAGATATTGATGGTAATAGTAAGAGTATAGATGGAAATAGTTTTACGAAGCGTTTGAAATTAGGTGGTGCACCAGATAATCTGACATTGCCTACTTATAGAGCCCTTCAATTTAATGTGTCGGGAGCATGTACTATTACAGTATATGGTATGAGTTCCAGTGGCGGTACAAGTCGTACTATAAATATTACAAACGGAACAAGTATTTTAGATACTTATACAAACGATGGAACTGCGATAGGAAAAAAAGAAATTGTTTATACAGGAGGTGCCGGAACTATTTACATATTGTCTACCTCTGGTGGATTTAATATTTATGGCGTGAAAGTTGACTATCCATCAACGCCTTCTCCGACAAATAAAGAATGGAATATTTCGGATTACCCTGCTAGTACGGTATCCTTTACCTCCACAACAACAATTTTAACAGACTTGACAGTTCTGGCTGCAACAGGTCAAAATGTAGATATAGATGGTAACTCTAAGAGTATAGATGGCTATAGCTTTACCAAACGATTGAAACTAGGAGGGGCTTCTGATAATTTAATACTGCCAACGTATAGAGCTCTCCAATTCAATGTAGCATCTGCATGTACCATCACGGTGTATGGTATGAGTTCAAGTAGCGGTGTGAGTCGTACGCTAAATATTACAAACGGAACAAGTATTTTAGATACTTATACAAACGATGGAACTGCGATAGGTAAAAAAGAAATTGTTTATACAGGCGGTGCCGGAACTATCTATATTTTATCCACATCCGGTGGGTTTAATATTTATGGTGTAAAAGTAACTTACTAGAAAATCACGCAAACCTACTGAAACATATTATTACGCGTGGAACCGGCGGCGCTTAGCGGCGCTGCCGGTTTTTTTTAAAAAGAAAGAACAAAATGAAGACAAATATCCTGCTCATCGCCTTTTTGTTGTTGTGCACTGCCGTACACGCGCAACCATTGGCATTCCCCGGCGCCGAAGGCTTTGGCCGCTACACCACTGGAGGCCGCGGCGGAAAAGTGTTGTTTGTCGATAACCTGAACGACAGCGGTGCAGGAAGCCTGCGTGCAGCGGTAGAAACAAAAGGTGCGCGGATAATTGTATTCCGCATATCAGGAACAATTTTTTTGAAATCGCCGTTGGATATTAAACGCAACGATGTAACCCTTGCAGGGCAGTCGGCGCCCGGCGATGGCATTTGCATAGCCAACCATCCCGTAAAAGTAAATGCCGACAATGTAATCATCCGCTACATGCGTTTCCGCATGGGCGACACCGACAAGGAACAAGACGATGCGCTCACGGGCTCGCGTCAAAAAAATATAATCATCGACCACTGCTCGATGAGTTGGAGCACCGACGAGTGTGCCTCGTTCTACGACAACGAAAATTTTACCATGCAATGGTGCATCCTTTCCGAGAGTTTGCGCAACAGCGTGCATGCTAAAGGCGCTCATGGCTATGGAGCTATTTGGGGCGGCATGCGAGCAAGCTTCCATCATAACCTGCTGGCGCATCATAGTAGCCGCAATCCTCGTTTCTGCGGTGCGCGCTACCACGAACAAACAAAAGAGACAGAAATTGCCGATTTTCGCAACAACGTTATCTATAACTGGGGCTACAACAGTAGTTATGCAGGCGAAAATGGGAAATATAATGTCGTAAACAATTACTACAAACCCGGCCCTGCTACGAAAAAAAATGTGCAGCACCGCATCCTCGAAGCATGGCAGAGCAAAGACCACAACGGGTTTCACGATTTCGGCACGTTTTATGTAGCAGGAAACGTCATGGAAGGAAATGCAACTGTTACAACCGACAATTGGAATGGCGGTGTAGATTACCGCTCCTATGATGAGAAATCCGGTGTTGACAAAGCAGAGGAGCAGAACAGCGAACTATTGCAACGTTGCCGTGCGTCACAACCGTTTGAGTATACTATCACTACGCAGCACACCGCGCAGGAAGCGTATGATGCTGTGTTGCGCCACGCAGGCGCCAGCTTGTTGCGCGACACGGTCGACCGGCGCATTATCGGCGAAGTGCGTAATAGCACCTTTACCTTTGGCGACCGCGGTATGATTGACTCGCAAACGCAAGTAGGAGGATGGCCGCTGCTTCGCTCGCTGCCTGCCCCTGTTGACACCGACAACGACGGAATGCCCGACGAGTGGGAACACACACATGGCTTGAACCCGAACCAAAAAGACGAAAACCTTTATAGCTTGGATGCAAGTTAGACCAACATAGAAATGTATTTGAATAGTTTGATAAAGGAACTATAAGTTATGAAGAAAATATACTTTCAACTAATTTTTTCGTTGATCGCAGTGGCTGTTTTTATTTCGTGTGGTCACAACGAAGAACCGGTGAAACCCGAGCCGCCGGTTATTACATTCGGCGCCACTTCCTATACGTTTGAAGAGGGAGAAACAGCTACCATTACCGGAACGGTTACCACAAACATAGCCTTGCAATCAGTGGTGCTTTACTTGGAAACAAGCGGCACCTCGACTGTGTTAGATACGAAAGTTACTAATGCTGCATCTTTCGATTTTTCGACCACATTCACGGCTACCACAGCAACTAAAGGATTTAAAGTAGTAGCGCTTAATTCCGACAACCAGTCGAGTGCAAAATCGGTATCCGTTACAGTGAATAGACCAACACCTGCTATTCCTGTCATTACTTTTTCCGCATCGTCGTATTCGTTGGCAGCCAATGTAGCCAAGGCAATCAGCGGCACGGTTACTTCTTCGTCGACTATCAGCAGCGTACACTACTACGTGGTGAGTGGCGCTTCTGAAACCCTTGTCAATACAACAACTCCGAAAGTCCCGTTGTATGCGTTTTCGCAAACATTCACACCCACCACCGCTACTACTGCATTTAAAGTAGTTGCTGCCAATGCGCAAGGTGCTGCTACGCAAACGGTGCCTGTATCGGTGTTTGTGCCGGGCACAGTCGATGCGTTCCCCGGTGCCGAAGGATTTGGCCGCTATACCACTGGTGGCCGAGGCGGTAAAGTAATTTATGTAACCAACCTGAACGATGCAGGCGACGGCTCGCTGCGTGCTGCCATTGCACAGAGCGGTACACGGACAATTTTATTTAAAGTGTCGGGAATTATTGCGCTGCAATCGACACTCGAAATAAAGAACGGCGATGTAACCATTGCGGGACAAACCGCACCGGGCGATGGTATTTGTATTAAAAACTTTCCGGTGGTTGTCAAAACCAGTAATGTGATTGTTCGCTATATGCGTTTCCGCATGGGCGACGAGAAACAAACAGCCGATGATGCATTCTGGGGACGCGAGCAAAAGAATATTATCATCGACCATTGCAGCATGAGCTGGAGCACCGATGAATGCTCGTCTTTTTACGACAACGAAAACTTTACGATGCAATGGTGTATTCTTTCCGAGAGCTTGCGTATATCTGTACATAACAAGGGGGCGCATGGCTATGGCGGAATATGGGGCGGTAAAGGCGCTTCGTTTCACCACAACCTGTTGG
Organism: Bacteroidales bacterium; assembly: GCA_031551625.1. GTDB lineage: Bacteria > Bacteroidota > Bacteroidia > Bacteroidales > UBA932 > JAVBNJ01. The sequence goes on along the minus strand of JAVBNJ010000040.1, from coordinate 5,537 downwards.
CCAATCACGATAGTCGCAACCCGCGCTTTTGCGGTTCGCGCTACTCGAACCAGCCCAACAAGGAATTGGTTGATTTCAGGAACAATGTGATTTATAATTGGGGCGCTAATAGTGGCTATGCTGGCGAAGGTGGTAGCTATAATATGGTAAACAATTATTACAAACCCACCAGTACATCGAGTAATGCCACACGCATCTTCCAGCCCAATGCCGACGATGGTTCCAATAATCAACCGGCTGGTGTGTGGGGCACATTTTATGTAGCAGGAAATTACATGGAAGGCAGTACGGCTGTTACTGACAATAACTGGCAGGGCATACAGCCCAATCCTTCCAGCAAAAATAAAGAAGAACTAAAATCTTCGGTGGAATTTAACAAGGGCGAAATAACTACGCAAACGGCACAGGATGCTTATACTGCTGTACTGCAAAAGGCCGGTGCCAGTAATAAGCGCGACAATACTGATGCGCGTGTTGTTAACGAAGTGCAGAATGGTTTAGCCCCGGTTCGAGCCTATTATAGTGTGGAACCATTGAAAACATTACCTTCCGGCGTAACCTCGCGTACAAAGCCCGGTATGATAGACACGCAAGCCGATGTGGGAGGATGGGATACGTATAATTCTACTGCTGCTCCCACTGACTCCGATGGCGACGGCATGCCCGATGCGTGGGAAACTGCTAATGGCCTTAATCCGAACGATGCGAGCGATGGCGTAAAATACACTGTTGATGCGAATAAAAAATATACGAATCTGGAAATGTATTTGAATAGCCTAATAAATAATTGAGAATTGAAAATGGAGAATGAGCATTAATTCTCAATTCTCCATTAATAAATATACCTACTATGAAAAAACGTAACTTACTTATCGCACTATTTAGCGGATTGCTGGCAACTTCTTGCAATACTGGTAATGGCTCGTGGGCTGTGCGACTGGCCGATTCCGAGATGGTGCGTGTGCCGCAGGCCTGGCAACTCGACTACCAAACTAAACTGAAATGGGATTATACGTTAGGCCTCGAAGGGCAAGCATTCCTGCAACTAGCCGATGCCACGGGCGACCGCAAATATCTCTACTATATCGAAGCCTACGCCGATACGATGATTAACGACAATGGTGAAATTTTGACGTACAAAAAATTAAATTACAACATCGATCACCTGAACCCGGGTAAGATGCTCTTTGCCCTGAGCGACCGCATGCACAAAGAAAAATACCATCGCGCATTGGATACCTTGTATTCGCAAATTGCCACGCACCCGCGCACAAGCGAAGGCGGATTTTGGCACAAAGGCCGCTACCCGCACCAGATGTGGCTCGACGGGCTATACATGGGCGCTCCGTTCTATGCCGAATGCATTCAACGCTTCCACGAGCCCGACTCGCTGTACGACGATGTAATCAACCAATTTGTAATTGTGGCCAAACATACCTACGACCCTGCAACCGGCCTCTACCGTCATGCGTGGGATGAGAGCCGCGAGCAACGCTGGGCCGACCCCGTTACCGGGCAAGCTTCGCAGGTGTGGGGCCGTGCGATGGGTTGGTTTGCCATGGCGCTGGTCGATGTGCTGGACTTCATTCCTGCCAACCACCCCCGGCGTGGCGAATTGATTGGGATTCTGAAAACTGTGTCGCAAGGCATCGAAAAATACCAGGACGCAAAAACCGGTGTGTGGTACCAGGTAATGGACAAAGGCGACGATGGCCGTAACTACCTTGAGGCAACCTGTTCTTCGATGTTTGTGTATGCATTGCTCAAAGCAGTGGACAAAGAGTATATTGAAACTAATTATTTAGGTGTAGCGAAAAAAGGCTACGAAGGAATTTTAAAAACGTTTATCACGGTGGATGGAAACGGCCTGGTGAGCTTAAACCAATGTTGTGCGGTGGCAGGTTTGGGTGGCGAACCTTACCGCGACGGCAGCTACGATTATTACCTTAGCGAGCCCATACGCAGCAACGATGCCAAAGGTGTAGGGCCGTTCATTATGGCAAGTTTGTTATACGAAAAAATGAATTAGTTTATAAACTATATTTTTAGTTAATTATGCAAGGGAAAATTTTATTTGCGCTATTGTTCTTACTTCCCCTTTGGGGACTGGGGGGGCCGCTTACCTACGATATAGTAGTAGCACAAGATGGCAGCGGAAATTATACCACTATTCAGGAAGCGGTAAATTCTGTGCGCAACTATCGTCCCGAAAAACGCACTACAATTCTTATTAAGAACGGTACCTACCGCGAGAAGTTGGTAATTCCCGCTTCGCAAACCAATATTTCATTAATCGGCGAAGATGTGAACCGTACGGTTATTACATGGAACGACCACGCAAACATCAATAAAATGGGCACGTTCCGCACCTATACTGTGTTGGTGCAAGGCGAAGGATTTACCGCCGAAAATATTACATTCGAGAATAATGCCGAGCAATTAGGCCAAGCAGTGGCCGTGCATGTAGAGGCCGATAAAGCGGTGTTCCGCAACTGCCGCCTGTTGGGCAATCAGGACACACTGTTTACCGGCACCGATGGCAGCCGCCAGTACTATGAAAACTGCTACATCGAAGGAACCACCGATTTTATCTTCGGCCCTGCCACCGCATGGTTCGAGCGTTGCACAATACACAGCAAAAAAGACTCGTACATTACGGCTGCGTCGACTGTGCAAGACCGCAAGTACGGCTATGTGTTCAACCACTGCACGCTTACTGCCGATGAGGGTGTAACGAAAGTTTTTCTTGGCCGCCCTTGGCGCCCTTATGCAGCAACGGTCTTTATGCATTGTGAATTAGGTGCACACATTTTGCCCGCAGGTTGGGAAAACTGGCGCAACATCGAGAACGAAAAAACAGCCCGCTATTCCGAATATAAAAACACCGGCGCTGGCGCTGCAACAACGGCGCGCGTGGCGTGGAGCAGCGTATTAACCGACAACGAAGCAAAACAATATACAGTAGAAAATGTGTTCCATCGCTGCGACACTTGGACACCTAATCTTTAAACCTTAAATTTTTAAACTTGGTACAATGAAAAACAGACTAATCGTGACACTTTTAAGTGCTTGTTGCATTTTCTTTGCAGCCTGTACCGAAAAACCGGTTCGTGTGTTTATGGCAGGCGATTCTACCATGGCCAATAAACCGCTCTCCAAAACGTTTACAGATTCGACAACAAACTCAACATATGAAGACGAAAATTTGGAACGTGGCTGGGGGCAGCTACTGCCAACGTTTTTCAACGATAAGGTCGAAATTCACAACCATGCGATGAATGGCCGCAGCACGCGCACGTTCATTAGCGAAGGTCGCTGGCAAGCCATTGTCGACAGTTTGCAAGCAGGCGACTACGTGGTAATTCAGTTTGGCCACAACGACCAAAGCAAAGAAAAAGTAGACCGCTACACATCGCCCGAAGATTATAAAAAGAATTTGGAAAATTTTGTAGCCGATGTGCAATCCAAAGGCGCTACGCCCATTTTTTGCACGCCGGTAATGCGCCGCCGTTTCGACAGTACGGGCACCTTTTATGATGTGCATGGCGTATACCCCGGATTGGTGCGCGAAGTAGCTGCCGAGAAAAATGTGTTGCTCGCCGACATGCACCACGACAGTGAAAAAGTAATGCAAGAATACGGCCAGGAAGGAACAAAAGAATTGTTTTTGCATATCCCTGCTGGCGCCTATCGCTCGCTGCCCAATGGAAAGAAAGACGATACGCACTTCAACGAAAAAGGCGCAACAATAATGGCCGGCTTGTTTGTGCAAGAACTAAAAGAGTTGGATATAAAACCGCTGGTGAAAAATTTGAAATAAAGCGTGAAAGAACTTGGTTAACGTCGCTTCTCCTTTGCGTTCTTGGTTGTTAAATGGTGGATATATGAAAAATAATAAAAATGAAAATGATTATGAAGAGCACTTTTTTAGCGATTGCTACATTTTGCTTGTGTGCATGCACTGCTGGCGCACAGCAAAACATTCCCAATGAGGTATATAAAAATTTGCCATTTAAAATGGATAAAATAAAATTGCCGGTGTTTCCAAAAAATACCGTTACCATCACGGATTTCGGGGCAGTGGGCAATGGCGCTACGCTTTGTACCGATGCATTTACGAAGGCAATTGATGCAGCCGTAAAGAAAGGCGGTGGAACGGTGGTTGTGCCGCAAGGCTTGTGGTTCACCGGCCCCATTGTTTTGCAAAGCAATATTAACTTGCACTTGAACGAAGGTGCGGTAATTATTTTCAGTGCTGATTTTAACTTGTATCCGATTGTGGAAGTGTCATTTGAAGGCTTGGATACGCGCCGCTGCCAATCGCCGATATCGGCGAAGGGAGCAACGAATGTAGCCATTACCGGAAGCGGTGTAATTGACGGCTCGGGCGATGCCTGGCGTCCTGTAAAGAAAAGTAAATTGACGACTGCCGAGTGGAACGCCAAAGTGAAAAGCGGCGGCGTGCTCAACGAAAAGGGCGATACATGGTGGCCTTCGGCTGGTGCACTGAAAGGCAGCTTGAACGTGGTAGACCAGAATGTGCCGCGTGTAGAAAATGAAGCGTACTGGAACGAAATAAAAGATTTCTTGCGTCCTGTGATGATTAGCTTGGTAAGCTGCAATAACGTGTGGCTCGATGGTGTAACGTTTCAAAATTCACCCGCATGGAACATTCACCCGTTGCAATGTGAAAATTTGATAGTGAGCAATCTGAATGTTCGAAACCCTTGGTATTCGCAGAATGGCGATGGTATTGATATAGAGTCGTGCAAAAATGTAGTGGTGTATAATAGCAAATTTGATGTAGGCGATGATGCTATTTGCATTAAATCGGGCAAGGACAAAGATGGCCGCAAGCGTGGTGTGCCAACCGAAAACCTGATTGTGAAAAACTGTTTGGTGTATCACGGTCATGGTGGTTTTGTGGTAGGTAGCGAAATGAGCGGCGGTGTGAAAAATGTAAGCGTGTCGAACTGTACATTCCTTGGAACCGATGTGGGACTTCGCTTCAAGAGTACCCGTGGTAGGGGAGGGGTAGTCGAAAATATCTGGATATCTGATATTGATATGATGAATATTCCCGCCGAACCGCTGTTGTTTGACTTGTTTTATGGTGGAAAATCGGCTGTGGAAGCGCGCGACGGTGAGGCAAACAGCACATCAACTAATACTATAGTTATACCGAAGGCCGACGAAACAACACCGCAATTCCGTAACATACATATAAAAAATATTCGCTGCAAAGGCGCCGACCGCGCTATGTATTTCAATGGATTGCCCGAAATGAATGTGGAGAATGTACGTGTAGAAAATGTAGATATTACTTCGACACGCGGCATTGTGATTTCGGAAAGTACGAATGTGGAAATGACAAACGTGAAAGTAATACCGCAACAAGGTCCCGCTTTGACTGTAAGCAAATCAAAAAATGTGAAAGTAAACGGAAAAACCTACCAAGACAATCAACCGCAAACAACAGATAAATTATAAAAACAGTTATCCACGAATTACACGAATGGCACGAATTATTTTATTAT